>DASTPE010000146.1:0-5771 GCA_035762345.1 Burkholderiales bacterium
CGATCGCTGAAAACCAGGGCCAGCGGATCGCGTGTTGATCCTGGACGAAGCTGCGGTACGTAGGTTCCTGGAGATGCGAGCGCTCATCCCGACGGTGGAACGCGCGCTGCGTGCGCTTTCGGCGGGCGAAGCAACGCAGCCGGTGCGCGTGATGGTGCCGGTCGCCGGACACGGTGGTTTTCTCGGCAGCATGCCCGCCTATGCGGAAGGGCAGCTCGGCGCGAAGCTGGTTACCTTCTTTCCTAACAACCGAGGCGTTCCGACGCACCACGCGCTCATCGTTCTCTTCAAGCCCGAAACGGGCGAGCCACTCGCGGTGATGGACGGGCGGCTCATCACGGAGATGCGCACGGCGGCGGTTTCGGCCGCCGCGACCAGGGCGCTCGCGCGCCGCGACGCCGCCGTGCTTGCGATCTTGGGCTCGGGCGTGCAAGCGCAGAGCCACCTCGAGGCGCTGCGGCTGGTACGGGATTTTCGCGAGGTTCGAGTCTGGAGCCCGAGCAACGCGCGCGCGTTCGCAGAGCGTTTCGGAGTACAACTCGCGCGCTCGGCAGAAGACGCGGTGCGCGGCGCCGACGTGGTCCTGGTCGCCACTACATCGAGGACGCCGGTGCTCATGGGCGAATGGTTGTCGCCGGGGATGCATATCAACGCGGTCGGCGCGCCGCGGCCGGACTGGCGCGAGCTCGACGACAATGTCCTGCGCAAGGCAAAGCTCTATGTCGAGCAGCGCGAGGCCGCTTCGTGTGAATCCGGCGACGTGATCGCCAGCGGCAACATTTTCGCCGAAATCGGCGAGGTCTTCGGCGGCAAGCCCGGACGCGAGTCGGCGGAGGAAATCACCCTGTTCAAGTCGGTAGGCGTCGCGGTCGAAGACCTCGCGAGCGCCGAGCTCGTGTACCGCAACTCGCTGGTAGCCCAGCGCTAGGGGCGCTCAGGACTTGCGGCGCTCGAGCTCGTAGCGCACGACGTGGTCGCCGCCGCCGTGGGTCGGGCCGCCCAGGCCGATGGCGCCACGCTCGCCGAGCATCGCCTCATCGCGCCGCAGCGCTACCTCGCGGGTGTTGCCGTCGATCGCGAGGAACGTGCCATTCGAGGACTGGTCGGCGATCACGAAATTGGTGCCGCGGCCGTAGATGCGAGCGTGAACGCGCGAGGCCTTGCTGCTGGTGACGACGACCTCGTTTGTCTTGCCGCGGCCGAGCCTGACCGCGGCGTTCGGCTCGACCACGATCGTGTCGCCGCCGTAGGTGAGCTTGAGAATCCATTCCCGCGTCGCGGCGGTGAGCTGCGAGCGGGAGAACGCCTCGGTGACGTCCGGGTCGGAGCGCCACAGGACTTCGCACACCTTCACTTCCTCGGCGCGGCCTCGGACCCTAATCGGGTAGAGCTCGCGGCAGCGCGTGCCCGCCCCGCGCGAGAGCGCCTCGACCGTCTCGTGCGTGGTCAGGATCTGCTCCGGCCCGGCGGCGCCGACCAGGCGCGCGCACACGTTCACGGTGTCGCCGAACACGTCGCCCGCCTCGGTGACCACGGCGCCCCAGGTGAACGAAACCTTGATCATCAGCTTGGGTCCGGCATCCGCGTGGGCGGTCACTCCCTCCTGCATCGCGCAGGCGGCGCGGAAGGCAGCATCGGCGCGAGGAAAGCGGCACACCATGCCGTCGCCGAGCGTCTTCACCACCTCGCCGCCGGCCGCTTGGACCTTCTCCTTGAGCAGCGCGAAGACACGGTTGATTGCCGCGAGGGCGCGGGCGTCGCCCATCGATTCGTAGATGGCCGTGCTTTCGCAGACGTCGGCGAAAAGGATCGCGAGCTGCTCGCTTGCCATGTCAGATTCTAAGCGGCGGCAAGAGATCGCCGGGCGTATCGATGTCGCGAATCACGCCAGGGTCGCCCACCGGGATTTTTATCAGTATGTCCTCATGGTCCGCGACCAGCTTCTTCGCTCCCACGTCGCCTTTCAAGGCGAAAAGTTGTTCCCGAAACCTTTTTGCCAGCGCGACCGGATGGCCGCGGCGCGCGCGAAAGTAGGGCGCCGCGAGCGGCGCGCCGGCGACGAGCGCATCGCGCACTGCGGCGATCGTCGTGCGCCGCACGAAAGGCATGTCGCCCAGCGCCACGAGATAGCCGTCCGCTTCGCGAGCTTCTCTTGCCGCACAGGCGAGGCTCGCGCCCATTCCGTCGGCAGCGTTTTCGCATACCGCGACCTCGCATCCTTCTTCTTCGAGGGCCGCCGCGAGCTCCGCGCTGCCGGGTCGCACCACGGCGACGACCCGGTCAAGCTCCGCCTTCAGATGGCGCGCGGCTTGCACCGCGATCGAAACGCCGTGTGGAAGCTCGTGCCGGAGCTTGTCCGAGCCGAAGCGGGTCGCCGACCCTGCGGCCAGTAGCAGGCCGACGATTTTCAGGCTTGTTTCACTTCCTTTACTTCACAAGCAGACGGATCGAAGCGCCTTTCTTGCTTCGCCGCCCAACTCGGCTCGGCTACGCCATGGCGCACCGCGGTCATCTCGGCGAGGATAGCGACCGCAATCTCGGGCGGGGTCTTCGAGCCGATGTAGAGTCCCACCGGGCCGCGCAGGCGCGCGATCTCCTCGTCGGAGACGTCGAACTCGCGCAGCCGCTCTCGGCGCGCGTCATTGTTCTTCTTCGACCCGATCGCGCCGACGTAGAACGCCGCCGACTTGAGCGCTTCCATAAGCGCGAGGTCGTCGAGCTTCGGGTCGTGTGTGAGCGCGACGATCGCGCTGTGGCCGTCGAGCTGCAGTTCGCGCACTACGTCGTCGGGCATGCCGCGGTTGATCGGCACGGCAGGCAGGTCCCAGCCCGCGGCATACTCCTCGCGCGGGTCGATCACCACGACGTGGTAATCGAGCATGCGCGCCATTTCGGCAAGGTAGCGCGTGAGCTGCCCGGCCCCGATCAGCACCAGTCGCCAGCGCGGCCCGTGCACCGTGGAGAGCACGCGGCCGTCGAACTCGAGCACGTCCTGCCAGCGTCCGGACTCGAGCGTGGCGCGGCCGCTCTCCATATCGAGTCTGCGGCGGACGAGCTGCTGAGAAGATATTCTCTGCAGAAGCTCGGCTATCCCGCTCCGGTCCGTGAGCGGCTCCATTACGAGCTGCAGCGTGCCGCCGCACGGCAGCCCCCAGCGTGTCGCTTCTTCGTTGGTGACTCCGTAGGTGACGAGCTCGGGCTTTCGGGCGGCAACCGATTGATTTTTTATTTTTTCTATTAGATCGTCTTCCACGCAACCGCCGGAGACTGACCCGACCACCTGACCATCGTCGCGGATCGCGACCATCGCGCCCACCGGGCGCGGCGCCGAGCCCCAGGTCTTCACGATCGTGCCGAGCGCGACCTTGCGCCCGCCCTTGCGCCACTCGTCCGCGGTCCGAAGCACTTCGATATCTACGCTATCCATGCGGAAATGTTATCCCAACTCTGCAGCCGCCGGCTGCTCCCTCGGCGACAAAAAGGCTCGCGGCGTGACTCGCGGCGATTTCGCGCACAATGGCGAGCCCGAGGCCGCTGCCCGTGCCCGGCGTGCCAGGCACGCGGTAGAAACGCTCGAGTACGCGCTCGCGCTCCTCGGGAGCGATTCCGGGCCCGTCGTCCTCGACCTCGAGGAACGCGTGGCCGTTGCGCCGCCCGGTGCGCACGGTGACGCGGCCGCCGCGGTTCGAGTACTCGATCGCGTTATGCACGAGATTCGAGAGCGCCTCGCGCAGCAGAAAGGCGTCGCCTTGCACCGGCGCGGGATCCAGCTCGAAGCCGAGGTCGATATCGCGAGTGAGCGACTGGCGTAGCCACGCATCGGCCTCGTTACCGGCGATACCCTTGAGGTCGACCGCCGCGGTCGCGGAGCGCGCGGCCGGCTCGGTGCGCGCAAGCGCGAGCAGCTGGTTCGCGAGGCGGCCGGTGCGGATCGTCGCCCGGTGCACCTGCTCGAGTTGCGTGCGGCAGGCTTCGGGCATCGGCTGCGCGAGCGCGATCTCCGTATGCGCCTGCAGCCCGGCGAGCGGCGTGCGCAGCTGGTGCGCCGCGTTCGCGAGGAAGCGCTGCTGGCTGCGGCTCGCGGCCGATACCTCCTCGAGCAGGCCGTTCAGCGCGCCCACGAGCGGCCGCGTCTCCTGCGGCGCGCCGGCGGCGTCGATCGCCCGCAGGTCGCCCGCCGAGCGCGACTTGATCTCCTCCGAAAGCCGCGCAAGCGGCTCAAGCCCGCGCTTGACGCCGAACCAGACGATGACCAGCGTCGCAAGCGCGATCAGGAGCTCCGGAAAAAGGCTCTGCAGCACGATGTCGCGCGCGAGGCGCTCGCGCTTGAGGGTCGTCTCGCCGACGAGCACGGTGCAGATCGAGCTGCCGCACGGAGACTGCACCGTGACTACGCGCACTTTCCTGCCGTCGAAGACGGTGTTGTGCGCAATTTCGTCGCTCGGCGGCGGCGGTAGCTCCGGATCGCCGGCGATCTCGATTCCCGATGGACTCGTGATGCGGTAGTAGATGCGGTCGAAGCGATCAGTGCGCAGGACCTGGTCCACTGCTTGCGGCAGCTCGAAGCGGTACTGAGTCTCGGTGACCCGTACCTGCGAGCCGATCGCAAGGCCGATATCAACCAGCGCCTGGTCGTACGCTTGTGTGGCGGGCTCAAGCGACGGGTAGTAGGCCACCACGGCCCCGAGCGCAAGCAGCGCCGCGATCGGCGGCAGGAGCAGGCGCAGCAGGTGCGCGCGCAGGCTTCGCGCGGCCATCGTGCGCCTTACTTGTACTCTTCCAGCATATAGCCGAAGCCGCGCACGGTGCGGATCCTGATTCCGGCTGGCTCGAGCTTGGAGCGCAGGCGCGAGACGTAGACTTCGATCGCGTTCGGCGAAAGATCGTCGCCCCAGCCGGCGACGGCCTGGATGATCGCCTCCTTCGACACGATCTTCTCCACCTTGGCAAGGAGCACCTCGAGCACCGCCCACTCGCGCGCCGCGAGCTCCAGGGGCTCACTGCGCAGGAAAGCCCGTCTTGCCACCGTGTCGAGCGTCAACGGCCCATGCGTGATGCGCGGGCCGCCGTGCGCCTGCGAGCGGCGCAAGAGCGCACGTACCCGCGCGGTGAGCTCCGGCATCGCGAAGGGCTTCACCATATAGTCGTCGGCGCCGAGGTCGAGGCCGCGCACACGGTCTTCGACCGCGTCGCGCGCCGTGAGCACGAGCACCGGCGTCGGACCGCTCTTGTCGGAAGCGCTGGAGCGCAGCCGGCGCAGCACCTCGAACCCGTCCATATGCGGCAGGCCGATGTCCAGAATGACGAGGTCGAACTTTTCGTGCGAAGCGGCGGCCACGGCTTCCTCCCCGCGGGCGGTGACGTCGACCGCGTGCCCCTCGGCCTCGAGGATGCGCTGCAGCCCCGATGCCAGCGGCGCGTCGTCCTCCACGATCAGCAATCGCATGGCCCGCGGCGAGAAATGGCAGTGGCGTAAATCATACCGCCGCGCTACGATATTTTTCTCCCCGGAGGAGGTCCGCATGACAATCAAGGTATCCATGAAGGTCAATGGCAAGCCTGTTTCCGCCGATGTCGAGGCGCGCACGCTGCTTGTCACCTATATCCGCGAGAACCTGCGGCTGACCGGCACCCACGTCGGCTGCGACACGGCGCAGTGCGGCGCCTGCACCGTGCTCATGAACGGCCGCGCCATCAAAAGCTGCTCGATCGTGGCCATGCAGGCCGAAGGCGCCGACCTCATGACCATCGAGGGCGTGGCAAAGCCCGAC
>DASTPE010000147.1:0-23632 GCA_035762345.1 Burkholderiales bacterium
GCGCTGCCAGCGCAGCGCGCCGAAGCGGTCGTAGTCGCCGACGATTTCCACCTCGAAGGTCGGCGCGTAAGTAAGCGCCAAGCGTTGCAGCTCGCGGTCGGAAACCGCCGGATGGCCGAGCGGGTCGAAGGCCGCACGCCCAAGGAGCCCGCCGACCACGCTACGCGGCAAAGCCTGGCCCTGAGGCGGAGCGTAGCGCACGCGGTTCGCCGCCGGGTCGCGGCTGCGCTGGAATGCCGCAACGGTCTCGTTCTGCCAATCGCGCACACCGGACGCGAACGGAATCCTGGTCACGTAATAGAGGCCGAAAAAGCGGCTCGCGGTGGAATAGTCGTCCGGCACGTTGGCTGCGGCGAGCAGCGATTCGCCCGCGCCGGGACTCGCCAGATCCGCTTCGCGCAGCCGCTTGCCGCAATCGCGCGCCCGGCGTAGTGCCGCGGCGCGGGCATCGTCGTTCAGCGTCGGCATATTGCGAACTTCGTACGCGCGCGAGTCGGAGTCGAGCTCGGCGAGCCGCTCGTTGAACGCCCGCAGGCCGGACTCGCTCTGCGCCGCCCGGTCCTTAAGCGAAGCGAGCGCGCGGTCGACACGGAGGTGCGGAAACCCGGGCACGCGCGTGTACTGCGCGTCGCGTACTCCCGCGGCGTCGATCTCTGCATCGAGCGCCCGATACCACTGCGCGCATTCGCGCACCTCGGCGGTGCCGCCGGCGTCCAGGTGCGGAGCAAGCGGCGCTTCTCCGGTCGCGCAGCCTGCCGTGAGAAGCGCGGCGCCCACCAGCAGGATCGCATCGCGGTTGGACCACGAGAAGCACTTGCGCGCGGCCTTGCGCCAAGGCAGCCAGGCAAAAGTCGTATGCTCTTTCGGCGCGATAGACACTTGCGTGCGCTTCGGAAGCTGCAGGCTGAAGAGCCGCTCGGTATTGTGGGTGACGCCGGGGCCGAAGCGATGCTGCCATTGAGGGAAAATTTCGAATGTATAGGCGACGTTCCAGCCGGTGAGGTGCCCGCTTGCCGGGTCTATGCTGGTTTCTTCGCGTACCTCGCGGGCCGCCGCTGCAGCGGGCGCCTCATCGGGCCGGTCGAGCGAGCCGGTAACGGACTGCCACAACCCGGGGCGCGCGGCCCGTTCGAGAAGCAGCACCTCCATCTCGGCGGTGTGCACGACCACGAGTACCGAAAGCGGAAGCTTCATTTTCGGCCGCACAATTCCGGCAGCGGCAGCTCGCCGGCCGGATCGATAAAAACAGCGAAGAACGGCATCCCGCGCGATGCCCAAGAATCCGCGGCCGAGCCCAGCACGTCGACCAGGACACCGAAGTCGTCGCCTGCTTTTGCGTGCTCAAGGAGCAGAATATGGCCCGGTGCCTCGCGCCAGGAAAGGTCCGACAGGCAATCCTCGAGCGCATCCCAGTTCTCGCCGAACCAGTCCGGGAAATCGAGTGCCGCCGCAATGTTTTTCATAAGAACCGGCTTTTCCGCAAAGCGAATTTTCGCGATCCGGATGCCGCTGCCGCGCGCTGCCTGCATGATCTCGTCGGCGCGTGAGTCCCGGTAGACGCCCGAGCGCGATGCATCCCGTAGGCGCTGGATCAGCTCTTCCATCATTCAATGATGCGCCTGAAGCTGCGGTAGTGGTCGTCGGTGTAGTAGTACTCGCCGTCCTGACCGGCGACGATACGCCGCGCGCCGCGGTCTTTCGCGCCCGGCGTCTGCACGGTGTACTCACGGTAATAGCCCCGGCTGCGCTTCGGCAGCAGGCCTTCGCGGTTATGGAACACACTCCCGTCCCGCTGATAAGGAAATGGACCGCCCGCCTTGATGAGCGCGACGGTTTGGCGCGCTTCGGGCGGCAGCTTTTCCAGAGCGATGTCACTAGAGAGGGCGACAGCGAGTACCGCAACCGCAAACCAGCTCACGGCTGCGTCGGCTTCCTCAAGCGCAAGTGAAGCTCGCTCAGCTGCTTCTCGGTCACGGGGCTCGGCGCGCCGGTGAGCAGATCCTGGCCGCGCTGGGTCTTTGGAAACGCGATGACGTCACGGATCGCCGGAGCGCCGGCCATCAGCGTCACCAGGCGATCGAAGCCGAACGCGATCCCGCCGTGGGGCGGGGCCCCATACTGGAGCGCGTCGAGCAGGAAGCCGAACTTCGCGCGCTGCTCCTCGGGCGACATGCGGAGCGCTCGGAACACCCTTTGCTGCACTTCCTGCCGGTGGATGCGGACTGAGCCGCCGCCGATCTCCCAGCCGTTAAGCACCATGTCATAGGCCTTGGCGTAGGCCTTTTCCGGAGCAGTCTCGATGTAGTGCTCGTGGTCGTCTTTGGGGCTGGTGAAGGGATGGTGCCTCGCCTTCCACTGCCGGGTCTCCGGGTCGAGCTCGAACATCGGGAAATCCACCACCCAGAGCGGCCGCCAGCCGGGCGCGACAAGACCGCGGTCGTGCCCGACCTTGTCGCGCAGCGCTCCCATGTATGCCGCCACGGCGTCGGCTTCGCCCGCGCCGAAGAAAATCACATCTCCATCTTCAGACAATGTTCTTTCAAGAATCGCCAGAATCGCGCGCGCATGCAGATTCTTGACGATAGGAGATTGGAGGCCCTCGGCGCCCTTAGCGCGCTGGTTGACCTTGATCCACGCCAACCCTTTCGCGCCCAGGCTCTTGGCATATTCGCCGTAAGCGTCGAGCTCGCCTCGGGTCAAAGCGCCGCCGCCGGGCACACGCAGCGCGCTGACGCGGCCGCCAACTGCGTTGGCGGGCCCCGAGAACACCTTGAACTCGACGTCCTTCATTGCATCGGTGATCTCCGCGAGCTTGAGCGGGACGCGCAAGTCGGGCTTGTCGCTGCCGTAGTCGCGCATCGCCTCGTCGTAGGGGAGGACCGGAAAAGGCGCGGGCAGCTCGACGCCGATCGTCTCGCGAAAGACGAAGCGAATCAGCGATTCCATGAGCCCGCGGATGTCTTCCTCCAACAGGAACGACGTCTCGACGTCGATCTGGGTGAACTCGGGCTGCCGGTCGGCACGCAGATCCTCGTCGCGGAAGCACTTGACGATCTGGTAGTAGCGGTCGAACCCCGCCACCATGAGCAGCTGCTTGAAGAGCTGCGGCGATTGCGGCAGGGCGTAGAAATGTCCCTCGTGCAGGCGCGACGGCACGAGAAACTCTCGTGCGCCTTCCGGCGTTGACTTGTAGAGCACCGGTGTCTCTATGTCGACGAATCCGTGCTCATCGAGGAACCGGCGCACCGCGATCGCCGCGCGATGCCGCAGGCGGAGATTGCGCTGCATCGGCGCGCGTCGCAGATCGAGCACGCGGTACTCGAGCCGCGTATCCTCAGCGAGCTTGTCCTCGTCGAGCTGGAACGGCGGCGGCGCGGACGGGTTGAGGATCTCCACCTCATGCGCCAGCACTTCCACTTCGCCGGTCGGCAGCTCGGGGTTGACCGTGCCGGCCGGCCTGCGCCGCACCTTGCCTGTGATCTTCAGCACGTACTCCGAGCGCACACGCTCGGCCGTGCGGAAGGCGTCGCGTGCGTCCGGATCGCACACCACCTGCGCAAGACCGTCGCGGTCGCGCAGGTCGATGAAGATCACGCCGCCATGATCGCGGCGCCGGTGGGCCCAGCCGCACAGCGTCACGATCCGGTCGACGAGGGTGGCACGCAATTCCCCGCAGTAGTGACTGCGCATGGGGCGTGGATTCCTATTTCTGCGGCGGGACGACGCCCATGGAGATGATGTACTTCAGGGCCTCCTCGACGCTCATGTCGAGCTCAATCACGTTCTTGCGCGCGACGATGACGAAGTAGCCGCCCGTGGGGTTGGGTGTGGTCGGAACATACACCGCGAGGCAGTCAGGGGGCAGGTGTTCCACCACGCCGTTGCCGGGAGCGCCGGTAAGGAAGGCGATGGTCCACATGCCCTCCTGCGGCCACTGTACGAGCAGCGCCTTGCGGAACGCCTGGCCGCTCGACGAGAAAAGCGTGTCCGAAATCTGCTTCACGCTCGAATAGATCGAGTTCACGACCGGAATCCGGTGCAGGATCTCGTGCCAGAGCTCGACGAGCTGCGCGCCAAAGAAATTCGTCGCGAACACGCCCGTGACGAACACGATGAAGACAGTGAGGATGGCGCCCAACCCCGGAATGTGAACCCCGAGCCAGTTCTCGGTCTGCCATGCCACCGGCAAAAGCAGAAGCGACTGGTCGAGTACGTCCACGATGAGCTTCAGCACCCACAGGGTGATGACCAGCGGGATCCAGATGAGCAGCCCGGTGATGAGATATTTCTTCACGGCTCCGGAAACGAAAAGGCCCGGCGCGTCGCCGGGCCGGCGTCGTTACTCGCCGCAGCTCAGGCCGCGGCCTCGGTTTTGGTTTCGCTCTTAGGGCTGGTTTCGCTCTTGGGGCTCGCCTTGGTGTCCGTTTTGCTATCGCCCTTGCTATCGGTCTTAGCTTCGGCCGGCTTCTTTTCCTCGGGCTTTTTCGCCCCGCCCTTGAAGTCGGTCGCGTACCAGCCGCTTCCCTTCAAATGAAAACCGGCCGCCGTCAAGAGCTTCTGCAGCCCCGGCTTGCCGCACGCCGGACACTCGGTCAGCGGCGGCTCGGTCACCTTCTGAAGCACCTCGTGCTCCTGACCACAGGCGCTGCAGCGATATTCGTAAATCGGCATGGCGTCGATTATATATTGCTGATTTTGGGCAGAAAAGAGCGACGTCAAGCCCTGAGGGAGGCAACCAGCCTGCGCGGCTCGAGGAAAAGATCCAACGCATCGTTAATTGAATACAGTACGAGATCGGCTGCGGCCAGGCTTGCGGCGGCCGCTCCTTCAGCCTGGACCACGGCGACGCCAAGGCGAGCCACGCGCAGCATCAACCGGTCGTTGCGCCCGTTGCCAATGCATGCGACGCGGCTCGCGCCGAGGCCGCGAATATAGCGGGCCTTCGCCCTGTCTTCACGCCCAGGTCCAAGAATCTCGAGCTTGCAGTCGAGGTGCGTCAGCTCGCTCCGCGCCCGACCGAAGGTGTCCGCGGTGACGACATGGACGCAAAGCGAGCGCGCGAGCCGCTCGAGTCGGATCTTCACCCCGCGAAGCAGGCGCCCGTCGAGCGCCAGCGTGCCGTTGTAGTCGAGCACAAGATGCGTGATGCGAAGGGTTCCGAAGCCGGGAACTCGGACGTTCAGCATTCCCGCTCGGCTCGAGCCTAGCGCACCACGAGCACCGGCCGGCCGGCGTGCTCGGTCACCTGCTTGGAAACCGAGCCGAGCAGCAGCCGCGTGAAATTCGAGCGCCCGCGATCGCCGACCACGACGAGATCGGCGTCGACGCGGTCGGCGTGGTAGATGATTTGCTCGGCGGGATGCCCCACTGCCACCTCGTAATGCGCCTTGACCTGCTTCGTCGCGGCGGAGGCTTTGAGCTCGGCGAGCAGGCGGCGGTGATGAGCGCGCGAATGCTCGATCACGGCCTCGGTCTCCACGTCGTCGCCGATCTCCGAGGGCCTCGCCACCGACAGGACATGCAGCTCGGCGCCATGCTTGGCGGCAAGTTCGAGCGCAGCATCGAATGCCTTGCGCGCTGCCTTTGAGCCGTCATATCCGACTACGATTCTGCGATACACGTCTACCTCCGTGGCTGCTCGCGCGCCTGCACGGCGGGCGCGGTCTCGGAGCCACCGTCCTTCGGCAGCAGGTGGCGCGGGAGGAACCACGCGTTGGCGATCAGCGTCGGCACGACCGCGCTGCCGACGACCGCGGCGACTAACGCGGAGTACTGAGCCTGGTCGACGATGCCGTGCGACAAGCCGAACAGCGAAGAAATCGTGCCGAAGGTCAGCCCGGTCGACATGAGCAGCGTGGTGTACATGCTTACCTTGCCGGGCGAACCGAAGGAGCGAGCGACGGGATACACCCCCGCGCTCTTGGAAGCGATCTTCAACAGCAGCATTGCCAAGAAGGCGGCTGGCGCGGCAATGAGGGCCGGCACGGAAACGAAAGCGCCGGCGCGCAGGAAATAGAACGGCGTGAGCAGCCCCAGAGTCAACGTGCGGAATCGCCGGATGAGCACGTGATCCCTGCCCACGCTGCCGGCGAGAAGCATGCCAATCACGTACGCCGGCAGCACCGCTTCGCTGTCGGCCCATCCGGCGAGGGCCCCCAACGCGAACAGGACCAGCAGAAGGTACTTGGTTTCGAGCTCGGAGGGCCGTGCGCCGTAGCGCTTGAAAAAGCGGGGCGTCAGCCACGGCAGGGCGAACGCGGCGATAGCCATGCCGCCGACGAACGCCACCGTCTTCGCCGTGAACGGAGCGAATACCAGCCCCAGGCCGACCACCGTGCCGAGATCGGTGATGAAGCACGCAGCGAGCACCATCTTGCCGTAGTCGGTGCGGTTGAATCCGAACTCCAGCATCACCGCATACACCACGGCGACGGACGTCGTCGACATCGCTATGCCGGCGAGCAGGCTCGCCTGGCCGTTCCAGCCGAGCAACCAGTAGGCGCCCGCCGCGCAGCCGAGAAACGGCGCAAAGAAGCTCACTAGTCCAACAGCAGTCGCCTCCTTCCAGCTGCGTCGGAACGCGTCGGGATCGATCTCCGCGCCGGCCAGGAAAGTGAGCAGGATCGCGCCCGCGCCGGCGAGAAACTTCACCCAGACGTGGTCGACGCCGAGCGCCGCGGTACCGAGCACGGTCCCCGCTAGCGTGCCTACGAGGATTTCAGAGAGCGAGGTGGCGACGCGCAGCCAGATTGAGACGAGCGCGGCAGCGAGCGCCAGTCCGATCCAAAGCGCCGCGAGAGCATAGGTCTCCGTCATTGCAGATGCCTCCGTGCGGGGTTTCACGTAGGCATCATCAGCCTTGCGGCGGTTAAGGGAGGAATGCCATCTCCCTGCTGCTGGCCCCGGATGATACCCGAGGCGCTAGAACGGTATATCGTCTTCCAGGTCGTCGAATTTGCCCGCCGCCTTTTTCGCCGCGGCCGATGCCGTGTTGCGAGCGCCAGCGGACTTGGATTCCGCCGCCGCCTCAACGCGTGGCTCGCCGCCGCCTTCGCGGCGGCCAAGCATCTGCATCACGTCGCCGCGGATCTCGGTCGAGTAGCGATCCTGGCCGTCCTTGTCCTGCCATTTGCGCGTGCGCAGGCTGCCTTCGACGTAGACCTGCGAGCCCTTGCGGAGATATTCGCCAGCGATGGTGGCGAGCCGCCCGAAGAACGCGATGCGATGCCATTCGGTCGCTTCCTTGAGCTCGCCGCTTTGCTTGTCCTTCCACCGGTCGGTGGTCGCGACGCGGATGTTCGTCACCGCCTCGCCGCTCGGCAGGTAACGCGTCTCGGGATCGGCGCCGAGGTTGCCGATGATGATGACCTTGTTCACTGAAGCCATGTCAAACCTCCCCAGTAATCAGTTTACGCACTCTATGCTCGTCCCACTGCCCGGGCACGACTTTAAGGTGTGCGATGCGCTCCGCAGCCACGACCTCGGCTTCCTGTACACCACGCACACCGGCCAGCGCTCGGTGCAGCCCCTCGAGGTTTACTCCGGATGCGATTGAAAACGTAATAGTCGAAAGCTCGTTGACCTGGACTTGCGGCCGCATGCCGGCCGCAACTACGAGCCACACAGTCGAAAGCACAGCGCACACTGCAAATACCGTAGTAGTCCCGTAGCTCGAAGCGATCCAGCCGCCAATGAGCCCACCAAAGAATACGCCCAGCGTCTGCGTGGTGTTATAGACGCCGATCGCGGCGCCCCGTCCCTGAGCGGGCGCGGCGCGCGAAACGAGCGCCGGCAGTATGGCCTCGAGCACATTGAACGCGGCGAAAAAAGCGAGCATCAGGCCAGCGAGGACCGCGAGGCTGGCGTCGAGCGTGGCGAGCGCAGCCTCGACCGCCACCAGCAGAGCGACCGACGCGAGTAGCACGGGTTTCGGACGGTTCTTGCGGTCCGCGTACAGAACACCCGGAATCATAAGCGCGAACGAAGCCAGAATGACCGGCAAGTACACCTTCCAATGTTCCGGCAGCTCTAACCCCGCCTGCACGAAAAGCGGCGGCACGACCACGAACATCGCGTAGAGCATTACGTGCAGGATGAATATCCCCGCGTTCAAGCGCAGCAGCTCGGGCTCCAAGGCGTGCCGGAGCGCGGAACCCCCGCGCACGGGCTTCGGAGCCGGCTCGCCCGGGATCCAGTACTTCACTACACCGATGGCGACTAGCGCGAGCGCTCCGGTAAGCGCAAAGACGCCGCCCATCCCGATATAGAGATAGAGGACCGGGGCGCCGACCAGCGAAAGCGCGAAGGTAATGCCGATCGTAGCGCCGATCATCGCCATTACCTTGGTGCGATGCTGCTCGCGCGTGAGGTCCGCCGCAAGTGCCATCGCGACCGAATTGATCGCGCCTGCGCCCTGCAGAACGCGCGCCGCGATCGCTATCCAGATGTCGGTCGCCACCACGCCGAGAAAGCTGCCGGCCGCAAACACAAGGAGGCCGGTGTAGATGATCGGCTTGCGTCCCCAGCGGTCGGAGGCCATCCCGAACGGCACCTGGAGCAGACCTTGCGTCAAGCCGTATCCACCGATCGCGATTCCCACAAGAGTGAGGTCGTGCCCGCCCTTGAGACCAACGGCGTGGACCGCGAATACCGGAAGGATGAAGAACAGGCCAAGCATGCGCAGGCCGTACACGGCCGCGAGGCCGGCGCCGGCGCGCAGCTCGGCGCGGCTCATCCTTTCGGTCATGAGGAAGCGTGGCGGCGGGAAAGTGGGGCGCGCTATAGTAGCAAGTTTCACTTTGGAAACCGCAGCATGGAGTCGATACGCGTTCGCGGAGCGCGCACCCACAATCTCAAGGACCTGAGCCTCGAGCTGCCGCGCGACCGGCTCGTCGTCATTACCGGGCTTTCGGGCTCGGGCAAGAGCTCGTTCGCGTTCGATACGCTCTACGCCGAAGGGCAGCGCCGCTACGTCGAGTCGCTGTCCGCCTATGCGCGGCAGTTCCTCGAGCTGATGGCGAAGCCCGAAGTGGACCTGATCGAAGGGCTCTCGCCCGCGATCGCGATCGAGCAGAAAGCCGCGAGCCACAACCCGCGCTCGACCGTCGGCACCGTCACCGAGGTGCACGATTATCTGAGGCTCCTTTTCGCGCGCGCTGGCACGCCTTACTGCCCGCAGCACGACCTCGCCCTCGAGGCGCAGACGGTCGCCGAAATGGTGGACCAGATCGCCGCGCTGCCCGAGGAAACGCGCATCATGATCCTCGCGCCGGTGATCGCCGGACGCAAAGGCCAGCAGGCCGATCTGCTCGGCGAGCTGCGCGCGCAGGGCTTCACCCGCGTGCGCGTCGACGGCGTGGTGTACGAGCTCGATGCGACGCCCCGGCTTGCGAAGAACGTCAAGCACTCGGTCGACGTGGTGGTCGACCGGTTGCGGGTGCGCGCCGACGCGCGCCAGCGGCTCGCCGATTCGCTCGAGACGGCTTTGCGGCACGCCGACGGCAAGGTCGTGGTGGTTGAAGCGGAGAGCGGCCGCGAGCATCTTTTTTCGGCGCGGTATTCCTGCCCCGCTTGCGATTACGCAGTGCCAGAGCTCGAGCCGCGCCTTTTCTCGTTCAACAACCCCGCGGGCGCGTGCCCGCGCTGTGACGGCCTGGGCACGGTGGAGTTTTTCGACGCAAAGCGCATCGTCGCCCACCCGAACCTTTCGCTCGCCGGTGGCGCGATCCGCGGCTGGGATCGCAGGAACCATTTTTACTTCTCGATGCTGCAGTCACTCGCCCGGCACTACGCCTTCGACATCGAAAGCCCGTGGGAGATGCTGGACGAGCGCATTCAAAACCTCATCCTGCAGGGCTCCGGAAGCGAAAAGATCGCATTCCGCTACCCGTCGGAGCGCGGCGGCGGCACGGTGAAGGAGCACCCGTTCGAGGGGGTTATTCCCAACCACGAGCGCCGCTACCGCGAGACGGACTCGCAGGTCGTGCGCGAAGAACTCGCCAAGCTGCGCAATCTCCGCGCCTGTCCGGAATGCGGCGGCGCGCGGCTGCGCCGCGAGGCGCGCCACGTGCGCATCGCCGACATAACGCTCCACGAGATTTCGGCTTGGCCGCTTAAGCAGGCGCTGGAGTTCTTCCGCACACTGCGCCTCAAGGGGTCCCGGGCGCAGGTGGCGGAGCGCGTCGTGCGCGAGATCGCGAGCCGCCTGGAGTTCCTGGTCAACGTCGGCCTTGAGTACCTCTCGCTCGAGCGCTCGGCCGAGACGCTGTCCGGCGGCGAGGCCCAGCGCATTCGGCTCGCGAGCCAGATCGGTTCTGGCCTTACGGGGGTGATGTATGTCCTCGACGAGCCGTCGATCGGCCTGCACCAGCGTGACAATGCCCGCCTCATCGCGACGCTCAAGCAGCTGCGAGATCTCGGCAATTCCGTGATCGTAGTCGAGCACGACGAGGAGGCGATCCGCGCTGCCGATCATGTGATCGACATGGGTCCGGGTGCGGGCGAAGCGGGTGGCCGGATCGTGGCTCAGGGATCCCCCGCCGAAGTCATCGGCAACCCGCAGTCGCTTACCGGCCGGTACCTCGCGCGCGAGCTCGCGATTGCGGTGCCGCCCCAGCGCCGGCGTGCCAAGCAAAAGCTCCTCTTGTACGGCGCTTGCGCAAACAATCTTAAGGAGGTGGATCTCGAGGTGCCGCTCGGGCTGCTCGTCTGCGTTACCGGCGTGTCCGGATCCGGCAAGTCAACGCTCGTCAACGACACTCTGTACGCGTCGCTCGCCCGCGCGCTGCATGGCGCCGCCGCGGAACCGGCACTGCACCGCGGCCTCGCCGGCATCGAGCACATCGACAAGGTCATTGCCGTGGACCAGAGCCCGATCGGCCGCACGCCGCGCTCCAATCCAGCCACCTACACGGGGCTCTTTACCCCTATCCGGGAGCTTTTCGCCGGCGTGCCCGAGGCGCGCACGCGTGGCTACGACGCCGGGCGGTTTTCGTTCAACGTGAAAGGCGGACGCTGCGAGGCCTGCCAGGGCGACGGCGTAACCCGCGTGGAGATGCACTTTCTGCCCGACATCTACGTCGCGTGCGACGTCTGCCACGGTAAGCGCTACAACCGCGAGACGCTCGAGATCCGTTACAAGGGGCGCAACATACAAGAGGTGCTGGAGATGACGGTCGACGAAGCGCGCGGTTCGTTCTCCGCGGTGCCGCAGATCGCCCGCAAGCTGCAGATGCTCGCCGATGTAGGCCTCGGATACGTGCGGCTCGGGCAGTCCGCGACCACGCTTTCCGGGGGCGAAGCGCAGCGGGTGAAGCTCTCGCTCGAGCTATCGAAGCGCGACACCGGCCGCACGCTCTACATACTGGACGAGCCCACCACCGGCCTGCACTTCCACGACATCAAGCTGCTGCTCGAGGTTCTGCACCGGCTGCGCGACGCTGGCAACACGGTGCTCGTGATCGAGCACAACATGGACGTGGTCAAGACTGCCGACTGGGTCATCGACCTCGGCCCGGAGGGCGGGAACGCCGGCGGACGTATCGTCGCCGCGGGGACGCCGGAAGAGGTTTCCCGGGTCGAGGCCAGCCATACCGGCCGGTTTTTGCGCCGCGTCTTGACATTTACGAACGTTCGTTCTATTTTGCGTTCCGCATGATGGCCCTAACCAAAGGGGAACAGACCCGGGCAACGATCCTGGACGAGGCCCTGAAGATCGCGAGCAAGCTCGGCCTCGAAGGCCTCACGATCGGCAGCTTGGCCGACGCTACGGGCATGTCGAAGTCCGGCTTGTTTGCCCATTTCGGCTCCCGGGAGGATCTGCAACTCGCGGTGCTGGAGCATGCCGCCCAGCGCTACGGCGAGCGGGTGTTCGTGCCGGTGCTCAAGATCGACCGCGGGCTGCCGCGTCTGCGCGCGCTTTTCGAGCGGTGGATCGACTGGACGCTGGAATCTGGCCTCCCGGGCGGCTGCATCATGATCTCGACTGCGATCGAGTACGACGACCGGCCCGGCCCGATCCGAGACGCCGCGATAGCCAACCAGCATCGCGGCAACGCGATCACCCAGAAGGCCGTGCGACTCGCGATCGAGGAAGGCCATCTCAGGCCCGACACCGACCCGGAGCAGATCGGCTTCGAGATGCTCGGCATCGTGCTGGCAAGCCACAACCATCGTCGCCTTCTAGGCGATAAAGAAGCACGTAAGCGAGCGCTCACAGCGTTCGAGGAACTCATCGCCCGCCACGCCGCACCGGCGCAAGGGCGCGCCCGAGCCATCACCGGCTAACCGCGGAAAGGAAGCCCATGTCCTTCACTCTCTCCCTGCCAAGGATAAGCACGAACGTTCGGTTCCCGGAGTTCGCCGCCGCCATTGCCGAGCGATTGTTCCTTACGCCGCCACGGCCGCGCGACGCGATCGCGACCGCCATCGACCTCATCGACGCGCGTTCAAGCATGCTCGAGCACAAAGGACGACACATCGCGATGTGGCGGTGGGGGTCGCGCGACGCGCCGGCGGTTCTGCTCGCACACGGTTGGGGGGGCCATGCAGCTCAGATGCGCGCCTTCGTGTTTCCGTTGCTCCAGGCGGGTTATCGCGTCGTCGCATACGACCAGCCGGCGCACGGCGTGTCGGAAGGAAGGCTTACCGGGCTGCCCGACTTCGCCGACGTCTTGGCCGAGGTGGCCTGGTATCACGGCGACGTGAAGGCGGTGATCGGACATTCCCTTGGCGGCGCAGGCGCGGCGGTCGCATTGGGCTGGGCGAAACTTCAGCTCGAAAAAATCGTGCTTATCAGCCCCCCGGCCGATCTCGTCGGCTATTCGCGCCGCTTTGCGCGCTGGTATTGGATCCCCGAAGCCGTGCGCAAGGGGATGCAACGCGCGATCGAAGAGCGCTACGGCGTGCGCTGGGAACAACTGGAAGTCCCCCGCGTAGCGCCACGGCTTACCGCGCGGGCGCTGGTGATCCACGATCGCGACGACCGCATGATGCCCTGGCTGCACGGTGCGACGGTGGCGCGCCACTGGCCGGGCGCTCGGCTCATGAGCACCGACGGCCTTGGGCACCAGCGCATCCTTGCCGATGAAAGCGTGACGCGGGCGGCGGCCGATTTCATCGCCGGCCGCTCCGCGGTCGCCAGTCCTGCGCGGCCCGCCGTACCGTACCCCTCTGCGCTCTACTAGCTTGGAGACCAAGATGGACGCAGGAAAGAATCTTCGCAGCCTTTCGATATCCTGGACCGATCCCATGGCACTCGCCGAGGCGGGGCGAGCGATGCCGGGAATCGACTTTTTACGCGCGATCCGCGACGGCCGTCTGCCTGCCCCTCCGGTCGCGAAGCTCCTCGGTTCGATCTCCTCGAGGTCGAGCCCGGCCATGCGGTGTTCGAGATGGCGCCGGGCGAGCAACACTACAATCCGATAGGCGTGGTGCACGGCGGCGTCGCCATGACGCTGCTCGACTCGGCGATGGGCTGCGCGGTTCAGACGCAGATGGCAGCGGGCGGGGGCTACACCACGCTTGAAGCCAAAACCAATCTCGTCAGGCCCATCACATCGGCAACCCGGCGGTTGCGTGCGATCGGGAAGCTCGTGCATCTGGGCAAGCGCGTGGCGACCGCCGAGGGAAGACTCGAGGACGAACAGGGAAAGCTCTACGCGCACGCCACGACAACATGCTTGATTCTCTAGTCGAGACGAAAGACGGTCAGCGCACCGCCGCGCGCTCGAGGCGGCCGCGTCTACTCCCCGAGCTGAGCTACGCAGGCACGAGCGCCGACTTCTGCCAATCCAGCCGCTTCGCGTGGTACTTGGCGAGGCTCTCGCGGTGCCCGATGGACACGATAGTGGTGCGCTTGAGCTCCTCCCTCAGTAGTCGGTAGAGCCGATCCTGGTCGACCTCGGGCAGTGAAGCGGTCGCTTCGTCGAGGAAGAGCCAGTCCGGCCGCGTGAGCAGCGCGCGCGCGAACGCCAGCCGCTGCTGCTCGCCGCCCGAAAGCACCTGCGACCAGTTCTCGCTTCGTTCCAAGTCGCCCGCGAAATGCGCGAGCCCGACACGCGCGAGCGTCTCGCGCACCGACTCATCCGAGTGCTGCGCGGGGTCGTCGGGATAACACACCGCCCGCTTTAGCGTTCCGATCGGCAGATACGGTTTTTGCGGCAGGAACAGCAACCGTGCTCCGCGCGGCAGGCGGATGCGGCCCTTCCAGTACGGCCAGATGCCCGACAGCGCGCGGAAGAAGGTCGACTTGCCCGCGCCCGAGGGCCCGGTCACCAGCACGTGCTCGCCGGGTTTCAACTCGAGCGCTGTGCGCCCGAGAAGCGGTGCGCCTTGCGGCAGCGCGATCGTTAGATCTTCAACAACAAGAGAGTTTTCAGATCCTTCGACCCGTTCGCCGTCCAGCGTCTCGGCCTCCGTGCGCACCCGCTCGAGCGACGCGCTGAAGCCGAGCAGGCGGTCCACGGTCGCCTTCCAGGAGGCGAACATGACGTACGCATTGATGAACCAGGAGAGCGACCCTTGCACCTGGTTGAACGCCGACGCCGTCTGGAAGATCGCACCGAGCGGAATCGTGCCGGAAAAGAACCGCGGTGCCACCACGACGTACGGGAAGATGATGGCGAGCTGGTAGTAAAAGGAGGTGAACCAGCCGAGCTGCTTGCGCTTGTACATGATCTGCCAGAAGTTGGCGATCACCGCAGCGAAGCGGCTGCGCAGGCCGCTCAACTCCTCCTTTTCGCCGCGGTAGAGCGCGACGCCCTCGCTGTTCTCGCGCAGGCGAACCAGCGAGAAGCGGAAATCCGCCTCCACGCGCTGCTGGTTGAAATCCAGCCCGATGAGCTTGCGGCCGATGAAATGCGTGAGCAGCGTCCCGACCGCGGCGTAGACGAGTGCCACCCAGACGAGGTAGCCGGGGATCGAGACGCCGAAGAGCTCGAGCGACCCGGACAAGGTCCACAGGATGATGATGAATGAAATCAGCAGCACCACGGCTTCCAGCAGGCCAAGGATGAGGTCGCTGGTGAGCTCGACGAAGAGCCTCAGGTCCTCGGCGATGCGTTGGTCCGGGTTGTCGGTGCCGCGATCGAGCAGCTGCATGCGGTAGTGCGCCTGGTCCTTCATCCACTCGCCGAGGAGTCTGTCGGTGAGCCACGCCCGCCACTCGATCTGCAGCATTTGCAGGAAGTACAGCCGGTACACCCGGGTGACGATCCACATGAGAGCGAGCAGCGCGAACATGCCGAGTTGGCGGAAAAACTCCGCCTGGTCGCGGCTCTCGAAGGTGTTGTAGAAATCGCGGTTCCAATAGTTGAACTTCACTTCGAGCCAGACGGTCACGAGTGACAGCCCCACCACGGTGGCCAGCAGGGTCAGCCCCTTGGCGCGTTGCCCGGACACCCAGTACGGCTGCGTGAGAGCCCAGAAAGCCCTTAGAAATCCTGTGGTTTGCATGGTCACCTCAGAGGGGATGCAAATCAGTTTACAGAACGGCGAGCGCAGGTTAAGAATCGAGCAATGTCTTCGGGCCGGGTTTTCCGCTTCGCCCCTACGCCAGAGCGCCGGCCCAACCATCTCTTCGTGTTCCTACACGGCTGCGGCGCGACCGCGCGGTCCATGATCCCGATCGCGTTCAAGTTCCAGGCGCGCTTCCCGAGCGCGGCGCTAGTGGTGCCGAGCGGGTTCGATCCCGATGCGCGCGGCGGCGCGGCGCAGGATTGGTATCCGACGCGCGGCTTGAACTGCTACAACCACCGCGAGCGAGTCGCTGCAGTACTGCCCGATGTCGAGGATCTCGTGCGGCGCGAGCAGACGAACTTCGGCGTACCCTCCAGCCGCACCGTGTTGATCGGCTTCTCGCAGGGC
Source organism: Burkholderiales bacterium (assembly GCA_035762345.1). Taxonomy (GTDB): domain Bacteria; phylum Pseudomonadota; class Gammaproteobacteria; order Burkholderiales; family SG8-39; genus SCGC-AG-212-J23. The sequence goes on from DASTPE010000147.1 coordinate 15,865, forward strand.
GGCACGGTGGCGCTCGAGGCGGTCAAGTCGCCGGGAATCGCCGGCGCGGTGGTGGCGTTCTCCTCGCGCTTCGCGCAGACACCCGGCCCCGGCAGCCGCATCTCGTCGCGTATCCACCTCGTGCACGGCGAGTTCGATTCGGTAGTCTCGCGGGTCTACGCCGAGCGCGCGGCCCGCGTGCTGGCCGGGCTGCATGTGCCGGTCACGCTCGACATCGTCGAGGACCTTGGCCACGCGCTCTCCCACCGCGCCATCAGCTTAGGGTCGCTGCGGTTGCTGCAAGGTATCTACGAGGGCCGGCGCCAGACTCTCCACTAGAGCAGCCTCATTGAAGGAAGGGATTCTCCTCTTCGCGCACGGCTCGCGCGACCCGGAGTGGACGCGACCGTTCGAGCGCATCTCCCAGGAGCTCGCGCGCAGGCTTCCCCAGGTCGTCGTTTGCTCCGCGTACCTCGAGCTGATGCGGCCGACCTTCGACGAAGCGGTGGCGGCACTCGCGGCGGCCGGAGTGAGTTCCATCCGCGTCGTGCCGCTTTTCTTTGGCGCAGGCGGCCACGTAAGGGAGGACCTGCCGCAGCTCGTCGAGCGCGCAGCCGCTGCCCGGCCCGGGCTCCGCATCCGGCTGGAGGCGCCGATCGGCGAGCAGCCTCAAGTGATCGAGGCGATTGCCGCGGCTATCGCCGGAGGAACGTCTCCCTGAGATTTACCGCAACGCAATACAAGATGTGCGCTGCAATAACGCTCGCAGGGAGTAAATTGCGGCTGCAGTGGACGTGGAGGAGAACAGCGACATGCCGGACAGACCCGTTCGCGTCATCATCCAGGATCAGCAGCCCGTCACCGCAAGCTCGAATATCACCGTCGCCGCCGCGGCCCGCCTAATGAAGCAGCACCGCATCGGTGCGATTCTCATCACGCAGAAAGGAAGGCTCGCCGGCATCTTCACCGAGCGCGACGCCTTGTTCCGGGTGATCGCCGAAGGCCGCGACCCGGAGAAGACGCCCGTCGCGGAGGTGATGACTTCCAATCCGCGCACTATCGGGCCCGACCGGCCTTTCGGCCACGCGCTTCATCTGATGTACGAGGGTGAGTTCCGGCATGTGCCGGTCGTGGAGAACGGCAGACCGCTCGGCATGGTTTCGGCGCGCGATGCGCTCGAGCCTGATCTACGTCAGTTCATCAGCGATCTCGAAAAGCGCGTGCACATCGGCGAGATCCTCGGCTAGCAAGAACCCAGTAAAGGGCTAGGTCGAAAGCTCGTCGAGGTCTCTGAAAAGCTCCAGCGCCCCCGGGTTGGCGAGCGCCTCGGTGTGCGCGACCGGCATGCCATGCACCGCGGCCTTCACCGCGAGCTCGACCACCTTGCCGTTCTTGGTGCGCGGGATGTCGGCGACCTGCACGATGCGCGCGGGCACGTGGCGCGGGCTCGCGTGGCGCCGGATCTCGTGGCGGATGCGCTCTTCCAGCGCGTCCTCGAGCGTGTAGCCGGGACGCAGCTTGACGAACAGCACGATGCGCGTGTCGGTGGGACTGTCGGGCGGCCAGAGCTGGCCGATCGCGACTGATTCCTCGACCTCGTCAATGCGCTCGACCACGCTGTAGATCTCCGCGGTGCCGATGCGCACGCCGCCCGGGTTGAGCGTCGCGTCCGAGCGGCCGTAGACGAGCATCGTGCCGCGCTCGGTGAGCTCGCACCAGTCGCCGTGGGTCCACACGTTCGGGTACTTTGCGAAGTACGCCGCGAGGTAGCGCTCGTCGCCGCGGTCGTTCCAGAAGCCGAGCGGCATGGAAGGAAACGGCTTCGTGCAGACGAGCTCGCCTTTCTGACTTGTGACCGAGTCTCCATTCTCATCGAACACCTCGACGGCCATGCCGAGGGAGCGACACTGCAGCTCGCCCCGGTACACCGGGAGCACTGCGCTCGCGTCGACAAAGGCACCCATGATGTCGGTGCCGCCCGAGATCGACGACAGGCACACGTCCTTCTTGATCGCGGAATAGACATAATCGAAGCTCTCGGGCGCGAGCGGCGAGCCGGTCGAGATGATCATCCTCAGGGAAGACAAATCGTGGGTATCGATCGGCCGCAGCGCGCGCTTGGCGAGCGCGTCGATGAATTTCGCCGAGGTGCCGAAGTGGGTAATACGTTCCTTCTCGGCGTAGTCGAAAAGGACTCTCGCGTTGCGCGCGAACGGCGAGCCTTCGTAGAGCATCAGCGCCGCTTCGGTGGCAAGCCCCGTGAACAAAATATTCCACACCACCCAGTTGGTGGTGCAGAAGTAGAAGAAGCGCTCGCCCGGACGCACGTCGAAGTGCAGCTTGAAGGTCTTCAGCGACTGGAGCAGCGACCCGCCCGCGCCGTGCACGATGCATTTCGGCTTGCCGGTCGTCCCGGAGGTGAAGAGCACGAACACCGGGTGGTTGAACGGAAGCTGCGCGTAGGCGATGTCGCCCGGCTGGTAGCGGCGCAGCCACTCGTCCAGGCGCACCGCCTTTGGCACGTCCGACACGTCCACGTCGGGGTCGAGGTACGGAACGACGACGACTTTGCGCAGCGTCGGCAGGCGCTCGGCGATCTCGCGCACTCGATCGAGCGAGTCGTGCGTCTGCCCGTTGTAGCGGTAGCCGTCGGCGCAAAACAGCACCTTGGGTTCGATCTGCCCGAAGCGCTCGAGCACCCCGTCGACGCCGAAATCGGGCGAGCAGGACGACCAGACGACCCCCTGCGATAGCGCGGCGAGCGCGAGCATGCTGGTTTCGGGAAGGTTCGGAATGAACGCTGCGGCGCGGTCGCCCGCACGCAAGCCGATCGCCTGCAGCGCCTGCGCCGCGCGCGACACCTCGCTCGTCAGTTCGGAGTAGGAGAGCCGCCGCTTCGCGCCCGACTCGTCCCAGAACACGAGCGCGTCGCCGCGGTCGCCGCGCCGCAGCAGGTTTTCGGCAAAGTTGAGGCGCGCTTCGGGAAACCAGCGCGCACCCGGCATCTTGTCGCCGTCGACAAGGACCGTGGCTCCCTTACGCGAGGCAATCACGCCGCATGAATCCCAGACTTCGTTCCAGAAGAGCTCCGGGTTCTCGACCGTCCAGCGGTGGAAATCGTGATAGCTGTTGAGGTCCAGCCCGTGCTTGCGGATCGCGTGGCGCGCGAACTGGGTGACCTGGGCTTCCTCGATCGCGCGCTCGGAAGGCTGCCAGAGGATCGGCGGGGTGGACATATCGGCCGTACGGTTTTTCGCGGATTATAGTGAGATGCGCGAAGCAATTCGCCGCCAGCACCGCGTGCCGGAAGGACAAGCGGTGGCGCGCCTGCGCCAGCTCCAGCCCGACGAGGCGGCTTCCGGCCGCATCACCGAAACCGCGCTTCGCCTCGCGCGGCGCGTGCGCGCGACACCGCCCGGCGCGCTCTCCGCCGAGTCCTTCCTGCGCGCCTACGGGCTCACCACGCGCGAAGGCGTGGCTCTCATGTGCGTTGCCGAAGCACTGTTGCGTATCCCCGACACCGACACGCAGGACGCGCTGATCCGCGACAAGCTTGCCTCGGGAAGCTGGAGCTCCGCGAGCGCCGCCGACTGGGCGCTGATGCTCACCGGGACGCTCGCGCGCTGGCGCGACGCCGACGCAGAAGATTTTCCAGGATTGTTGAAGCGTTTGACTGCCCGGCTGGGCGAACCCCTCGTGCGCACCGCAGTGCGCCAGGCGATGCGCATCCTCGCCGGCCAGTTCGTGCTTGCCGAGACGATCGAGCAGGCCGTCGCGCGCGCCGCAGAGCGCAGGCCCTACCGCTTCTCCTTCGACATGCTGGGCGAGGCGGCGCGCACCGCCGAGGATGCCGAGAGATATTTTCGCTCGTACAAAAATGCCATCGCCACGGTCGGCGCTCCCGACGCGGTCTCGATCAAGCTCTCGGCGCTGCACCCGCGCTTCGAGGAAGCGAAGCGCCAGCGGGTTTTCAGCGAGCTGCTGCCCAGGCTGCGCCTGCTCGCCGAGCAGGCGGCAAGGCAACGCGTCGGCGTGACGCTCGACGCCGAGGAATCGGAGCGGCTCGAGCTCACGCTCGACCTGCATGAAGAGCTTACGCGGCAGTTCCCGGTGGGCATCGCGGTGCAGGCGTACCAGAAGCGCGCGGCTGCGGTGTGCGAATGGCTCGCGAGCCTCAAGCGGCGCATGAGCGTGCGCCTGGTAAAGGGTGCCTACTGGGACGGCGAGATCAAGCGCGCGCAGCAGCTCGGCATGCCGGACTACCCGGTATTTACGCGCAAGAGCGCGACCGACGTCTCCTACGTGGCCTGCGCAAAGATGCTCCTCTCGGCGCCGGACTACATCGAGCCCGCTTTCGCCACCCACAACTGCAGGACCGTGGCCACCATCCTGCACCTCGGCGGAGACTTCGAGTTCCAGAAGCTCTTTGGCATGGGCGATGCGCTCTACGACGCGCTTCTCGCCGAGCGCTCGATCCCGTGCCGCGTCTACGCGCCGGTCGGCGGCTTCAGCGATCTCTTGCCCTACCTCGTGCGCCGCCTGCTCGAGAACGGCGCCAACACCTCTTTCGTCCACCAGATCGCCGATCCCGACGTCCCGGTGGAGGCGCTCGTCGCCGACCCGCTCGCCTCGCTGCCGGAGCCTTACGCCCCCGATCCGCGCATTCCGTTGCCGCGCGATCTCTATCCCGACCGCAAGAACTCCCAGGGCCTGGATTTGAGCGATCAGCAAACCCTTCGGGGCCTGGCGGCGCAGACCCTGGCCGACCGCGAAGCCGAACGTATGACGCCGGTCGAAAATACATCGGCGGAGGAGCTGGAGTTCACGCTCGCGCGCGCCGCGACGGCATTCGAATCGTGGTCGCAGGCGCCTGCGGCCGAGCGCGCGGCATTGCTGGAAAAGGCCGCCGACGGGCTCGAGGCGCGCAAGGCCGAGCTCGTCTCTCTCATCGTGCGCGAAGGCGGCCGCACCTACCACGACGCGGTGTCCGAAGTCCGCGAGGCCGCTGATTTCTGCCGCTATTACGCCCTGCAAGCAAGAAGAGTTTTTGCGCGGACTCTCGTCCTTCCCGGCCCCGCCGGCGAGCGCAATGAGCTTCGTATGCACGGGCGCGGCGTGTTCGCCTGCATCAGCCCGTGGAACTTCCCGCTCGCCATCTTCACCGGCCAGATCGCGGCCGCGCTCGCCGCCGGAAACACCGTGGTCGCCAAGCCCGCCGAGCAGACCCCGCGCATCGGCTTCCGCGCGCTCGAGATCCTCTACGAGGCGGGCATTCCGGCCGACGCCGCGTGCTGCGTCGTCGGCCCGGGCGAGACCGTCGGCGCCGCGCTGGTGGCCGACCCGCAAATCAGTGGCGTCGCCTTCACGGGCTCGGTCGAGACCGCAAGGCGCATCAACGAAGCGCTCGCGAAGCGCGCCGGCCCGATCGTGCCGCTCATCGCCGAGACCGGTGGCGTGAACGCCATGATCGTCGACGCCTCGGCGCTTCCCGAGCAGGTGGTCGACGACACCGTGATCTCGGCCTTCCAGAGCGCCGGCCAACGCTGCTCGGCGCAGCGCATCCTCTTCGTCGACGAGGGCTGCGCCCCGCGCGTGCTGCACCTCCTCGCCGGGGCGCTCGCCGAGCTCAAGGTCGGCGACCCGGCCGAGCCCGACACCGACATCGGCCCGATCATCGACGCGCCTTCGCGCGAAGCGCTTTTGGTTCACATTGAAAAATTGAGGTCCACCGGGAAGCTGATCGGCGAATCCAGGGCGCCGGCACAGGGCAATTACGTCGCCCCGATCGCCTTCCAGATGGGCCTCGAGGAACTGCCCGGGCTCGAAGTCTTCGGCCCGATCCTGCACGTCTGCACCTACCACCGCGACGATCTCGGCCAAGTCCTGCAGTGGCTGCGCGACACCGGCTACGGTCTCACCCTCGGCATCCAGAGCCGCATCCAGGGCTTCGTCGACGAGGTGGTGCGCGCCGCGCGCGTAGGCAACATCTACGTCAACCGCAGCATGATCGGCGCGGTGGTCGGCGTTCAGCCCTTCGGCGGCGAAGGCCTCTCCGGCACCGGCCCCAAGGCCGGCGGTCCGCACTACATGCTGCGATTCGTCACCGAACGAACGCTCACCGTGAACACCGCCGCCGTAGGAGGCGTGACCGAGCTCCTGGCCGGCGACGCACACGAACAGAAATCAAGCCTGCGGTCGCGTTAGCGCAGGGCGTCAACTGAATCGGGGCAAGTTTGTTCGGCGAAGGCGTCATGCCGCGGCAAGCTCCGCGCACAGATCGATCAACGCGATCGCTTCCACATCTTCGGCGAGACGGAAGCGCTCGCGGCCCCCGTACACCACCAGCCGCCGCTCCGGTTTCACGGTGTCGCAGGCAGCGTGGAACCCCTGCTCGAGTCTCGGCGCCAGCCCGCGCTTGACCTCGATCGCCCAGGGCTTGCGATGGCCGGGCAACTTCACCAGAAGATCGATCTCGGCCCCGGTCGCCGTGCGCACGAAGTGGGCTTCGCTGCCGCTCGGCGCGACGGCGATCAGCGATTCGATCGCGAGCCCCTCCCAGCTTGCCCCGGCCACCGGGTGCGCGAGCAGTGCCTCGCGCTCGGCGATGCCGAGCAGCGCGTGGACCAGGCCACTGTCGCGCACGTACACCTTGGGCGACTTGACCAGCCGCTTCTTCACGTTGCCGTGCCAAGGAGCGAGGCGGCGCACCAGCAGCAGGTCCACCAGGAGGTCGAGGTAGGACGCAGCCGTCTTGCCGTCGACGGCGAGCGCACGGGCGAGCGCCGCCGCGTTCAACAGGCCGCCCTGCTGGTGCGCGAGCATGGTCCAGAACCGACGCAGCGTCTCGGCCGGAATGCGCGGCCCGAGCTGCGGGATGTCGCGTTCGAGGTAGGTGCGGATGAAATCGCTGCGCCAGCGCAGGCTCGCCGCGTCCGATGCGGCGAGCAGGCTCTCGGGAAATCCGCCGCGCAGCCAGCGCGCATCGAGGCGCTTGCCGCCGACTTCGCCCGCGTCGAGCGGTGCGAGTTCCAGGTAGCGAATACGTCCCGCGAGCGATTCGCCAGACTGTTTGAGCAGGTCGATCGAAGCCGAACCCAGCACGAGAAATCGCCCCGTACCCCGTCGGCGCCGCCGGCCGGCGTCGATCAGCCCGCGCAGCGTGCGGAAAAGCTGCGGCGTGCGCTGAATCTCGTCGAGGATCACCAGCTTGTCCTCGTGCTCTGCCAGGTAGAGCTCGGGCTCGGCGAGCTTGGCGCGATCGGCTTCGGATTCGAGGTCGAGATAGATCGCCGGCCGCTCCCGGGCGACTTCATGCGCGAGCGTGGTCTTGCCGACTTGTCGTGGACCCAGAAGGGCCACGGCGGGGGCTTCGGCCAGGGCGGCGGTGAGCGAAGGCAGGAGCCGGCGGGGCAGCATGCGTGCAATTATGGAGTGACTCTCCAGAAATGCAAGGCACGCCCCCAGCCGCCCCTCGGCAAGCCGGCAGGGACGCACGGCGGCCTGCGGGCGGCTGAATGCAAGTTCGTCCGTCGTCTGAACGCTAGTTCGCGGGTCGGCCGTATGAAAGCTGGTCTTCCAGAACGAGGTCGCGATAGCTCGGGTCGCCGCACTCCGCGGCTGGCTCGCCGGCGGCGATCTCGGGGCCGTGCTTGACCGCGCAGCCGAGCGCCGCGAGCCACACGAGAGCGGCGTCTTCGACGACGGATTCGGTAAAGGCAGTCACTCGGAATCCGCCTCCGCTCCGGGGCCGCTGACGAGACCCACCATTGCCGTGAAATGCTGAGCGTCT
>DASTPE010000148.1:0-5816 GCA_035762345.1 Burkholderiales bacterium
TGACGACGACGCGCTTGCCCCGCAGCTTCCCCTCTGGCGGTTTCGACTGAAAAAAAAACCGTATGTCCGCCAAGATGTCGGCGGGCTCGGTCATGCGGCCCATGCCCATCTCCCCGCACGCCTGTCCTCCAGAGGCGGGCCCGACTATCTGTATGCCATCGCCGCGCAGCGTTTCGGCATTACGCGCGGTCGCGGGGTTCTGCCACATCTCCACATTCATCGCCGGCGCCACCATCAGCGGGCAACGCCGTGCCACGCAAAGCGTGGACAGCAGATCATCGGCGAGGCCGTGCGCGAGCTTCGCCATGAAGTCGGCCGATGCGGGTGCGACGACGATCAGTTCCCGATCGCGCGAGAGCTCGATATGCCCCATTGCGTCGTTGACGCGGGCGTCCCAGAGGTCCGTCCAGACCGGCTGGCCGGAGAGCGCCTGGAGAGTCGCGGTCCCGATGAAGTGCGTCGCTGCCTCGGTCATGGCGATGCGCACGTCCGCGCCCTCCTTCACCAGCAGGCGAGTCAGCTCGGCGGCCTTGTATGCCGCGATCCCGCCGGTGATGCCGAGAAGAACGCGCTTTCCGGTCAACGCCATCGAACCGCCCGCCGTTAAGGGGGAAACGATTCTAAGGGAAACCCCCGGACATGGCGATTTCAGACTGGTCCGTGGACCGGCGGCCGCGGGAGCGGCTGCTCGCCGAAGGCGCGGACTCGCTGAAGGATGACGAGCTGCTCGCGGTATTGCTGCGCACCGGTGTACGCGGCAAGAGCGCGGTGGATCTTGGCAACGATCTTCTGGCGCGATTCGGCAGCATCACCCGGCTGCTATCGGCGGGCCCGGAGCTGCTCGACATCAAGGGACTCGGCCAGGCGAAGGCCGCGCAGTTCTCTGCCGCAATCGAGCTCGCGCGTCGGGCCATGGCGGAGGAATTGAAGGAGCGAGGCGCGCTTACTTCGCCGGGCGCCGTGCGCGACTATTTACGCGTCGCGCTCGGCCATCGCCCGAACGAGGTCTTCGTCTGCATCTGGCTCGATGCCCAGCACAAGGTCATTGGCATCGAGGACGCATTCCAGGGGACGCTGACGCAGACCAGCGTTTACCCGCGCGAGATCGTGAAGCGCGCGCTTGCGCGCAACGCGGCAGCGGTAATCTTCGCGCACAACCATCCCTCCGGCATCGCGCAGCCGAGCCATTCCGACGAGCTGCTCACGCGCGACCTGAAGGAGGCACTCGCGCTCGTGGAGGTCAAGGTACTCGACCATTTCATCGTCGCCGGCAACCAGGCAATCTCCTTCGCGGAGCGCGGATTGTTATAGTAGAATCGCCGCCTTTCGCAACTCAGGCAAACCTCCGGAGCACTCGATGTCCCGTGTCTGCCAGGTCACCGGCAAGAAGCCGATGAAGGGCCACTACGTCTCGCACGCCAACAACAAAACCACGCGCACGTTCGAGCCCAACCTCCATTACCGGCGCTTCTGGCTCGAGAGCCAGAACCGCTGGGTGCGGCTGCGCGTCTCCACCGCAGGCCTGCGCCGCATCGACAAGCTCGGCGTGGAAGCCGTGCTTGCTGAAATCAAAGCCAGAAAGAAGGCCTGACCATGCGCGAAAAGATTAAGCTGGAGTCCTCGGCCGGCACCGGCCATTTCTACACCACCACGAAAAACAAGCGCACCACGCCCGACAAGCTCGAGATCAAGAAGTACGATCCCAAGGCGCGCAAGCACGTCCTCTACAAAGAGACCAAGCTGAAATAGAAAAGCCCGCCGCGGGCTACTCCGGCAAGCGTCTTGCTAGGCTAGCGCGTACGAGCGCAGGCGCTGCGAGAAATCGACGAGCGGCGCGACGCCGCTCGCTTCTGCGCGCCGGCACCAGTCCTGCAGTTGGCGCAGCAGCTGCTCCTTGGAGGCGCTGGAGCGATCCCAGAGCGCCGCAAGCTCCTGGCGCATGGCGAGCGCGGTGGCAAGCGCGCGAGAGTTCTTCAGTGCCTCGGCGAGCCGGGCGCGCTCGCTTCCGGCCGCAGCCTGCCCACGGAGCAGCGCGCGCTTGAGAGACCGCAGCAGCTCCGCGTCACGAGGCGACCAGTGACGCAGCCGCTCGAGCTCTTCGGCATAGGTGCGGCGGAAGGACTTCGCATAGCGCGACAGCACATCGTAGCGGTTGGCGATCACCGCGTGCAGCGTTTCCAGGTCGACTGCGGGCTTCGGACGCGCAAAGCGCGGCGTCGGCGCCAGGCGCTTCACCGTCGCCAGGCCGAGCGACTCCAGGATGCAGATGTACATCCACCCGATGTCGAATTCGTACCACTTCGTCGAAAGCTTGGCCGAAGACGCGAACGCGTGGTGATTGTTGTGCAGCTCCTCGCCGCCGATGAGGATGCCCCAGGGGACGATGTTGGTGCTTGCGTCGGGCACGTCGTAGTTGCGATAGCCGAAGTAGTGGCCGATGCCGTTGATGACGCCGGCCGCCCAGAAAGGAATCCAGGCAATCTGCGTCAACCAGATCAGCGCCCCCGGAACCACGCCGAAGATGAGCAAGTTCGCCAGGAGGAGCAGCAGAACTCCGGAAAGCGAGTGCGGCGTATAAACGTTGCGCTCCAGCCAGTCGTCCGGCGTCCCGTGACCGTAGCGCTCGAGCGTCTCGCGGTTGTACGCCTCCTTGACATAGAGGAAAACGCCGAGCCAGAGAACCCGATTGATCCCGTAGATCTGCGGGCTGTGGGGATCCTCGACAGTCTCGACCTTGGCGTGGTGCTTGCGGTGGATCGCAGCCCATTCCTTGGTCACCATGCCGGTGGTCAGCCAGAGCCAGAAGCGGAAGAAGTGAGCCGCGATCGGATGAAGCTCGAGCGCGCGATGCGCCTGGAAGCGATGCAGGTAGATCGTGACCGACGCGATCGTTACGTGGGTCATTGCGAGAGCAGCGATCGCATACCCCCACCAAGGGAGGTCCAGCAGGCCGGAAAAGAGCATCAGGTGAGATTTGTCCTGGTTGTATGTTGGGAGCGGCCGCCATTCTACGCGAATGCACCCCGCCTAGGCTCACTTCCTAAGCGCCTTTGGCAAAAGGGCTTTTTGCGAACGCAGCGGCGTAGAAGCCGTCGGTACCGTGGAGGTGGGGAAAAAGTCGCAGCTGCTCGCCGGTATTCAATTCGATGCGCTGCGCCGCGAGCAGTTCCGCACACGAGAGCGCGACGAAATCCGGGCGCTCGCGCTGGAACTGTGTGCTGACCGCCTCGTTCTCTTCCTGCAGGATGCTGCAGGTAGCGTAGATTAGGCGTCCGCCCGGCTTCACCAGCCGCGCCGCGGCGGCAAGGACGCTGCGCTGCTTTGCCGCCAACTCCGCGACAGCGCCGGCGCCGTGCCGCCATTTCAGGTCAGGGTTGCGTCGAAGCGTGCCAAAGCCGCTGCACGGCGCATCGACGAGCACGCGATCCAGCTTTCCCGCAAGCCGTCGTGCGCGCGCATCATCCTCGCCGAGGAGGAGGGTGTGGACATTGGTGACTCCGGCCCGCGCGGCGCGCGGCGCGAGCGCCGCGAGGCGTTTCGCCGACGTATCCATGGCATAAATGCGCCCCGTGCCACGCATCAGCATCGCGCTCGCGAGCGTCTTGCCGCCCGCGCCGGCGCAGTAGTCGGCGATCATCTCGCCCCGGCGCGGCGCGAGCAGCCAGGCGAGCAGCTGGCTTCCTTCATCCTGCACCTCGACCAGGCCTTCTGCGAAAAGACGTTGGCGATTGATCGCTGGCTTTCCGGCAAGCCGCAGCCCTGCCGGTGAGTATGGCGTCGGCGCAGCGTGCAGGCCCGCGGCTGCAAGCTCGGCCTGCGCCGCGCCCCGATCGATTCGCGCCAGGTTGACCCGCAGGTCGAGCGGCGCCGAATTCAGCAAGCCTTGCGCTATGCGAAGCGCCTCGTCGACGCCCTGCTCGCGCGTCAGGCGCTCCCACAGCCAGTCGGGCAGGTCGATGCGGACGGCTGCAGGTAACTCGTCCGGGGGATCCTGGCGAAGCTTGCGCAGCAGGCTTTCGTCGAAAACACCCTCCAGCGCCCGCGCGGAGAGCCCCTGCACCCGCATCAAAGCCGCGGCCAGTAGCGCCTCAGGGTGTGCAGACCCGGCCGTAGCTTCGAGCGAGCGCCTGCGTCGCAATACAGCGAACACCGCTTCGGCGATGAACGCGCGCTCGGCCTGCCCGAGGTGGCGGTGGCTGCGGAAGTAGCGCGACAAGATCCTGTCCGCCGGCGCGTCGAAGCACAGCATGCGAGTGAGCGCTGCGCAGGCATGCGCGACGACCGCGCGCGTAATCCTCACCGAACGACGCGCGTCGCCATGTGCTCGAACCGTGTACCGTCTTGCTCGAGCACGATGCGTACCGGCAGATAGCCCAGATCGGCGGCCAGCCAGATCTCCGACATATCGCCCGATCCGTTCTTGCGGATCAGCTTCACTGCGTCGAACTCGCCCGCCGGCGTGGCGAGCCGCTCGCGGCCGTTCGGGTTGTACGTATGCTGCGACATTCCGCGCGCGTCGACGATGTACAGGCTGACCGGCTCGCCTTTCCGCGAGAGGTAGCTCAGCGCGAGCAGGAATGAAAGCCGATCCTGGGTACCCGCCGCCAGCGGCTCGGTGCGCGTGTCGCCCTTGTAGTGCCGTGTGATGGTGTTTGCGCTCCAGTCGAACGAGACTCGCTGCGTGTCGCGGCCGCTGCGCTCGTCGACGAACTCGCGCGGGCGCGGGCCGCCGGCCGCGAGCTCGCCCTTGCTGAGGCGGGTAGCGCGGCCGAGGAGGCGGTAGATTCCGCGGCCTTTCCATGTCTCGGTGAGCTCGTAGGCGCCGTTGCCGTGCTCCAGGCGATCGACCACCTCCGCCATGAGGGTGCCGTTGTGCATGAGCTCGTAATGGATTTCGACGCGCGCCGGCGGCGTGCTCTGCGCGGCCGCGGAGAGTGCGACCGGCAGGCTAATCAGCAGCCAGAACGAGCTGCGCATCATCCCCCCGGACGCGGACGACACCGTCGTCCAGCGTAAGCCTGCCCTCCAGGAACCAGCGGACCGCCCGCGGATAGATTACGTGCTCCTGCCTGAGCACGCGCGCGGCCAGCGCGGCGGGGTCGTCGCCGGAGCACACCGGAACCGCCGCCTGCGCCACGATCGGGCCGTGGTCGAGCTCCGCGGTGACGAAATGGACGGTGCAGCCGTGCACCTTGACCCCGGCCGCGAGCGCGCGCTCGTGGGTGTGCAAACCGGGAAAGGCAGGCAGGAGCGAAGGGTGGATGTTGAGGAGCCGCCCGCGGTAGCGCTCGACGAATCCCGGCGTCAGCACGCGCATGAAACCGGCAAGCGCCACCAGGCGGGGCGCGAAGCGCTCGATTTCGGCGGCGAGCGCGGCGTCGAAGTCTTCGCGCGCCGCGCGAGATTGATGCTCCACGACCCGCGTCGCGATGCCGCGCGCCGCCGCGATAGCAAGGCCCTCGGCTTCGGCGCGATTGCTGATCACCGCGCTGACCGGCACGCCGGCATCGAGGAGCGCTTGCAGGTTGCTGCCGCGCCCGGAGATGAGGACGACGACCACGCTAGAACACCACGTCGGTGCGATAGCCGTCGGCTTCGAGGAGCGCGAGCACGCCCTTGTCGCCATAGAGGTGCAGCGCACCGAGAGCGACGAACGCGCCGCCGCGCCGCAGCTCGCGTTGCATGCGAAAGGCCATCACCACGCTGCGGTCGTGCACGACGCGCTTGGTCATCACCGCCTGGTGCGTTGCGATCCCGGGGTGCCGCGCGATGAACTGCTCGCGCAGCCGCCAGATCGCCGTCAGGTCGCGCTCGAG
>DASTPE010000149.1:0-31717 GCA_035762345.1 Burkholderiales bacterium
ACGACGTAGTTGACGCGGTAGCGGCCTGCCGCGGGGTCGTAGACGGTGCACAGGAGCTTGAACTTTTCCCACGCGCCTTCGAGGTTGCCTTGCTCGACCGGCGCGTTCTGCGCCAGCTCGAGGAGCGGGCCGACGAAGAGCGGCGCATCGAAGGAGTCGCCGTACACCTGGCGGTAGACGCGGCCGTCGCGGTCGAGGATCGAGACCTGCAGCAGGTGGTCGAACCCCGCCGGCGTCGCCTCGTAGCGGAAGCCGAGGTCCTGGGTGAGCGCCTCCAGCGCAGCCGCTTCCGGCGTGAGGAACAGCCAGTTCGGAGACGAGATGCCGTACTTGCGCGCGAAGGCGCGCATCGAGGCGGGGTCGTCGACCGGCAGGTTGAAGCCGATGGTGGCGACGCGGAACGTTCCCGGGCCAAGCGTGCGCTCGGCCTGCTTCACCGCGCCGGCAAGAAACTGCGTGGTCGCGGGGCACACCTGGAAGCAGCCGGTGTAGATGAAGTTCACGACCAGCGGCTTGCCGCGCAACTCAGCCAGGTTCACGGTACGGCCCGACGAATCCTGGAACTTGTAGCTCCCAATCTGGCGGCCGATGACGGCCTGACTTTCCTTTAGCGCCAGCTTTTCGTCAAAAGCGTGGGCGCCCGAGACGAAAAGCAATAGAACGCTAAAGAAGCGCCACATCGGCCATTGCCCCGAAGAGCACCGCCGAGAGCTGCGCGAGCGAGGCGAGGAATGCCCTGCGCGCGGTCTCGCGGCCCGGCCGCCGCACGAGCGCGTTGCATCTGAGGAGGAAGAAGGCGCCGCCTGCAGCGGCCGAGGCGAGATAGAGCGGTCCAAGATTGAGGAACCCTGGAACGAAGGAAACAAGAACCAGCAGCCATGCGCTGGCGTAGATCGCGCGCGCGGCGCGCGCGTCGCCGACCACCACCGGAAGCATCGGCACGCCCGCGGCGGCGTAGTCCTGGCGGCAGGCAATGGCGAGGCTCCAGAAGTGAGGTGGGGTCCAGAGAAAGAGCACCACCGCAAGCGCCAGGGCCTCCGGTCCGGGCGCGGGAGAAACCGCGGCGGCGCCCGCGAGCACTGCGAAGCTGCCGGCGAGGCCGCCGACCACGATGTTCCACCAGGTGCGGCGCTTGAGCCACACCGTGTACACGACGCCGTAAGTGAATGCGCCGAGGAAGACGTAGATCCCCGCCAGGAAGTTGGTGGCAAGGGACGCGGCGAGCACTGCCCCCGCCATCATGAAGCCGATCAGCCACAGCCAGAACGGCCCGTGTTTGAGCGCGCCGGTGACGAAGGGGCGGTTGCGCGTGCGCTTCATGCGCGCATCGAGATCGCGCTCGACGTACTGGTTGAACGCACCGGCGGCGGCGGAGGCGAGCAGCACAGAAAAGATCAAGATCGCTCCACTCAAGAGGTCGATTCTTTTTCCCCCTTCGACTGCAAGGCCGGCCGCGGCCGCGATTGCGATCGCGGACCCGATCCGGATCTTGAAGAGGTTGACGAAGGCTCTCACTTCAGCGGCCACACCGTCGACAGGTACTTCCAGTTGACGAAGTAGTAGAGGACGAACGCGGTCAGGAAGACGAGCGCCAGCACGAAGGTCCCGGGCGCCACCATGCCGGCCGAGCCGTGCCCTGCGATGACCGGCCCCGTGGCCGGCACCGGCGGCGCCACACCGTCGCGCGCGCGCACGTGCTGGAAGCCCGGCGTCTCGATTCTCTTGCCGAGGAACACCGACCATACCGTGATCAGCAGGTACATGCCGCCGCCGATGATGGCGACGATCCCGGTAATTCCCATGAGCGCCATCATCAGCCAGGCGGCGCCCGGGAACTCGTAGGCAAAGGCATTACCCGCGAAGCCGATGTCCCAGTGCCGGCGCGGCACGCCGAGCGTGCCCGCGCCCATGAGGAACAGCGCCACCGCGCTCATCCCCAGGCCGAAGACGTAGGGCTGGTACTTCGCCATCGTCGGGAAGGCGAGCTCGCGGCGGAACAGCACCGGGATCAGGAAGTAGGTGAGCCCCATGAACGCGAGCGTTGTGCCGACCACCACGGTGGCGTGGAAATGCCCGGGCACGTAGATCGTGTTGTGGATGATGAGGTTCAACTGCTCGGTGCCCATCATCACGCCCGAGATGCCGCCGAGGAAGCCGAAGCCGATGAGCGAGATGAACATCGACGAGAACACCGGGTTGCCCCAGGGCGCCTTGCGCAGCCACTCGAACAGGCCCTGCGTATAGCCCTTCCTGCGCTGCGCGACCTCGATCGACCCCGGCACAGTGAGGCCGTGCACCATGGAGGCGAGCACCGCGAGGTACATGGCGTAGCTCGTGTTGAAGATCTTCCAGTTCGAGGTGAGCCCCGGGTCGGCGAGCAGGTGGTGCGCGCTCGCGAGCTGCAGGAACAGGATGTAGAGCAGGAACGCGGTGCGGCTCACTTTCTCCGACATCGGCTTCGCCCCGAACACGATCGCCGCGATCGCGTACCAGACGGCGACGTGCGCGCTCACGTTGATCTGCTGCGAGGAGTGGCCGAACGCCCACCAGATAGTGCGGTACATGAGCGAGTCCATGTACTCGACCAGTCCCACCGACCAAAGGAACGTCGGGATTAGGATGATCGCCCCCGCCGCGATGGTGAACACGGCGATGATCGCCGCCGTGATCGCGCCGAAGGTGACGAGCGGCACCGAGTTGCGATACGTGCGCTCGGCGCGCGCCACCACCAGCGTGCCGAAGAACACGAAGCAGGCGATGAGCGCTCCGACCGCAAACAGGATCAGGCCGAGGTAGAACGTCGGGTGCGCGCCCATCGGTGCGTACGAGGTGAACATCACGCTCGAATCGCCGCGCAGCACCGAGTAGTTGTTGACGAGCGCCCCGATGACCATCAGCCAGAACCCGACCCAGGCCATCATCGGCGTCGCCAGGCGGCACCTGAGGAGCGTCGAGGCGGCGAAATACAGCACCGCGATCTCGAAGAAGATGATCCAGAACACGAGCATGTTGAGCCCGTGCGCCGTGAGCACCTGGTAGAAGAGATCCGGCGGCAGCAGGTGCACGGCCTGCCAGCGGGTGAGGACCACGCCGATCGCGAGCAGGCCGCCGACGAGCAGCGACACTACCGCCGCGACGGCATTCCAGCGCATCAGCTTCTCGGCCGGCTCGTGGAAGAGGAGCCCGGTCGCCGGGTCGGTCCTGAACATGCGGTTCACTGCCATGGCGGCCTCCCGTGCCTTACTTGACGACGTACAGCCGGCTCGCCATCGTGTGATGGTTCACGCCGCAGTACTCGTTGCAGATGATCGAGTAGGTGCCCGGGTTGGTCGGCGTGACCGTGAGCACGTGGTCATAGCCCGGGTGCACCTGGATGTTGATGTTCTCGGGCTGCAGCGAGAAGCCGTGCAGCCAGTCCATCGACATGAGGTGGATGCGGTAGGACTTGCCCGCCTGGAGCTCGAGGATCGGCGTCCAGCTCCACAGCCGGGCGATGAGGTAGACGTCGCTTCCCGCGGGCGGACGCACCACCGGCACTTTCAGGTTGTCCGGCCCTTCCTCGCGCACCTTGTATTTCGCGATCATCTCCTCGCTCTTCTTCGCGAAGTCCTCGGGCTTGGCGCGGTAGGCCTCGTTGGAGAGGTTCTGCTGCCCGTAGATGTGCCAGTACGGCATCATGAAGAACATGATCAGGCACCAGATGAGCGCGATCACCACCCAGATCAGCTCGGTGCGCTCGAGCGGCTCTTTCCACCAGACCTTGTCTCTCGTGTAGGAGATCGTCATGCGCGCTCCTCCTATTTCGCGAGGGGCAGCGAGAGAATCTCCATCACCCCCCAGATGATGTACAGCACGGTCGGCATGGCGATGCCGAGAAAGAGCAGCAGGAACGGGTTGTCGAGCAACTGCTGCATGACCGGGACCGGCTCTTCGTCGGGGAGCAGCTCGTCGTGGGTATCCGCCATGGGGCCTCCGCTTTCGTGAGTGGGCCGACGTTAGGCGAAGCGCCTCCGGACTTGCTTGATACGCATCAAATTTTTCCGGGTCGGTCCCGGGCACCCTCTAGCCATGAACGACCAGCGCGACCGCCCCAGGGTGGCGCTTGCCTCGGGACTGGGGCTCGTGCTGATGCTGGCGGTGATCGTCGCCGCCGCCGGCATTCGGCTGGAGACCGGGATACCGGGGCTGCGCATCGTTCACCGCATCGCCGCCTCGCTCGAAGTCCTCGTCGTGTTGTGGCTCGGCTGGATGGCCTGGCGGCGGCCCGCTGTGCAGCTTGCCATCGCGCTGACGGTGCTTCTTTCGGTCGTCGGGATCATCGGCGGACAGTCGCCGCCGCCTGCCATCTCCACGATCAACCTTCTGGGCGGCCTAGCCCTGGCCGCGGTGTTCGCATGGATGCTCGGAAGATCGGCGTCGGGAAGATCGGGGTCTGACACCGATTCTCGCGCCTGGGGTCTGACCCCGATTCTCCTGCTGCTCGCGATTCAGCTCGGCCTCGGAGCATGGCTGACGATCGTCGAGCGTTTCGGCATGGTGCTGCCGATCCACGGGTTGCTCGCGGTAGCGCTTACGGCGGCGCTGGTCTGGGTTGCACGAGCCAGAGCCGTGCTCCTTGTCCTGGCGCTCGCCGCGCCGCTCGCCGGCTTCACGGCCCTTCACTATGAATACTCCGCCGCCGCGGCGCTCGTCCACGCCGCAGCCGTGGCGTTGCTGGTCGCCGCAAGCGCGTACGCCTTCGGCCGCGCCGCTTGACTCATATCAAGGGAATGCGCGGCGTGGGCGGCAATCTTGCCGGGTCATGAATGAGCTGACCGGCTCGCTGGACGCGCAGCACGCGCAGCTGGCCCGGATCCTCGAGGCGGTCGCCGCCGCCGGACGCGCCGGCCGCTGGCCCGAGTACCGCCGGCAGTTCGGCGCGCTGCGCGAGGGCCTCGCGCGGCACATGGCGTTCGAGGAAGAGGCGCTGTTCCCGCTGCTCGAGGAGCGCGCCGCGGCGGCGGTGAAGTCGCTGCGCGAGGACCATGCGCAACTGCGCCGCCACCTCGAGACGCTTGGCGCGGCCGCGCCGGAGCGCGATCCCGACGGCTGCCTCGCCGAGCTTGACGATCTCTCCGAGCTCATGCGCCTGCACCACGACGCCGAGCTGGCTCTCGATCCCGAGTACGCGAGCCGGCTGATGCCACCGCTCGCGCTCGAGGATCCGCCGGCCATGGACTTGCGCGGTCTGCAGCCGCCCGAGCCGATCGTGCGCATTTTCCAGGCGCTCGAGCGCTCGCCGGGCGCGCCGCTGCGCGTCATCCTGCCGCACGAGCCGGTGCCGCTGTACGGCCTGCTGCGGGAGCGCGGCTATTCGTACGCCGGCGCGCCGCGCCCTGACGGGGGCTTCGAAGTGCTGATCGAGCGCGCGCAAAGTTAATACAGATCAAGCAAATCCCCCCCGCCGAAGGGCATGGTAACGGGAGCGAAAAGATCCCATTGCCAGGAGAGTCCAAGTGAAAACCCCGATAGCGCTCGCGCTCACCGTCGCCGCGGCCGCGGCGTACGCCCAGCCCACGCAGCCGGGCCGCGCGCCCGTGACCGAGCCGGAGATCCGCTACCAGGCCGGCGGCTCGCCGCTCGCGCAGGAAGACATGCACCAGGACATCAATCCCAAGGCGCCGCAGATGACGAAAGCGGAGTTCGACAGGGCGCGCCAGCTGTATTTCGAGCGCTGCGCCGGCTGCCACGGCGTGCTGAGGAAGGGCGCCACCGGCAAGCCGCTTACACCCGACATCACGCTCGCGCGCGGGACTGATTACCTGAAGGTGTTCATCAATTACGGTTCACCCGCGGGCATGCCGAACTGGGGCACGGCGGGTGAACTGAACGCGCAGGAAGTGGACCTCATGGCGCGCTACATCCAGCAGACGCCTCCGCAGCCGCCCGAGTGGGGCATGGGCGACATGAAGAAGACCTGGAAGGTGATCGTCGCGCCCAACAAGCGGCCGAAGAAAAAGGAGAACGCCTACAACATCGACAACATCTTCGCCACCACGCTGCGCGACACCGGCGAAGTGGCGCTGATCGACGGCGATACCAAGAAAGTCATCAATATCGTGAGGACCGGCTACGCGGTGCACATCTCGCGCACCTCGGGCTCCAAGCGCTACGTCTACACCATCGGCCGCGACGGCAAGATCAACCTGATCGACCTGTGGATGGCGAAGCCCGACAACGTCGCCGAGATCCGCATCGGCCTGGAAGCGCGCTCGGTGGAAACCTCGCGCGCGAAGGGCTACGAGGACCGCTACGCGATCGCCGGTTCCTACTGGCCGCCGCAATACGTGATCATGAAAGGCGACACGCTCGAGCCGCTGAAGATCGTCGCCACGCGCGGCATGACGGTCGGCGACCAGGAATACCACCCCGAGCCGCGCGTCGCTTCGATCGTCGGCAGCCACACCAAGCCCGAGTTCGTGGTGAACGTCAAGGAGACCGGGAAGATCCTGCTCATCGACTACCGCGACATCAACAACCTGAGGACCACCGAGATCGGGGGAGCGAAATTCCTGCACGACGGCGGGTGGGACTCGACCAAGCGCTACTTCCTGGTCGCGGCCAACCAGTCGAACAAGATCGCAGTGGTCGATACCCAGGCGGGCAAGCTCGTGAAGCTGATCGACGTCGACAAGATTCCGCATCCCGGGCGTGGCGCGAACTTCGTGCATCCGAAATACGGCCCGGTGTGGGCGACCGGCCACCTCGGCAGCGAGAAGATCGCGCTCATCGGCACTGACGAGCACCACAAAGAGTCGGTATGGAGAGTGGTGCAGTACCTCGACGGCCAGGGTGGCGGCAATCTCTTCATCAAGACGCACCCGAAATCGACCAACCTCTGGGTCGACACGCCGCTCAACCCCGACCCGAAGATCGCGCAGTCGGTCGCGGTGTTCGACATCCGCAACCTCGACAAGCCTGCGGTGATCCTGCCGATTGCCGAGTGGGCGGAGCTCGGCGAAGGCGCGAAGCGCGTGGTGCAGCCGGAGTACAACAAGGCGGGCGACGAAGTGTGGTTCGCCGTGTGGAGCGCGAAGAATCACGAGTCGGCGCTCGTCGTGGTGGACGACAAGTCGCGCAAGCTCAAGGCCGTGATCAAGGGCAAGGAGATCGTGACGCCCACCGGCCACTTCAATGTCTACAATACGACCCACGACATTTACTGAGGGTTTTCGAAGATGAAAGCAGCCATGACTGCTCTTGCCGCCGCCGGGATGCTTGCCGCGGGTCAGGCAGCCGCCGACGAAGCGCTCGCCAAGAAGCACAATTGCCTCGCCTGCCACACGGTCGATAAGAAGAACGTGGGCCCGGCCTACAAGGACATCGCGAAAAAGTACAAGGGGCAGAACGTCGCGGCGAAGCTCCAGGAGAAAGTGAAGAAAGGCGGGCAGGGCGTGTGGGGCCCGGTGCCCATGCCGCCCAACCCGGCGGTGCCCGACGCCGACATCAAGACGCTGGTGGACTGGATCCTGAAGTTGGGTTGAGCGGCGGCGCCGCATGGCGCTGTTCGCCCTCGGGTTCCGGCCGCTCTATCTCCTCGCCGGCGCGTATGCCGCGCTGAGCGTCCCGCTGTGGGCGCTGCAGTACGCGGGCTGGCTGCCCGGCGCAAACCCGCTGTGGCACGCGCACGAGATGCTGTTCGGCTACGCCTTCGCGGTGATCGCGGGGTTCCTGCTGACGGCGGTGCGCGCCTGGACCTCGCGCCCGACGCCTTCCGGCCCCGCGCTCGCCGGGATCGCGTCGCTCTGGCTGCTCGCACGCGCAGCAGCATTGCATTCTCTTGTTCTTTCCAGCTTGATCGACCTGCTGTTCGCGCTCGCCGTTGCCTGGGGAATCGGCCGGCCCATCGTCGCAAGCCGCAACCGCAATTGGTACTTCATCGTCTTCGTGCTCGCGCTCGGCGCAGCGAGCATCACGTTCCAGGTTTATCCGCAGACCGCGCTCGCTGTGGGGCTCGACGTGGTGCTCCTCGTCATCGCCATCATGGGCGGGCGCGTGATCCCGTCGTTCACCAACAACGCGATCCCCGGCGCCGGCGCGCGCCGCAATCTGTGGGTCGAATACGGCGCCCTCGGTTCCGTTTTTCTTCTGATTGTCTTAGATATGCTCCAGGTGCCGGCCTGGCCGATCGCGCTAGCCGGGGCGGTACTGCATGCGGCGCGCGCTGCGCTGTGGGCGCCGCGCACGACGCGCGGCCGGCCGATCCTCTGGATCCTGCACCTTTCCTACGCCTGGGTGGTCGTGCACCTCCTTCTGCGCGGCCTCGCGGGCTTCGATCTCGTGTCGCCGAGCCTTGCCACGCATGCGCTCACGGTCGGCGTGATCGGCGGCCTCACCCTTGGCATGATGACGCGCACCGCGCGCGGACACACCGCGCGGCCGCTCCAGGTCGGCGCCTGGGAAACCGCGGCTTACGTGCTGGTGCATGCCGCCGCAGTGGTTCGCGTTCTTTTGCCCTTGCTCTTTCCCGAAACCTACGTTGGGCTGGCCGTGGTCTCGGCCGTCCTGTGGAGCGCGGCGTTCGCGATCTTCACCGCCGTCTACGTCCCGATCCTCTCGTGCCCGCGCCTCGACGGCCAGCCCGGCTGAAGCGGGGATCTAGTGATGATGCTCCGCCTGCTCGGCCTCCGCGCCTTGCGCGTGGTGACCGTGCGCAGGTGTAGAGGCGGCCTGCCATAGCCTCTCGACGAAGTGGATGTACGGCACATACGCCTCGACGTATTTCCGGCCTGCCTTGACGTCGTCGAGCGCGAAGTCCTTGCGGACGAACGCTGCGTGGAAATGCTCGCGCAGTCCCTTGCGGATCGCGTCGTTCAGCACTTCGAGCACCTTTTCGACGGCTCCGTCCTTGAGCGCCCGGTCGGCGGCCGGGATCGCCGGGCCGAGATCGGGCGCGGCGGGCTTGAGGCCGGTGTAGGGCGCGCCTTCTCCCGCCCGGTGCACGCGCACCAGCGTCTCGAAGAAATGTCGGTCGGCGAGCGCCTTCGCCTGCCCGCCGAGCTTGCGAACCGCCACGGCGTGCGCGAACGCCTCGCGAATTTCCGCTTCGTCGCTCTCGCGCACCCAGGGCAGCACGAGGTTGACGTTACCCGATTCGAGCGCGCGTCGCGCGAGGCTCACGACCGGACCGTCGAGCGTGTCACAGTGCGCGAGGGCGAAGACAAGCAGCGCGCCCGCGCCGGCGGTGTCGCCCAGCCATGCGTCGACGCCCAGCGCCATCAGCGCAAGAAGCATGCTCAATTGAGTCCAATTCACGGACAAAGTCTGCGCCACCGCTGGCGCCAGCCCTTGATTTGCGTCAAGCACAGCGCCGCCGCAACTCGCTAACGTGAACAGCTTAGATCAGCCATGTTCAAACGGATCGACCATATCGAGCTGCTCACCTCCCAGCCTGAGCGAGCGATCGGGTTCTACACCGGCGTGCTCGGATTCAAGGTGCGCGCGCGCGACCGCGTGCCGCAGACGCCGATGGGGCCGCTCGATCTCACGTATCTCGAGCTCGGCGGCACCACCGTCGAGCTGATGTGCTACCCGGAAGCGACCATCGAGCAAAGGGTCCTGGGAGAGCGGCTGGGCTATCGCATGATGGCGCTCGAGGTCGAGGACATGGACCGGGCGCTCGCGCTTCTCAAGGGGAAGGGCATCGAGCCGAGCTGGGGGCCGGTGAAGCGCCCTAGCTATGCGCGCGCCGAGATCCGCGACCCCGACGGCAACGCGATCGAGCTGCGGCAATGGCTCCGGGCCTAAGCCTCTAGCCGCCGCGCAGGCGCGCGACGTCGGGAACGCGGATCGAGCGGCCGTTGACCTCGATCAGCCCCTGCTCGGCGAGGTCGTGCAGGATGCGCGAGAAGTGCTCGGGGGTCATGTTGAGGCGCGACGCGAGCACGCTCTTGCCGGGGGTGAGGCGCACTTCGGCGGGCCCGCTTGCCGTGCCGTCGGGTAGCTCGGCGAGCAGATAGCCGATGAAGCGGTCCTCGCCCGAGCGCAGCGTGTAGGCTTCGACATCGCGCACCAGGCCGTGCAGGCGCTGCGCGAGTCCCGCGATCATGCGCCGTCCGAAACCGTTCGGCCCGAGCTCCTCGAGCACGGCGTGCCTGGCGACGTGGAGCAGCATTGAATCGGCGAGCGCCTGTGCGAACACGATGTAGGGCTTGTCGAGGAACATGAGTGCCTCGCCGAAGCTCTGTCCCGGGCGCACGATTTCGACCACTTTTTCTACGCCTTGCGGGGAGGTGAAGGCGAGCTTGACGTGGCCGTACACCACGACGTGGAACCCGGTGCACGGATCGCCGCACTGCACGATCGACTGGCCCTTGTCGAAGTAGAGCGGCACAGTGGCGGCGGCGATGCGGTCGAGCTCGGCCGGCCCCATCTCCGAGAACATCGGCAGGTTGGCGAGGAACGCCTGCCTCTTGATCTGCGGCGGCCGCTTCGGCATGTCAGTGGCTCGTGCCCTCGGAGCGCAGGATCTTGTTAGCAACATTATATTTTCCGACGGGCTTGCGCATCGGGATGCGCTTCACCTCGGCGAGCGTCGCGGCGTCGAACACGATGAGAGCGCCGTCGGGCTCCCACAGGCTCGCGAGCGCGTAGCGGCCGTAGCGGTCGAACTCGATGTGGGCGAGGGTCTTGCCCGGCTCGGGCCTCAGGCGCGCTGTCACTTCGAGCGTCTGCTTGTCAATAACCTGCAGCGTGTCCCGCCCCTTGGGGCTCATCATCGAGTCCACCCAAGCGTAGCGCGAGGCCTCGTGACTGCGCAGGAAGAATCCCGGCCCGAGCGTCGGCACCTGCTTCACGGCCTTCCAGGTCGCGACGTCGAGCACCGTGACCACGCCCTCGCGCAGGTTCGGCGTCGCCATGACGCGCGCGCCGTCGCGCTCCCAGGTGATGCCCGACCCGAGGTGCGGCAGCCCCGGCAGCTCGAGCGTGGCGATGGTGCGGCGCACGTCGAGGTGAACCACCTGGCCACGCTTGCCGTCACGGCTCGCGCCCACCACTTGGCGGTAGTCGGGCGTGAAGAAAAAGTCGTCCAGCACGTCCTCGAGCTGCGTGCGGCGCGCATTGAGGAAGCCGGGGACAAACGCGCCTTCTTTCAGCCTGAAGTCGTGCACCAGCCCGACCGGGACGTCCTCAGTCTTCGGGTCGTACGAGATCTCCCACATCTCCGGGATGTCCTTCAGCGCAACGACAAAGCTCTTGCGGGGAGCCGCGTCGTATACCGCCGACACCCGCGAGCCGGTGGCCAGCTGCTTCACAAACTGAAGATTGCTGTCGAGGATCACGACGCTGTGAGGCAGATAGTTCGCGACCGCGACGTACTTGCCGTCCGCGGAGACCGCGGCGTTGCGCGTGTTGATGCCGGCGCGAACGTCCACCAGTGTCTCCAGGCCCCAGAGGTCGTATTTCGTGATCCAGCCGTCGCGCGAGGCGAAGTACACGAAGCGGCCGTCGGGCGAGAACTTCGGGCCGCCGTGCAGCGCGTAGCGTGAGGGGAAACGGCGGATCGGTTCCAGCCGGTCGCCGTCGAGGATCGTGACGTGGTGATCGCCGGCCTCGACCACCACGAAGAGGTTGAGCGGGTCTGCTTGGAATGCGGGCTTACCCCGAGGGTCGGGTTCCTTGTAAAGAACCCTGGAGGCGCGGACTTCGGCTTCGCCCCAGCGCGGCGCCGGCACGAGCGGCGAGTAGATCAGCTCGACGATTCCGGAGATTTGTTTTTCATCCAAGATCTCGCCAAAGGCCGGCATCTGCACGCCGGGACGGCTGTCGCGGATCATGTGCGCGGCTTCCGGCTTCTTCAGGCGCGCGAGGTTCTCCGGCAGCAGCGCCGGCCCGGTGCCGCCGAGGCGATCGGCGCCGTGGCAAGCGGCACAGTGTTTTTGATAGAGATCGTTTGGGAGGGCGAGTCCCGGAAGGAACAATGCCATGAACAACAGGGACCTCATGCGGCGATTTCCCCATCCTCAAGATAGCAGCCCGGGTCTTCCGCCCACGGGTCGCCGCTCACCTTCATCGCGCGCACGCGCGTGTTGCCGCCGCAAATATCGAAATAGGCGCAGGTGGCGCAGCGGCCTCTGATCGCGCGCGGGCGCGCTTTCAGGCCGGCCATGACCGGGTGGCGCGTGTCGCTCCAGATCGCCGAGAACGCTCGCGATCGCACGTTGCCGAGCGTGCAGTCCCACCACATGGTGTCAGGGTGGACATTGCCGAGGTTGTCAATGTTGGCGACGTTGACGCCGGAGCTGTTGCCGCCCCATTCGGCAAGCTTCCTTCGAAGATGCTTTGCATCGAAATCTCTTACTTCCCGGCGTGCCCAATGCAGGAAGTAAACGCCGTCGGCATCGTTGTTGCCGGTGACGTAGTCGCGCTCGAGGCCGCGCTTCGCGTGTTCCCAGCAGCGCGCGAAGAGGGTGTCCATCGCCTGGCGCGCCGTGCGGAACTCTGCGTCGCGCTTGCGGTTGACATTGCCGCGCCCGGCGTAGTTGAGGTGCGAGAAATAGAACCTCGGGATGCGCTCGGCCTCCACCAGGTCGAGCAACGGCTCGAAGTCGGCGGCGTTGTCGCGCGTCAGCGTGAAGCGCACGCCGACCTTGACACCCATCTCGCGCAACATGCGCAGCGCGTCCAGAGATCTTCGATAGGCTCCACGACTGCGGCGGAACTTGTCGTGCATTTCCTCGAGTCCGTCGAGGCTGATGCCGACGTAATCGAAGCCGGTATCGCGGATCCCCATCGCGAGCGGCACGTCGATCAGCGTGCCGTTGGTGGAGAGCGCGGTGTAGAAGCCCGTCGCCTTCGCGCGCGCGGCGATCTCAAAGAGGTCCTTGCGCAGCAGCGGCTCGCCGCCCGAAAGGACCAGGGCCGGAACGCCAAAAGCCTTGAGGTCGTGCATCACCGAAAGCACTTCCTGCGTCGAGAGCTCGCCCGGGAAGTCGACGTCGGCTGAGATTGAATAGCAGTGCAGGCACGCGAGGTTGCAGCGGCGCACGAGGTTCCAGATCACGACCGGGCCGGGCGGGTCGCGCCGCGGCACCGCCGGCGTCGGCCGCAGGATCTCGTTCATGAAGCGCGACACGCGGAACATGTCAGCCGATCCTCAGGCCGGTTTTCTTGAGGATGCGCGTGCTGTAGAGCACGTCGGCCGAGCGCAGAGAGCTGCCGAGCACAGCGCGGATGAGCCTGATATTCGCCGCGGTATCTGAGCGGCTGCGGCCGTGCACCATCGCGAACAGGTTGTAGGGCCACTCGGGCAGTCGGCGCGCCCGCCGGTAGCAGTGCGTGACGAAGGGCAGCGCGCCGACCGCGCGTCCGAGCTCGTTCACTGCCTCGTCCGCGACGTCCCAGACCGACATCGCGTTGGCGGAATAGCCGAGCGCATAATGGTTCGGCACCGCGCCGATGCGCCGGATGCGGCCGTCGCCGAGCATTTCTTGGAGCAGTGAAATCACTTGCGCTTCGCTGAGGCCGAGATCTTTCGACAGGGCCTCGTAGGGCCGCGGCACGAGCGGCAAGCCGCCTTGCGTCGCCTTTACGAGGGCGCGCTCGAGCGCGTTCATGCCGTGAGCCTCATCTCGACGAAGTACTCTTCCTCTCGCGGCAGATTCAGCACCGGGCAGCCGGTCTCCTTTTCAATGCGCGAAACTATCTCCGGGATTTTCGCAGCGTCGTCGGTCGCGAGGACGAACCACATGTTGAGTCGGTGGGCACGCTCGTAGTTGTGCGCCACTTCGGGATGCACGTTGACGAGCGCTGCGATGCGCTCGAAGTCGTCGCGCGGCACGCTCATCGCGCAAAGCGAGAATGCACCGCCAAGCCGCTCGGCATCATAGAGGGGCCCGAAGCGCGTCAGGGTCTTGGCTTGGAGTAGATTTTCGAGCCGGGATATCAGCTCCGCCTCCGTGATGCTTAATCGCTGCGCACTCTCCGCGAACGGGCGCTCGCAAAGCGGAAAGCCGCCCTGGAGCTCGTTCACGATGCGTCGGTCGAGCTTATCCATAGTTCGCGGCGCGCTGCGTGAAGCAGCGCCTGCTGAAGAGAACCGCCCGCGGCAAGCGGCTGAGGCCGTAGGCGGCGCAGATACGCTTTGCTTCGTAGAGCACGCGGCCACGCTGCCGGCCGTGCACCATGCAGTAAAGGTTGTAGGGCCACTCGGGGAGCGACCGCGCGCGGCGGTAGCAAAGGGTGACGGCGGGATCCGAGGCCATGCGCCGCCCGACCTCGCCGACGAGATCCTCGGGCACGTTCCACACCATCATCGCGTTTGCCTCGTAGCCTACGCGCCGGTGCCGGATCACTGCGCCGATGCGGCGGATGCGGCCGCCGGCCAGCATCTTGCCGAGACGGTCGATCACCTCGGCTTCGGTCGATCCTATGCTCCTCGCCACCGCTTCGTACGGCGCGGGCACCAGCGGCAGGCCGCGGGCCAGCGCTTTTGCCAGATTCCTTTCCTCGGGGGATAACGGGACGTTTTCTTTTCCTGCCACTCCGCGAGGCGCCGCATGCGTGTCGAGGTCGAAGCCGAGGTCGACGTGGAATTCCTCGAGGAGCGGCAGACGCAGGATTGCAAGGCCGGTGGCGCGCTCGATGGCGGTCAAGGTCGATTCCACCTCCGCGTTGCTAGCGCCGTGGACGACAAACCAGAGGTTGTAGGCGTGCTCGCGCTCGTAATTGTGATTGACGCCCGGCTGATCGCTCACGAACGCCGCGACCTCCGCGAGGCGCTCTGGCGGCACCGCTATCGCGGCGAGGGTGCTCGCGCCGAGCGTGTGGGGCGGGAACACCGGGCCGATCCTGTCGATCATCCCCCGGGCTTTCAGCTCGAGGAATCTTTGGAGGACCTCTTGCTCCGCGAGGCCGCACTGCCTGCCGATCTCGGCGAAAGGCCGAGGCATGAGCGGAAAGCCGCGCTGCCAGGAATTGGCTAGCTCGAGCATCAGAAGCCAGTCATGGCGGCGCGCGAAGTGAGAAAGATTCCGCTCGGGTTCTCGGCCGGCAGCCGCGCGAGCTCGGCGTAGCTCGCGGTGTCGTACACCGCGATGACATTGTCGTCGCGCGAGGAGATCCACGCCTGCTCGCCGCGCGGCGTGAACTCGAGGTGCAGCACCGCGCGCCCGGGGCGCAGGTCCTTCACCACTTTCATTGCGTCGACGTCGATCACCTGCACCGAGTCGTTATGTGGCAGCGCGAAATTGACCCAGACGCGTCGCCCGCCGGGCTGCGCCACCGCGAACACCGGCTGGCCGCGCACCGGAATGCGCGCCGCCTCGGTCCAGTCGACGCGGTCGAGCACCAGCAGCTCATGGCGCCCGATCGCCGGCAGGAAGAGGTAGCGTCCCGCCGCCGCCCAGCCGCGCAGGTGCGGCATCTTGAACACCGGCAGCGGCTCTTCGCCGCGGCCGTAGCCCGCGAGCACGCGGCGCGCGCCGCGCTCGGGGTGCCACAGGTCGACGAGCGCGACCCCGTCCTCGCCGTAGAGGCCCGCAAGGTAGTGTCGGCCGTCGGGCGTCACGAAGCCGTCGTACGGGTTCTTTCCGATGTTTTGGATTTTCTGCACCCGGGGCTGCTTCGGTTGCGAGGCATCCACTATCCAGATCTCGCCCGCTTCGAACAGGCTGAACACGAAGCGGTTGCCCGGCGCGTCGGCGATGCCGACCACTTTCGCACCGGTCGGGACTTCCGACACAAGCTCGAGCGTGGCGGCGTCGAAGATGCGGATGCCGCCCGGGGTGTAGTTCGCCGCCGCGACCAGGCGACCGTCCTGCGAGATCGCGCCGCCGATGGCGTTGCCGGACTGGACCACGCGTCGCTCGATGCGCGCGGCGAGGATGTCGATCTTGGTGAGCCCGCCGTCGCGCCCGAACACGTACGCGTAGCGCGCGTCGCGCGAAAAGACGATCGAGGCGTGCGACAGGTCGCCGAGCTCGGCCACGCGGCCGATCGCCGTGCGCTGCGTCGTCTCCACCAGCATCACGCGCCCCGCGGCGCGCTCGACCACCACGCCGAGATCTCCCGTTCCTCTCGGAATGGGCGTGGAACAGCCGGCGACTGTCACGCAAGCGAGACTGGTGACCATCCATTTCTTCATTTCGGCAAGCCTTTCTTCAGCGCCTGGACGATCCAGCGCGCCTCGTCCTCGTTGAGAAGGCCGCGCCACGGTGGCATCGGCGTGCCGCGGCGGCCGTGGAGGATGACGAATTCGAGCTGCCCGGCGTCCTTGTTCGCCATCGCAGCAGGCTCGAGCGAAGGACCGAGCCCGCCCTTGAGGGTGAGCCCGTGGCACGAGCCGCAATCCTGGCGCACGAGCTCGACAAGCTGGGCGCGGCGCTCGGGCGCGGGCTCGGCCGCAAAGGCCGCGACGCACGCGAGGAGAGCCACGCATCCGGCGAGGCGCTGCATGGCGGAAGCATGCCCTGCAGGCTGGCCGGCGATTTAACGTAGATCAAAGACGCCCGTTGCGAGGACCTTTAGGGTTCAAACTATGGCCCTCGTTCCGGTGGCGGACCGCGCGTACTTCGCCGCGTTTCTCGACCTGCGCGGCAAGCCCGGCATCGTCGTCGGCGGCGGGCAGGTCGCGGCGCTCAAGGCGGAGGCCTTGCTGCGCTCCGGCATCCGCGTCACCGCGGTCGCGCCGGAGTTCTGCGCGCGGCTTTCGGAGCTCGCGGTGCTGGGGGCGGTCAGGCTCGAGCAGAAGCGCTTTCAGCCCGGCGACCTCGTCGGCGCCGACATCACGATCGCCGCCACCAACGACCCGGCGGTGAACGAGGCGGTATCGACGGCGGCGCGAGCGCTGCGCATCCCGGTGAACGTCGCCGACAACGCGGCGCTCTCAACCTTCATCATGCCCTCGGTCGTCGACCGGCCGCCGCTGCAGATTGCCATTTCCAGCGCTGGGGCGTCGCCGGTGCTCGCGCGCAAGCTGCGCACTGTGATCGAGAGCCTGGTTCCGTTCGGCTTCGGCCGCCTGGCGGTGCTGATCGCGCGCTTCCGGGGCGAGTCGAAAAAGCGTTTCCCCGATCCTGAAACGCGTCGGCGCTTTTGGGAGGATGTGGTCGACGGCCCGATCGCCGACATGGCGTTTTCGGGAAACGAAGAATCGGCGGTTGCTTCCCTGGAGGCCCGACTAAAGCAAGAAACTTCCGAGCCCAAAGGCTTCGTCAGCCTGGTCGGCGCAGGTCCGGGCGACCCGGAGTTG
Source organism: Burkholderiales bacterium (assembly GCA_035762345.1). Taxonomy (GTDB): domain Bacteria; phylum Pseudomonadota; class Gammaproteobacteria; order Burkholderiales; family SG8-39; genus SCGC-AG-212-J23. The sequence goes on from DASTPE010000149.1 coordinate 17,231, forward strand.
CTTACCCTGCGCGCGCTGCGCGTCATGCAGTCGGCGAGCGTGGTGCTCTACGACCATCTTGTCTCCAAGCCGCTCGTGGATCTGGTGCGGCGCGACGCCGAGCGCATCTACGTCGGCAAGGAGCACGACAACCACGCTCTGCCGCAGGATGAGATCAACGCGCTCATGGTGCGCCTCGCGCGCGAAGGCAAGCGCGTAGTGCGCCTCAAGGGCGGCGACCCGTTCATCTTCGGCCGCGGCGGCGAGGAGATCGAGGCCCTGCTCGAGCAGGGCATCGCCTTCGAGGTCGTACCCGGCATCACCGCCGCCGCCGGCGCCGCCTCGTATGCCGGCATCCCGCTCACGCACCGCGATTACGCGCAGTCGTGCGTATTCGTGACCGGCCACCTGAAGAACGGCTCGGCGCAGCTCGACTGGAGGGCGCTCACGCGTCCCCGCCAGACGCTCGCCGTTTACATGGGCGTGGGCGCGCTCGCGCAAATCTGCGAGGGCCTGATCGCGCACGGCATGCCCGCCTCGATGCCCGCAGCGCTGATCGAAAGAGCGACGCTTCCCGAGCAGCGCGTTACGGTGGGCACGCTCGAAACCGTGCCCGCGCTCGCGCGCGGCGCGAAGCCCCCGGCGCTGCTCATCGTCGGGGAGGTCGTCCGCCTGCGCTCGAAGCTCGCCTGGTTCGCTCCTCAGGCGGCCGTCTCGACCGCCTGAAGGACCTCCAGCGCCTTCGTCGTGTCCTCGACCGAGTCGAGGCCCACGTAGGCGACGAATCGCTGGCTGAGCACTGAAGCCGAGAATCCGCGCAGGTTGATACCGGCGTCGGCAAGCCGCTGCGTCAGCTCCGCGGCAACGCCCGGACGGTCCTCGCCAAAGATCCGCACCGAATGTAGCCGTTGTTGCCGTATTGACGGCCGTTAAGTCGGGCAGCGTGAAAGGCGGCTAAGCTAAGCGCAGATGGCGCTCCGCGTAGCGCCGCATCGCGAGCGCGGCGATCCAGTCGTTCACCGCGAGCGACCACAGCCGCGGACGCGTCGGCGGCAGGCTGCGCAGGAAATGCCACGCGCGCTTCGGCCCGCCCGGTGCGATGCCGCGCCATAGCAGCCGCAGCACGATCGCGGCCGCCTCGAAGAAGGTTTCGCGCCTCGTGTCCGGCGGGATGCCGAAATGCGCCAGCTTGTTGCGGATGCGGGCCGCGATGGCGCGGTCGGAGAGCAGCTCGGCGTAGAGGCGCCTATACCCGGCGCTCAACTCGAGGGTGCTCATGTTCTTCGGCACGATGTTGCTGCGCCCCCGGGTGTTGTCGCCGTGCGCCGCGCCTTCGATCAGACGCCCCTCGCGCTTCAGCCGCTCGAAGAGCGGCGTCCTGGGGAGCGCAGTGAGCAGGCCGACCATCGCCACCATGATCCCAGAGCGCTCGATGAAGCTCTTCTGCACCGCGAAGCTCTTCGCGGTGTCGCGGTCGAAGCCGACGATGAAGCCGGCGAGGATGTCGACGCCGGCGGCGTAGATGCGGCGCACCGCGGCGAGCATGTCGCCGGCGGTGTTCTGGGTTTTCGCTGCCTCGCGCAGGGTCTCGGGGTCGGGGGTCTCGATGCCGAGGAACGCCCATTCGAAGCCCGCGGCGCGAAACAGGGTGAGCAGCTCCGGGTCGTCGGCGAGGTTGAGCGAGGCTTCAGTGCCGAAGCGCATCACGCGGCCGTGGCGCTCCTGGTAGGCGGCGAGAAAACGCAGCGTCTCCTTGGCTTTCGCCTTGTTGCCGATGAAGTTGTCGTCCACGAAGAACACCTTGCGCGCGCCCAGGCGGCGCAAGGCGTCGAGCTCTCGCTCGAGCGCAGCGACGCTCTTGTAACGCGGCCGGCGCCCGAACATGACGATGATGTCGCAGAACTCGCAGCTAAATGGGCAGCCTCGCGAGAGCTGGATCGTCGCCGTGGCGTAGCGGCTGAGCTTTACCAGATCGAAGCGGGGCGTCGGTGAGTCTTCCAGGCGAACGTTTCCGGTTTCCCGGTAGATTCGTTCGGCAATCCCCCGTTCAAGGTCTCCGCAGAACCTCGGCCAGATGTATTCCGCCTCGCCGGCGATCACCGTGTCGGCGAAGTCGAGATATTCGTGCGGGCAGAGCGAGGCGTAGCTGCCGCCCGCGACCACGCGGTATCCCGCCGCGCGGTAGCGCTGAAGAAGCTCCTTCTGGCGTGGCGCCTGCACGCCCATGCCGCCGATGCCGATCAAGTCGGCTCGCGGCGCCGCGGGCAGCGGCTCGACGTTCTCGTCGACGATGGTCACTTCCCAGTGCGGCGGGCACAAAGCGGCGAGGGTTGCGAGCCCGAGCGGCGGGTTGAGCGCTCGCTTGCCGCCGAGCACGCTTTCCAGCGCCCAGCGGAAGCTCCAGAAGCTTTCCGGAGCCGCGGGGTTGACGAGCAGCAGCCGCATCAAGCGGCGCGCGGGCCGATCATGCCGCGGTTCTGCGCGACAGCGGAAAGACGAGCAGGTTGCGGATCAGGCCGCCGACCGCGACCACGATCATGAAGCCGCTGCCGGCGACCATGATCGCGAGGTAGACGGCGAGTGCCTTCTGGTCGGGGCGCTGGGCGAGCGCATCGCCGTAAAGGTGGATCGCCGCAGCAGCCGCGAACGCGACGGCAAGCGCGAGGACTACGATGTTGCAAGCGAGCAGCCCGTGCGTATTGACGCCGCGGGGATTGGCGTGGAAGAAGCCCCATACCACCGTGCAGAGCAGAAAGGCGAGGATCAGGAACATGAAGTGCATGGGCGGCAGAATAAGCCTCGAGCGGCGGCTTTCTTTGACACACATCAAGGTTGCGGACGTTTGTGGAATGAAACTCATATTGATGGACGAGGACGACGTCAAGGCGGCGCTCAGGATGGTCGAGGACCCGGAAGCGGGGATGAGCGTGCTCGATCTCGGCTTGGTGTACGGCATCGCCCTCGAGCCGGGGAAGGTGCGTGTCGACATGACCATGACTTCGCCCGCCTGCCCGGCGTCGGAGTACATCGTCGACGAAGCCGCGGCGGCGATCCGCGCCGCCGCGCCGGAAGGCACCGAGGTCGAGGTGCGCCTCGTCTGGGAGCCGCCCTGGAGCCCCGAGCGCATGAGCGAGGACGCGCAGCAGCGCTTCGGCTGGAAGTGAGCCCGAAGCTCCGTTTCCCTCTCCTCGTCCTAGGCTTCGCTTCCCTCGCGTTCGGCATCGCCGGCGGCTTGGCCCGGCTTTCCGCCCTCGACGCGCCTGGAACGGCGATCGCGCTGCACGGGCCGCTGATGGTCTCGGCGTTCTTCGGTACCGTAATCTCGCTCGAGCGCGCCGTCGCAATCGACCAGCGTTGGGCGTACGCTGCGCCGCTCGCCGCCGGCCTGGGCGGAACTGCGTTGCTCTTCGGCTTGGTTTCTGCGGGCTTCTTTCTGATGATCCTTGCCGCGGCGCTGTTCGTAGCGTGCGGTGTCGTCGTCGTGCAGCGCCAGCCTTCGCTCGAGACCGCGACGCTGCTCGCGGGCGCCGCGGCCTGGCTCGCGGGCAACGTGATGCTGTTCGAGGGCCGAGCCGCGGTGCCGTGGTGGATCGCGTTCTTTGCGCTCACCATCGGCGGTGAGCGCCTGGAGCTTTCGCGCTACCTCAAGCGAGCGCCGTGGGTGCGGCGAGGTTTTGCGGTTCTCGTGGGTTTGCTGATCTTGTCGCCCACAGTTCCGAGGGTGCTGGGGGTCGTGCTTCTACTGCTTGCCGCGTGGCTCGTCGCCTTCGATCTTGCGCGCGTCACCATCCGCCAGGACCGCCTGCCGCGCTACGTAGCCGCTTGCCTGCTTGCGGGCTATTTCTGGCTCGGACTATCCGGGGCGCTGATTGCGCTTGCCACTGGCTACGACGCTGCGCTGCACGCGTTTTTCGTGGGCTTCGTCTTCTCCATGGTATTCGGTCACGCGCCGGTCATCCTGCCCGCGGTTCTGAGGGTGCGCTTTCCCTACCATCCTGTGCTTTACCTTCCGCTTGCACTTCTTCACGTCTCTCTGGCGGTGCGTGTTCTCGTCTCGATCCCGCTCGGGGCGTGGGGCAACGCCGCCGCGATCGTGCTTTTCGTCCTGGTGTCGGCGTCGCTCGTCACCATGTTTGATCATCGTCAAAGCAGTCCCGCCGCGCCGCGGTAGCCTCTTCAGCCATGCTGGGACTACCGATCAAGAGCATTCTTGAGCCGCGCAAGCTCGTCGTCGCCGCGCCGCACACGACGATCGCCGAGGCGGCGAGCCTGATGCAGAAAGGCAACGTCGGCGCCGTGCTGGTCGTGGAAGAAGGCTGCCTCGTCGGCATTTTCACCGAGCGCGATGCCCTATTTCGCGTTATCGCTCCGGGCCTCGACCCCGCTAAGACCGAATTGCGCGATGTCATGACGCGCGACCCGACCACCGTCGGCCCCGACGAGACTTTCGGCTACGCGCTACTTCTGATGCACGAGAAGGGATTCCGCCACACGCCGGTAGTCGAAAACGGTCGCCCGATCGGCGTCGTTTCTGCGCGCCATGCGCTCGACCCCGACTTGGAGGAGTTCGCCGCCGAAGCCGCGCGGCGCAAGTACATTCGAAAAAAGGGTCCTGACCCCATTTAGCCGTGCATCGTCAGGCCGCCTGACACGCTCAGGACCTGGCCGGTGATGAAGTCGGCGTCGTCGCTCGCGAAGAAGAGGATCGCGCCGGGAAGGTCGTCGGGCTTGCCCAGACGTCCCATCGGAATCGCACGGCGATAGGCTTCGCGCAGCTTCTCAGGGTTGCCCGCTCCCTGCATGAATTGCTCGAGCATGTTGGTTTCCGTGAGGCCGGGGCACACGACATTGAGCTGAATGTTCTTCGAAGCCATCTCGCGTGCCAGCGTCTTGGTGAGCGCGATGATTCCGCCCTTGCACGCGGAGTAGGGCGCCTCCCCCGACGAGCCGACGCGGCCAGCGTCGGACGCCACGTTCACGACCTTGCCGCGACCGCGCTCCACCATGCCGGGCAGCATGCAGTGCAGCAGGTTCATCGCACCGATGAGGTTGATCGAGATGATCTTCTGCCAGAACGCGGGATCGGTCTTGAGGAACGGCCTGAACATGTCCCAGCCGGCATTGTTGACGAGGATGTCGACCGGCCCGGCCGCGTCCACCGCTTTCTTCACCGCCGCGTAGTCGGTAATGTCGACGGCGGGATCGCCTTTGAGGTCTAACACGACTACCCGCGTGCCTTCTTCCTGAAAACGGCGCACTACCGCGGCGCCGATGCCGGCGGCACCGCCGGTGACGATGGCCGTCTTTCCTTTCAAGCCGCGCATTTCAATCCTCCGCGCATTTTGTCGTTATCCAGTTGTCCGCGGAGGATCGGGATCCTCGTCCCAGCCCGCCCCGGGGCGCGGCACGCGCTTCATCCATTCTTGGATCAGGCGCACGTGCTCGGCTTCCTCGGTCGCCATCTCGCGCGCGGCGTCGCGCACCTTCTGCGGCGCGCGGCTCGCGGCGACGTTTTCATAGTATTGCTGCGCGTCGCGCTCGCAGCGTAACGCGATCTCGAGCGCGTGCCACGGCTGCATGAGGTAGTGCAGCGAATCGAACGGCGCGGTCTCCGGCCCCTCGTCTCCTTCCCAAGCGTAGGCGGGCGGCAGCGCCGGCACGCTCGGCCACTTCATCTCCTCGAGGATGCGCTTCGCGTGCAGCGTCTCGATATCGGCGAGCTTGCGAAAGAGCTGCGCCACCTCGCGGTTGTTGTGCGTCTCGAGCTGCTCGGCGAACTGCGCGTAGCGCTCGGTCGCCTCGAGCTCCATGGTGTAGGCGCGCGCCATGAAATCGGCGTACTGGCCGGAAGGCTTGGGTTTCGCTTTCATAGCTGGAAAGTTCTCTCGACGTCCTCCACCGTGCCTCCCTGTGAGTCGGGCGCGGCGTAGGCGGGCCGTTTGCCCTTGTACAGGACGCCGATGTTGAAGCCGTCGTCGGTCATGATCCGGCGAGCGGCGCGGCCGGGGTCGTCGGTGAACGCCACCGGCGCCGGGTGCACCGCATCGCGCCAAGCGCGTTGCTCGGGTCGGAAGGTGACGCAGGGCGAAAGGATTTCGATGAACGAGAAGCCCGGATGGCGTACCGCCTCGGCGATCAGGGTGGCGCAGCCGTTCGGGTCGCCGGAGAACGCGCGCGCGATGAAGTTCGCCCCCGAGGCGAGCGCGATCACCAGCGGATGGAATTCGCGCAGCCCGGTGCCGCCGGGCGCGAGCTTGGAGGACCAGTCGGGCTCGGTGGTGGGCGAGGGCTGGCCTTTGGTCATGCCGTAGACGTGGTTGTCCATCACGATGTAGGTGATGTCGACGTTGCGCCGGCACGCGTGCAGGAAGTGGTTGCCGCCGATCGAGTATCCATCGCCGTCGCCGCTCGCAACCAGCACCGTAAGGTCCGGGCGCGCTACCTTGAGCCCGGTTGCGGCGGGCAGCGAGCGGCCGTGCACGCCATGGAAGCCGTAGCAGGTGGTGTACGCCGGGATGCGCGAAGAGCAGCCGATTCCCGATACCACCGCGACGTTCTCAGGCCGGAGCTCGAGCATTGCGAGCGCCTTGGTGATTGCCGAGAGCACCGAATAGTCGCCGCAGCCGGGACACCATACCGGCTTGTAATCGGACTTGAAGTCCTTGGCCTGGAGCGCTGCCGATGCGAGTGGGGCATTCATAAGGCTCGCCGGATTTCCTCGGGGCGGAACGGCAGCGGTCCTGGGCGGCGCAGGCTCTTCACCTCGCCCGGCAGCTCGTACTCCGAGCGCAGGTAGCGCAGGAGCTGGCCGCTATGGTTCTGCTCGATCACCACCACGCGCTTCACGCCCTTGAGCGCCTTGTTCAGCTTCGAAGGCTGCGCGGGGGAGAGGAGGCGGAGCGACACGATCTTCACCCGCTCTCCGGCCAGTGCTTCGCGGACCGGCCCGGTGCAGGAGCCGAAGGTCACGACCGCCGTCTCTCCCTCGCCCTCGATGCTCGCCCAGGCATCCCCCGGGTCGAGCTGCGAAATCTTGCGCGCGCGCTTGTCCATCTGCGCCAGATGGTCGCCTGCCTGCGACGAGGGCGTGCCGCGCTCGTTGTGCTCCAGCCCGTCGGCGGTGTAAGGGCATCCCGCCGTGCCCGGAACGGCCATGGGCGATACGCCGGAGGGCGTCAATGCGTAGCGCTTATAGGCGTCCCGATTTTCGGGGAGCACTCGCTTCAAAGCGAAGTCCGCTCTCGCAGGCGCATCGACGATCGCTCTTGCCTGGCCGAAGTACTGGTCGGACAGCACGATTGCCGGGACCTGCAGCGATTCGGCTAGGCCCACCGCCCATTGCGTCGCCGCGATGCAGTCGGCGATCGAATTGGGCGCGATCACGATGTGCGGTGCATCGCCGTGCATTCCGTAGAGCGCGATGTTCAAGTCGCCCTGCTCGGTCTTGGTGGCAATGCCGGTCGAGGGGCCGGTGCGCATTACGTCCACGACGACCACCGGCACTTCGGCGGTGACGCCGAGCCCGAGCGACTCGATCATGAGCGAGAGCCCCGGGCCGGAAGTCGCCGTGAGCGCCGGCACGCCGCCATAGGAGGCGCCCAGGGCCATGTTGATCGAGGCAAGCTCGTCCTCGGCCTGCACCAGCGTGCCGCCGACCCGAGTGAGCGCGGGCGCGAGCCACTCGAGCAGCTCGGTCGCCGGGGTGATCGGGTAAGCCGCGACGAACCGTATGCCCCCGCGCAGGGCGCCAAGGCCCGCGGCCTCGTTCCCGCTGATCAGCCAACGCGGTTTTCCGCCGTTGGGATGGGTTAGCTTGTAGTCGTCGAGGTTCGAAGCTTGGGAAAGGCCCACTCTCGCGGCCGCGAGGCCGGGCTCGAGACCCTTCTTCATGGATTTGCGTACCGCGGCTTCCATGGCGTCGGCGGGAAGTCCCATCAGCCCGGCAAGCACGCCGAGCGCCACCATGTTCGGCCAAGCGCCCTGGATTTCACCGGCTATTTTTTTCAAAGGAACCGGAACGTAGCGCGCGCCGCTCTTGAGAAAGACTTCCGGCGGGGCGCCGTGCGCGGGGTCGCCGATGATGACGCTGTCGGTGCCAAGCGGGATTTCGCCCGCGAAGCGCCCGACGTTCTGCCAGTCGATCGCCGTGAGCACGTGGAATCGGTCCTCCTGTGCGTCTGTGGGAAAGGCGGCCACGCGCACCATGGCGGCGGCCTCGCCGCCGCGGATCTGCGGGCCGCTGGTGCGCGTCATGAGTCCGTAGTAGCCGGCCGCCGCGGCGGCTTCCAGCAACATATTGCCGGCGGTCATCACGCCGGCGCCGCCACTACCTGCCAAAGCGACCGAAAGGGAGCTTTTCATTCCACCAGGGAGATGGAATTTCGCATCCACGCAATTTGGCGGAACCGCGCGCGTAAACCTTGAGCCAAGTCAAATCCCGGAGCTTTTCCGGGGATAAAAATGCCAAAGAACCCAAATCGGTATTTGAATGCTTATTTGAGACAAGGAGAGGATCCATGGCCGCCCCCGAGACGTTCTTCCTGAGAAGCCACGACCTGGCGCAGATTTCGGTCCCCGGGGTGCGGGTCGAGCGCCGGCCGGCCCGCAAGCCCGACGGCACACCAGCTCCGGGCCTGCACAACGCCTGGATTTGGCTCGACAACCCGTCGCAGTACAACTCCTACACCACCGAGATGGTGAAGGGCGTGATCCTCGCTTTCCGCGCCGCGTCAAACGCACGCGACGTGAACTGTGTGGTGTTTACCGGGGTCGGTGACAAGGCCTTTTGCACCGGCGGCAACACCAAGGAGTACGCCGAGTACTACGCCGGGCGGCCGCAGGAATACCGCCAGTACATGCGGCTCTTCAACGACATGGTTTCGGCGATCCTCGCCTGCGACAAGCCGGTGATCTGCCGGGTGAACGGCATGCGCATCGGCGGCGGACAGGAGATCGGCATGGCGTGCGACTTTTCGGTGGCGCAGGACCTGGCGCGCTTCGGCCAGGCCGGGCCGAAGCACGGCTCGGCGCCGATCGGCGGCGCGACCGACTTCCTGCCGCCGGTCATCGGCACCGAGCGGGCCATGGCGGCGTGCGTGCTGTGCGAGCCGTTCTCGGCGCACGAGGCCTACCACGTGGGCATGCTCACCGACATCGCCCCGGCGCTTAAGTTGGACGGCAAGTTCGTCGCGAACCCGCTGGTGGAAACCCAGCGCATCTACGACGACTACGGAAAGCTGATCTTCGGCAAGAGCAAGACCGGCGAGGCGCTCAAGCAAGGTAAGGAGCTCATGAAGAAAGGCCAAATCGACCTGAGCCTGCTCGACCAGATAGTCGAAGCGCTGTGCGCGAAGATGCTGCTCACCTTCCCCGACTGCACCACCAAGACGATCGAGGAGCTGAGGAAGCCCAAGCTCGAGGCGTGGAACCGCAACAAGGAGAACCACCGCGCCTGGCTCGCGCTCAACATGGTGACCGAAGCGCGCGCGGGCTTCACCGCGTTCAATGAGGGTCCGAAGGACGAGCGTGAGGTCGACTTCATCAAGCTGCGCCAGAAGATCGCCGCCGGCGAGCCCTGGGTGGGCGGCCTGCACGACGAGATCCAGCCCGGCAAATGAGCGGAGCGGATGCCAGAACCGAAAATCGGGCTGAGAGCCTGATTTCCGCTTCTCCGTTGAAAGCGTGGGTGGAGCGCGACGGAGCGCTGCTGCGGCTGCGCCTCGCGAGGCCCAAGGCCAACCTGATCGACGCGGCGATGATCGCCGCGCTCACAGACGCTTTTGCTTCTCACAAGAGGGATCCGGGATTGCTCGCGGCGCTGGTCGACCACGAAGGACCGCATTTCTCGTTCGGCGCGAGCGTCGAGGAGCACCTGCCGGCGCAGTGCGAGCAGATGCTGAAAAGCCTGCACGCACTGCTCGCCGCGATGCTGGAATGGCCGATGCCCATTCTCATGGCAGTGCGCGGCCAGTGCCTCGGCGGCGGGCTCGAGTTCGCCATGGCGGGGAGCCTGATCTTCGCCTCGCCCGAGGCGCAGCTCGGCCAGCCGGAAATCAAGCTCGGAGTGTTTGCCCCGGCCGCGTCGGTACTGCTTCCGCTGCGCGTGGGCCAGTCGCGCGCCGAGGATCTGCTCCTGTCCGGCCGCGCCATCACCGCGCTGCACGCGGCGACGTGGGGACTCGTGAACGAGGTGGCAGACGACCCGGCCGCCGCGGCGCTCGTCTATTTCGAGAAGAACCTTTTCGGAAAAAGCGCGGCTTCGCTCGCGCTCGCGGTACGCGCGGCGCGCGAACCCTTCGCCGAGCTGGCGCGCGCACGGCTCGACGGAGTAGAGGCGCTCTACCTCGACAAGCTGATGGCGACGCGCGACGCGAACGAAGGCCTGAACGCCTTCATCGAGAAACGCAAGCCCAATTGGGAGCACCGATGACCGTGAAGGAGAATTCATGAGCGTGTCAGACGTCGTTGCGCGCTGCTCGGCGCTCTTCGAGGATCTCAACTTCAACGCCGTGAAGCAGTGGAAGGCGGCGGCGCCCGGGCGCAGGGCGATCGGCTATATGCCGATCTACGTGCCGCGCGAGATCGTCCACGCCGCGGGCATGCTGCCCGTCGGCATCTTCGGCGGCGGCGACCAGCTCGAAGTCATCCAGGGCGATGCCTACTACCAAAGCTACATCTGCCGCATCCCGCGCTCGACCGTGGAGCTCGGCCTCACCGGCCGACTCGACTGCCTGGACGGCATGCTCTTCCCGTCGATCTGCGACGTGATCCGCAACCTCTCGGGCATGTGGCAAATCATGTTCAAGGACAAGTACGTCAAGTACTTCGACCTGCCGCAGAACTACGACGACCAGACCGGCGGCAGCTTCTACATGCACGAGATGCAGACGATGCGGAAGGATCTGTCTGCTCTTTCAGGAAGAGAAATCACCGACGGAGATTTGAAAAATTCCATTCGCGTGTATAACGAGAACCGCAAGGCGGTGCGTGAGCTTTACGCCTACCGCGCGCAGAAGCCCTGGCAAGCGCCGACTTCGGAGGTCTACCTCGTGCTGCGGGCCGGTTGCGTCCTGCCTCCGGAGGAACACACGGTTCTGATAAAAGAGTATTTGACAGAGGCGGAAAAGCAGAAACGTCCGCAACGCGACAACGCGCGGGTGATACTCACCGGATCGTTCTGCGAACAGCCGCCGCTCGGGCTCATCAAGTCGATCGAGATGGCGGGCTGCTACGTGGTGGACGACGACTTCCAGCTCATCCAGAGCTGGCTGCTCGACGATGTGCCGACGACGGGAGATCCGCTCGAAGAGCTCTCCAAGGCGTTCCTGCACCGATCGGCGCAGACCGCGTCGAAGTACGACGAGCGCAAGGAAGACAAGGGAAGACACCTGCTACGCCAGGTGAAGACGCGCGGCGCCGAGGGCGTGATCTTCGCCGCGGCTTCTTTCTGCGACCCGGCGCTGCTCGAGCGGCCGATGCTCCAGGAGATCCTCGCCAAGCACAAGATTCCCTACACCGCCTTCAAGTTCGCGGAGAACACCGGCCAGATGGCGCCGATCCGCGAGCAAGCCGGCACCTTCGCAGACTCGATCAAGCTCTGGAGCGCCGCATGACGACCGTCACCGCAGCACCGAAGAAAGAGAAGCCCAAGGTCATCAAGGAAGACGCGATGTGGCTCCAGAAGGAGCTCATCAACCGCAACTATCATGAGGTCGCGACCGCGCACACCGAAGGCAAGAAGATCTCGGCCACCTTCGTGCCGGGCAACCTGAACGAGCTGCTCATGTGCTTCGACTTCGCGCGTCGCCTGCCCGAAACTGACGCTCTGCAGAACGGCATGCGCAAGAAGTCCGGCAAGATGATCATGGACGCCGAGCGCGACGGCCATTCCGAAGACGTGTGCACCTACGTCAAGACCGACCTCGGCATGATGCTGCAGGGCGAGGTCGGCCCGACCGGTGAGCCGATGCCGCATCCCGATATCCTGCTTCTTTCGTACACGGGCTGCTTCACCTTCATGAAGTGGTTCGAGCTCGTGCGGCAGAAGTACGACTGCCGCACCGTGATGCTGCACGTGCCCTACCAGGGCGACGGCAAGATCAATCCCGCGATGCGCCGCTACGTGGTGAACCAGCTCAAGGAGAAGGTGATCCCGGCGCTCGAGGAAGTCTCGGGCGTCAAGTTCGACATCGACCGCCTGCGGCAATACATGAAGGAGTCGGTGAAAGCCGAGGAGAACCTGGTCGCGGTGCTGCAGACCGCGAAGCATCGCCCGAGCCCGATCGACGGCTACTTCGGCGCGGTGTACTACATCGGGCCGATCTTCACCGCGTTCCGCGGCGTGCCCGAAGCCACCAAGTATTACGCCGTTCTTAGGAAGGAAGTGGAAGAAAGGATGCAGGCCGGCAAAGGTCCGGTGACGCCGGAAGGCGAGCTGGCGGAAGAGAAATACCGGCTGGTCGTCGAGGGTCCGCCGAACTGGACCAGCTTTCGCGACTTCTGGAAGATGTTTTACGAGGAGGGCGCGGTCGTGGTGGCCTCGACCTACGCCAAGGTCGGCGGCGTGTACGACTTCGGCTTCCGCCACGACCCCGAGCGCCCGCTCGAGTCGCTGGCCGACTACTGCCTCGGCTGCTACACCAACCTGAATTTCCCGCAGCGCATCGACATGATCTGCAAATACATCGACGAGTACCAGGCCGACGGCTTGCTCATCAACTCGATCAAGAGCTGCAACAGCTTCTCCGCCGGCCAGCTCCTCATCCTGCGCGAGGTCGAGAAGCGCACCGGCAAGCCCGCGGCGTTCATCGAGTCCGACCTCGTCGACCCGCGCTACTTCTCGGCGGCGAACATCAAGAACCGCCTGGAGAGCTACTTCCAGATGATCAAGCAGAAGCGCTCGGCCGCGGTGCACTGACATGAAAACCTTCATCGGCATCGACTTGGGCTCGACCACCACGAAAGCGCTGGTCATCGACGAGCGCCGCAGCGTGCTCGGCCGCGGCATCACGAATTCACGCTCGAACTACGACACCGCCGCGACCATCGCCAAGCAGGAAGCGCTGCTGTCGGCGCGCTTCCACCTGTTCAGGGATGCATTGTCGAAGGCGCACTCGCTGAACGGCGGGCTCGAGGCTTTCATCGGCCAGCTCGAACGCGACTTCCGCCTCGAGCAGTACCTGGAGCAGCTCGCCGACCTGGAGCAGGTGTGCGCGCGCAACGTGGCGAGCGCGAAGTTCGGCGATTCTGCAGGTGCCGTGACCGCGGCCCTGCGGACCCTGTTTGGGCTTCTCAAGAAGGAAGCCCCGGCGTTATTTGCGCCGGGCGCCCGGAGAAAGAGCGACTTCTTCCGCGACATCGCCGGCGCGCAGTACCTCTCGCTCGGCGAGCAGGTGGCGAAGGACGCGGGGGTGCGCTACGACCAGCTGCTCAACGTCTTCGACCGCTCGATCATCGAGGTGGAGAACCGCGTCTACGCCGACCAGATCAAGGCGCACCTCCTCGCCGCGCTCGAGCGCACGTTCGTCGCCTTGCCTGAAACAAAGAGTTTTTCGTCAAGAATCAGGGAACCTATCCAATCGGTGCTCGACACGGAGCTCGAGGAAACGTACGTCGTCGGCACCGGCTACGGCCGCGCGCGGCTGCCGTTCTCGAAGGAGCACATCCGCTCCGAGATCCTGTGCCACGGCCTGGGCGCGCACGTGATGTATCCGGCAACCGCCACCGTGCTCGACATCGGCGGCCAGGACACCAAGGCGATCCAGGTCGACAAGCACGGCATCGTCGAGTCGTTCCAGATGAACGACCGTTGCGCCGCGGGCTGCGGGCGCTACCTCGGGTACATCGCCGACGAGATGAACATGGGCCTGCACGAGCTCGGCCCGCTCGCGATGAAGGCGACGAAGACGATTCGTATCAACTCGACCTGCACCGTGTTCGCGGGCGCCGAGCTGCGCGACCGGCTCGCGCTCGGCGAGAAGCGCGAGGACATCATGGCCGGGCTGCACCGCGCCATCATCCTGCGCGCGATGTCGATCCTCGCGCGCTCGGGCGGGATCCGAAATGAGTTCACCTTCACCGGCGGCGTGGCGAAGAACGAGGCCGCGGTGAAGTCGCTTACGGGCCTGGTGCGCGAGAACTACGGCGAGCTGACGATCAACATCAACCCCGACTCGATCTACACCGGCGCGCTCGGCGCGGCGACGTTTGCGTGGCGCGCGGTGGTGGAGGAAGGCAAGAGCGCGGAGCACATGGGAGAGAAGGTGGCGGCATGAGTTACACGGTCGGAATCGATATCGGCTCGGGAGCGGTCAAGACCGTCCTGTTCAACGACGAGCAATGGCTGCAGAAGCGCGTCGAGCGCATCCGCCGGCGCGACCCGTTCGAGCTCGCACGCCACAGCTTCGACGAGGTTTTGAAGGAAAGCAATTTGCATGAGAAGGACATCGCCTACGTCGCCACCACCGGCGAAGGCGAGAACGTCAAGTTCGCCACCGGGCACTTCTACTC
>DASTPE010000150.1:0-35493 GCA_035762345.1 Burkholderiales bacterium
CGCCTGCAGCGTTTCGGCGAGTGCGACCAGGTCGCGCACGCCCTGCTGGTCGCGCGCCATGCGGTCGGCGATGATGACGGGGGTTTCGGCGTTCGCGAGCCATTTCGCGGCTTCGGCAAGCGCCGCGCGGTCGCCTTGCGGCGGGCGCGAGTGCGCGAGCTTCGGGATCTTCAGTCCTTCGGCGTGGATTGCGTCTTCTTGCAGGTCGATGTCTGCGACGATCATCACGGGCTCGCACGGTGGCGTCGTCGCGATCTTGTACGCGCGCACTGCCGACTCGGCGAAATGCTGGAGCGACATCGGGTAGTCGTCCCACTTGACGTAGTCGCGCACCATGAGCGCTGCGTCTTGCACCGAGTGGTTCCACTCGGTGCCGGGCCTGCGCTTGTTCGCGTCGAGGCCGTTGCCGGCGATGATGAAGATCGGCACACGATCGCACCAGGCGTTATAGATTCCCATCGCGGCATGCTGCAGACCCACGGTGCCGTGCACCATTACGGCCATCGGTTTTCCGCTCGCCTTGGCGTAGCCGTGCGCCATGCCGACCGCGGATTCCTCGTGCAGACAGGTGAGGAGCTCCGGCCTGGCATTGCCGCCGTAGTTCACGAGTGACTCGTGCAGGCTGCGGAAGCTCGAGCCGGGATTGGTGGCGATGTACTCGAAGCCGAGCGTCTTGATGACGTCGACCATGAAATCCGAGCCCGGGCGTTCGACGACGATGTCGCCGGGCAGCAACTTCTCCGCCAGCTTGGTTTCCGCAGCTTGGGCCACCACTGCCGTGGCGGCGCCGATGCTCGCTGCACCCTTGAGAAAGTCGCGTCGTTCCATCACTCCTGCTCCCGGACCAGACTCGAATATTCTAAACTTCACCGCATGGAAGAACTTTCGTTCCGATATACCGAACGATGCGTGCGGAACAGAATGAATTTCTGACGCGCACCGGTCCGGGCGCGCCGATGGGCGAGCTGTTCCGCCGCTACTGGTTGCCCGCGCTGCTGGCCTCGGAACTTCCCGAGCCGGACTGTGCGCCGGTCCGCGTGAGCCTGTTGTCGGAGAAATTGATCGCCTTCCGCGACACGCAGGGGCGCCTGGGCCTGATCGACGAGTTCTGCGCGCACCGCGGGGTGTCGCTATGGTTCGGCCGCAACGAGGAAGGCGGGCTGCGCTGCTCCTACCACGGCTGGAAATACGACGTGACCGGTCAGTGCCTCGAGATCCCCTCCGAGCCCGACAAGCCGAAGCTGTGTCAGCGCATGAAGCTCAAGTCCTACCCGCTGATCGAGCGCGGTGGTGTGCTCTGGACCTACATGGGTCCGCGCGAGCTCCAGCCGCCGCTGCCGGAGCACGAGTGGGCGATGGTTCCCGACAGCCACCGCTTCGTCTCCAAGCGCTGGCAGCAATGCAACTATCTTCAGGCGATGGAAGGCGGCATCGACTCTAGCCACGTTTCCTTTCTCCATCGGCACACCATGAAGGTCGATCCGATGTTCAAGGGAGCCAAGCAGAGCCACCGGTATAACCTGCAGGACCTCGCGCCGCAGTTCGAAGTGGTGGAGTCTGCGGGAGGTCTTTATATCGGTGCGCGCCGCGATACCGGCGACGACAGGTATTACTGGCGCATCACGCAGTGGGTCATGCCGAGCTTCACGCTCATTCCGCCGCGCGGGGACCACCCGATCGGCGGCCATTGCTGGGTGCCGATCGACGACGAGAATTGCTGGGCCTGGAGCACGAACCATCACGCAGCGCGTCCGCTGACAAAAGACGAGCGCGCAGCGATGGAAGCAGGCAAAGGCATCCATGTGCCGGTCATCCCGGGCACCTTCCGACCGGTCGCGAACAAGGACAACGACTACCTGATAGACCGCAAGGCGCAAAAGGAACGTCGCACGTTCTCGGGAGTCGAAGGCTTCGCGATGCAGGACGCCTCGGTGCAAGAAAGCATGGGCCCGATCCAGGACCGCACCAAAGAAAACCTGGTGCCGACCGACCAGGGGATCATCATGGCGCGCCGCTGCCTCGTTGCCGCCGCCCAAGGACTGCAAAAGGGCACGACGCCGCCCGGGACGGAGCCGCGCCATCAGCGCGTGCGCTCGGTGTCGATCATCCTGCCTCGGGGCGTCTCGTTCAGCGAAGCTGCAGAAGACGCGCTCGTTCCGCAGCCGGGGTCGGCGCACGCAACCGTCTAAACGTAGGAGGAGGATGTGGAAATGACTGCGAGGATTCTTCTCATCGGGCTGCTGTTCGCCTGGCTTCCGGCCTCGGCGCAGTCGCACCGCGACATTTACATGTACCAGGGCGCCGACCGCGACCAGCGCATCATCGAGGCCGCAAGAAAGGAGAAGCAGGTCGTTGTCTACACCTCGCTCAACACCAAGGATTCGGTGCCGATCTCACAGGCATTTGAGAAGAAGTACGGCGTGAAGGTCGAGCTGTGGCGCTCCTCCAGCGAGAAGGTGCTACAGCGTGCGCTCACCGAGGCGCGTGCCGGGCGCCACGCGGTCGACGCCTTCGAGCTGAACGGCCCGGAGATGGAGGCGCTCTACCGCGAGGGCCTGCTGGACGAGTTCTGGAGCCCGCATTTCAAGAATCTCCCGCCCGCCGCGTTCGCCAAGCACAAGCATTACGTCGCCGACCGCTTTAACTTCTTCACCATCGCCTACAACACGAAGCTGGTGAAACCCGACGAGGTGCCGAACAGCTACGAAGACCTGCTGCACCCGCGCTGGGTAGGCAAGATCGGCATCGAGGCGAGCGACGACGACTGGTTCGCGTCGATCGTGAAGTACATGGGCGAGCAGAAGGGGCTGGCCTTCTTCCGGAAGCTTGCCGAAATGAAGCCGCAAGTGCGTACCGGGCACACGCTGCTCGCCGAGCTCGTCGCGGCGGGCGAGATCCCGCTCGTGGCCACGATCTACAACCACAACGCCGAGCGGCTGCTGGTGAACGGGGCGCCGATCAAGTGGAAGGCGCTCGACCCGACATTCGGCCGCCCGAACGCGGTCGCGGTGACCAAGCGCGCGCCGCGCCCGCATGCGGCCATGCTCTTTGCTGACTTCATGCTCTCGCTTGAGGGGCAGGAGCTTCTCAAGCAGCGCAACCGCGTGCCGGCGAGCACCGCGGTCGAGACCAACCTCAACAAGTTTCCCTTCCACATGATCGACCCCGTGATCGTGCTGGATGAGCAGGCGAAGTGGGAAAAGATCTGGTCGGAGTTGTTCCTCAAGGGGCAAGCGATCAAGCGGGAAGCGGACTGAGATGGGTAAAGAATCCCACTACAGCAGCAAGAGGGACCGGGTTTTCGTCCGGGCGATCCAGGGCCAGTACAGCCTCAAGGACGAGCTGAAGCGCTTGCGCTCCCTGCCGCGCGTGATCCGCGGCAAGGAGATAAAGTTTCAGGACGGGCCGCAGTCCTTCTCCAAGCACTTCGTCGAGCCGGTCGACGGGATGACGCAGACGCTGCACATTCACCTGGAGGAGTACGCGCCCGGCGGCCGGACGCAGAAACATGGGCACGTCAACGAGGCAGCCTTTTATATATTGGATGGAAAAGGCTATGAAATTCACGACGGCGTGCGCTACGACTGGCAGGCGGGCGACGTCGCAATCGTGCACAACAATTGCGTGCACCAGCACTTCAACGCCGACCCGGACAAGCCGGCGCGCGCGCTGGTGCTCAAGTCGAAGCCCATGTTCATGTTCATGAACATGCTGTTCCAGAAGTCGGTGATTCCGCGGCCGACCGAGCCAGCGACGCCGGCGGGCGTGGGCTTCGAGCCGCGGCACGACGAGACGAACTACGACCACGAATGAAATCCGCCGCCGTCTCCCAAGAGTTCGCGAACAAGTTCGCTACCGAGAAGGAGACCCCCTACACGCGCTGGGTGCGCGACGAAGGGCTCGACATCATCAGCTCCTTCTACGTCGAAAACCTGCACACCGTCGAGCTCAAGCCCTGGCCGCGGCGCGGCGGCAAGGGCGTGTTCCTCAACCACGATGCCTCCCGCACCTCCAACGATTGTCATGTGTGCGAGATCCCGTCCGGTAAGAGCCTCGCGCCGCAGCGCCAGCTGTTCGAGGAAATGATCTACGTGCTCGACGGGCGCGGCTCGACCGCGGTGTGGAACAACGCCGGGAACCGCGTGAGCTTCGAGTGGAAGGCGGGCGCCATCTTCGCCATCCCGCTCAATTGCTGGCACCAGCACTTCAACGGCTCGGGCAAGGACCCGGTGCGCTACGTGGCGGTGACCAATGCGCCGGTCATCATCAACGCGTTCGGCGATCTCGACTTCGTTTTCAACTGTGATTACGACTTCAAGGACCGCTTCGCCGGTGAGCCCGAGTACTTCGCCAACAGGGGCGAGCAGAAAGGGCTCCTGCTCGACACCAATTTCGTCGCCGACGCCATCAACCTCCCCCTTTTCGCAGCAAAGGAGCGCGGAGCGGGTGGCGGCCACACGCGCTTCAGCATGGCGAAGGGCTCGATGAACAGCCACATCTCCCAGTTCCCGGTCGGCACCTATAAGAAGGCGCACGCGCACGGTCCCGGCGCGCACGTCATCGTGCTGTCGGGCGAAGGCTTCAGCCTCATGTGGCCCGAGGGCGAGGCGCCGAAGCGCTACGACTGGCGCGAAGGCACGATGATCGTGCCGCCCAACATGTGGTTCCACCAGCACTTCAACACCGGCACCACGCCCGCTCGCTACCTCGCCTTCAAGGCCGAGGGTGTGGCGGTGCGCAACGCCCAGGGCGTGCCCAAGGCCTGGATCAGTCGGCGCCTGGGCGGCGACCAGATCGACTACGCCGACGAGCGTCCGGAGATCCGTCAGTGGTTCACCGAGGCGCTCGCCAAGCACGGCCTCAAGCCCAACATGGACAAAGCCTACGCTATGGAACGCGGCGAGCTTCCGGAAAAAGCTGCTTAGTACTTGTCGAGCTGAAAGCGCCGCGGCTTGAGCGACCGGCAGATGTCCCGTGTAAGCCCCGCCTGAGGCAACGCCAGCCCGCACTCCGCAGCCATCTGCGCAACGATCGCCATGTCGTCCTCGGCCCACGCCATGGTCTGCGTACCCCACTTCTCGAGGGCCGCGTTGGCGGCGCTCGACATGCCGAGCGCCCGGCGCAGCATGTCGACATCCACCCCGTAGCGCTGCGCGAGCGCGAGGCCCTCGTGGTCCGCGACCAGGCAGGCCCACATGATGAGGTTGTTCACCGCCTTGGCAACTTGCGCGGAGCCGACGCCGCCGGTGTGCACTACATCGGACGAATAGGCCTTCAGCACCGGCGTGACGCGCTCTACCACATCCTGCGGGCCGCCCACGAACGAGAGCAGCGTGCCCTTGTCGGCGGCATCCCCGCCGCGGCAGACGGTGGAGTCGATAACCGAAGCCTGTGGATTGCCTGTGGCCAACTCTTGCACCGTTTTCGGCAGGATCGTGCTCAGGATCGCGACGATCTTTCCCTTCAGGGCTGGCCGGTTCTCCTCGAGCAGCGTCCGCACCTCGTGGTCGAAGCCCACGCACACAAGCAGGATATCGCTCTGCCCTGCGAGCTCCGCGACATTCGGAGCCCAAGTGGCACGAAGATTCTCCACCGGAGACTTTTTCGAGGCATTCACGTCGGTAGCGAACGTCCGGAAACCTTTCCGGGCGAGGTGGCCGATGATCGGCAGCCCCATGCGCCCTGCTCCCACCACGCCGACGCCGTCGTTCCTTCCCTCCGGGCTCATCGCTTTTGCGTGATCGTGTCGAGGAGCGCCGGCTGACCGGCCTCGACGCGCGCGATCGCGCGCTTGAGCGCGGCGGCGACGTCGCCGGGACGGTCGATGGGACCCTCGGCATACCAGCCCATAGATTTCGCCAGCGCGGCGAAATCCGGCGCCGGATCGACCATGTCCATGCCGATATGCGCGCGCTCGACCGGAGTGCCGCGCAGCTTCGCCATGCGGATCTGGTGCACCCAGTCGTTGTAATAGGCACGGTTGTTGTACATGACGACGAGGAGCGGGATGCGGTGCTTCGCCGCTACCCAGAGCGCCCCAGCGTCGAACATCAGGTCGCCGTCGGGCTGCAGGTCGACGACGAGCCGCTTGGCGTCCCGGTGCGCGAGCGCGACTCCGAGGGAAATGCCGATCTGGGTCGCGGTGCCGAGCGATTTACCCGGGTGGCGGTAGGGCTTGTCGAAGTCCCAGATCTGGCGGGCCCAGTCGTCCAGGGTACCGGCGCTTAGCACCCAGTCTTCGCCCTTGATGGCGTTCCAGACTTCGGTTCCAAGCCGTGGCAGCGTGATCGGGCTCGCGTCCCAATCCTGCTTGGCTTCGGCTTCCCACTGCGCATGGGTTCTCCTGCGCAGATCGGCGAACCAAGCTTCCCGTTTTGGAGCCCTTCCCTCCAGTAATTTCGTAAGTGTGGGAATAGCGATGCTCGTGTCCGCGAGTATCCGCAAGTCCGCGTGCGCGAGACGCTGGTAGTCCATCGCCCAGCTCGAGATCTCGAGATCGCCGAAGCCGATGTCGATCCACTTGCAGCTTTTGGGAACGAGCGACGTCACTTCGCGTGTCGTGCTCACGAGCTCGGTCGTCGCACGCTCCCAGTCGCGCGTATCGAGGCAAAGGATCAGATCCGCCTCGCGGAAGACGTCCTTCACCATGCTTAGGTTGAGCGGATGCCGGCTGGGAAAATTGAGCCGGCTATTCACGTCGTAGACCGGCGCATTGAGCGTTTCCGCAAGCTCCACCAGCGCGTGGAAGCCGGTCGGCTCGCGTCCGACGTACTCGGCGATGATCACAGGGCGCTTGGCCGTAAGGAGCATCTCTGCGGCGCGCTCGAGCGCGGCCGGATCGGGGGCCAGCGCGCTCGGGACCTTGGAAGCGGAATTCCGTGGGAGTGAAACTTCGTGCTTGAGCGGCTGCTCCTGCAGCCAGGCGTCGTAGCACATGTAAATCGGGCCGCGCGGCTCGGTCATCATCACCGAATAGGCTCGCGCGAAGGACTCGGGCACGCCGTCGATCACGGTCGGCTGGTAATCCCACTTTGTATAGGCGCGGACAGCTTCGCCCTGCACGAGCGCGCTGTGGATCCAGTCGATGCGCGGCCGGCGCTTGGTCTCGTCCATCGGCCCGGTGGCGCCGATGATGAACACCGGCGCGCGGTCGGCGTAGGCGTAATAGATCGCCATGTTCGCGTGCAGCAGGCCGACCAGGTTGTGCAGGATCGCGATCATCGGCTTGCCGCTCGCCTTGGCGTAGCCGTGCGCGATCTGCACCGCGGTCTCCTCGTGCTGGCACAGCATCATCACCGGCCGGTTGCCGCCGTAGTTCACCATCGAGTCGTGCAGCCCGCGGTACGAAGCGCCCGGATTGAGCGCCGCGTACGGCAGCTCGTACTGGTGCATCAGGTCCACGATCACATCTGACGCCCAGCGCTTCATTCGTAGGCCCACTCGCCGGTCGCCTTGAGCGCCACGCATTTGTCGGGGTCGATGCGCACGAAGAGCGGCTCGCCGACGCGGGTGCGCAGCGAGGGATGCGCGCGCGACTGCACCGAGCGGCGGCCGATCATGACCTGGAAGTCGACGAATTCGCCGAGGAACACCTTCTGGTCGACGGTGGCCGCATAAATGTTCTCGCCGTCGCGCCGGCTCTCGGAAAGCTCGATGTCTTCGGGACGGATCGACAGCACCACTTCCTCTCCGGTCTTCAACGAATCGACGCCGCGCGCCTTGAGCGCACCGATCTCGGAAACGATGCGATAGAAACCGCCGCCGTCCGCCGCGGCGACGTCGCCCTTGATGAAGTTGGTGGTGCCGATGAAGTCGGCGACGAACTGGTTGCGCGGACGCTCATACACCTCGCGCGGCGAGCCGAGCTGCTCGATGCACCCTGCGTTCATCACCGCGATCGAATGCGACAGCGCGAGCGCCTCGCTCTGGTCGTGCGTGACGTAGACGGTGGTGATGCCAAGCTCGCGCTGCAGGCGCTTCAGTTCGAAGCGCATGCGCTCGCGCAGCTTGGCGTCGAGGTTGGAAAGCGGCTCGTCGAGGAGCAGCAGCGGCGGCTCCATGACGAGGGCCCTCGCGAGCGCCAGGCGCTGCTGCTGCCCGCCGGACAGCTTGGTCGCCTCGCGATCCGCCATTTCGTCCAGCGCTACGACCTTAAGCACGCGGTGCACGCGCTCCTGGACTTGCATTTTCGGGATGCGTTTGCTCGAGACCTGCAACGGAAACGCCGCGTTGTCGAACACGCTCATGTGGGGCCAGATGGCATAGGACTGGAACACCATGCCGAGTCCGCGGCGGTTCGGCGGCACGAATACTCCCTGCTTCGAGGAGTAAATGATGTCGCTCCCGACAACGATCTCTCCTGCGCGCGGCTTTTCCAGCCCGGCGATGGAACGCAGCGTGGTGGTCTTGCCGCATCCGCTCGGGCCGAGCAGCGTGAAAAGCTTGCCCGGCGGCACCTCGAAGCTCACGTCTTGCGCGGCGCGGATCGCCTGGCCGTGCTCGCCGACGTACTCCGTGCACAAGGCCGAGACGCTAAGCAAGGCTAGTGCTCCTTGATCCCGAACTTGCTGCCGACCCACTGCGCGATCATCACCAGGACGAACAGCGCGATGATGAACATGACCCCGAGCGCCGAGAGCTCGACGTACTGGCCGTTCTCCCACAGCTCCCAGATGAGGATCGAGAGCACTTCGCTACCCGGGCTGTAGAGCAGGATGGAGCTCGAAAGCTCCCGAATCGACACGATCATGATGTAGATCCAGCCGGCGACCAGCCCCGGCTTGAGCAGCGGCAGGATGATGCGCCGGAAGGTCGTCGCCCAGGAGGCGCCGCTCATCGCCGCGGATTCCTCGAGCTCCTTGTGGATCTGCAGCATCGAGGTCGTGTTGTAACGCAGCCCGTAGGGCATGAAGCGCGTCACATAGGCGATGAGCATGATCCAGATTGTGCCGTACACGCCGACCGGCACGTAGAGATAGAGGATCATGATGGAGAGGCCGAGCACGATGCCGGGGAACACCATCGGCAGCGAGGCGATATTGTCGAGCAGCCAGCGTCCGGGCAGTTTCGTCTTGACCACGATCCAGCAGATCACCGAAGTCACGAGCATGATGAGCGTCGCGCAGCCGAGCGCGAGCAGCAGGCTGTTCCACACCGAGCGCCACAGGCTCGGGTGCTCGAGGATCGTCCGGTATGGCTCGAGCGTCATGCGCTGGATCGCTTCGACGGAGGGCACGGAGTAGAACTTCTGGAACGACGACCACAGCAGGACAACGAACGGCAACACCACGATGAGCAGGAAGTACACGAGGAATACCGCGACCGCGAGGTAACGCCACGG
Organism: Burkholderiales bacterium; assembly: GCA_035762345.1. GTDB lineage: Bacteria > Pseudomonadota > Gammaproteobacteria > Burkholderiales > SG8-39 > SCGC-AG-212-J23. Next base: position 9,341 of record DASTPE010000150.1, read on the forward strand.
GCCGAGGTCGATCTGGCGCGGCCGGAAGCCTTTGCCCGTCACAGTGGCGTACTTGCTGCCCTGGCTCGACAGCACCGATTGAAAGTAGACGCCGACGGTCGTGATGAGGAGCAGCGTCACCGCGTACGATGAAGCGAGCCCGATCTGGCTCGGGTAGCGGTGCACCGCCTGATAGATCGCCGAGGTGAACACGTGGATGCCGACCGGCAGCCCGAGCAGCGCCGGCACCTCGAACGATTCGATCGCCCGCACGAAAAGGATGAGCAAGGTGGCGAAGATCGCGGGCCATACCAGTGGCAATGTCACCCGGGTAACCACTTGCCACACCCTCGCGCCGCTCATCACGGCCGACTCTTCGAGCGCCGGATCCATCGCGCGGAACGCCGCCGTCATGAGCAGGAAAGCCATCGGTGAATAGTGCAGCGCGTCCACCCAGATCATTCCCCAGAGCGAATACACGTTGATGAACACCGCGTCGGTGCCCAGGAGCTTCTGCAGCGCGAGGTTGATGAGGCCGATCTTCGGGCTGCCAAGCAGGATCCACGAGACGGTGAAGAGGATCCCCGGGATCACGAGCGGAATCAGCGCGAGCGCGAAAAAGAGCGCCTTGAACGGCGTATTGGTGCGCTCGTTCATCCATGCCAGTAGCGTCCCGAGGAAGAAAGCGAGCACGGCGGTGCCGGAGGCGAACTTCAGCGAGTTCCAGAACAGCGCCCACGTCTCGGCCGAGGCGTAGGCCTCGCGGTAGTTGCCGAGGGTGAACTCGGCCGCCTTCGCCGCAGTGTGCGGCGTAAAGAAGCTTTGCCACAGCAGAAAGCCGAGCGGCACGATGCCGAGGTACACCGTGATGGCGACACAAGCGCCGATGACCAGCCATTTCGGGTCAAAGGCGAGCCGCGGCACAGCGGCCGCCGGCGCCCTAGCGAGCGTGGTGGTGCTCGGCATGCCGATGAGGCACGCGCGGGTCCTGGCTAAAGACCAGGGACTTGATCGTGACGGGCACGGTGTTCGATGGCACCCGGATGCGCCCGAGATCGATGTAGTCGAAGTCGCGCAGCGCGACGCCGTCGATCACCAGCACTTCAGAGCGCAGCTTCCAGTCTTCCTTGAGGATCGCGCCGAGCGTGTGCGCGACATCGCCTTCGAGGACGAGATAGATCGGCTTCTCCCGGTCAATTGTGGCGCGTAGCGCAAGGGTGATTGCGCGTCCGAGGGCGGACAGGCGCTCGAAGGAAGGCTCGCCGCGCCACCTGAAGGCGAGCGCGGCTTCGGTTTCGCCTTCGGCCATGTCGAAGGCCTCGAAATGGGCGCGGATGGCGGCAGCAACGGTAACGGCGTCGATCGCACCTTCGAGCCGCACGGGCGGCTGCAGCACCGGCAGGTTTTTGCGCGGCAGCAGCGCGCCGGGCTCGGACACATAGACCGTGTTGCCCGAAAGCTGCACACTGTACTCGGAGGCGCCGAAGGCCGTCGCGCGGATGCACTCGCCGGCCGGAAGCAATTTTCCCGGCAGGCGGTCGAGCCGTTTTGCGAGCGCCCGGCCCAGCCGCCTTCCGAGGTCGCCGAAATCACGCTCCTCGCGGCCGTAAACGTATTCACCGACCCCGCCGGAAAACATGACGCCCCCGATGGCCCGCAGCTCCCTGAGCGGCTCGGTGAGATAGAAGCGCCGCTCGCCCAGTATCGCCATGCAGAGCGATTCCGCCATCCATTCGCAAAAGGAATCCAGTTCAACCGGCGCGACTCGGCCGCCGAGCTGCAAGTCGAGCCCTGCCTGCCGTGCCAGCTCGCGCCCTTGAGGATCAAGACGCGTGATGCGGCCCTCAGCGTCTGCCACCAGCAGCCGGCCGCCGATGTGGATCGCCGCGGTCTCGAGCACGCGGCCGTGCTCGATCAAGGCAAGCTTGGTCGTGCCGCCGCCGATATCGATGTTGAGCACGCGCAGGCCGCGCTCGTGGGAGACCTTCGCCGCGCCTGAGCCGTACGCCGCAAGCATCGCTTCCATGTGATGCCCTGCGGTCGCGCAGACGAACTCTCCGCCGATCTCGGCGAGCAGCTCGCCGATCGCCTGGGCATTCTCGCGGCGCAGCGCTTCCCCCGTCAGGATCACCGAGCCGGTGTCGACTTGGTCGGGGTGCAGGCCGGCGGCCGCGTACGCCTCGTCGATGAGGCGCCCGACGGCCTCGTCGTCGATGCGCGTCTCGCTCGCGTAGGGCGTGAGCGCCACCGGCGACTGGTAGAGCGTCTCGCGGTCGACGACGAAATAGCGGCTCGACAGGTCCTCCCCCATGCGCCGCATAAGCAGCCGCGAGAAGATGACTTGGGTGCCGGCCGAGCCGATGTCGATGCCTACGCTCGTGAGCGAGACGTTGTCCTGCAGCCAGAGCGCGTTTTGCTCGGCCGAAGCATCGTGCTCGTGGTCGGCGTCGTGATCGTGGTCGTGGTCCTGATCCACGCCGTAAGCATGGTCGGCGAGCGTGTGGGGCTTGCTACTCGCCATTGAGGCGCCGGTGGTATCCAAGCCGCGCCGAAACGGCGCTTGCGGCGTGGATGACGGTGGGCACGCAGGTGTGCAGCATCCTCTTGCTCATGCGCTGCACGGGCGCGGCGACGCCGAGCGCGGCGATCACCGCCCCGGAATGGTTGTGCACCGGCGCCGCGATGGCGCGCAGACCGCTTTCGCTTTCCTCGTCGTCGATCGCGCGCCCGCGGGACTTCACCTCTTCCAGCATCTCGCGGACCTCCTCGCGCCGTGTCAGTGTCTTCGAGGTATACGCAGCGAGGCCGCGGTCGATCACCTGCTTCACGAAATCTTCGGGCTGAGACGCGAGCAGCACCTTGCCGAGGGCCGTGCAATGCAGCGGTGCGCGGCCACCCACCGCTGCGGCCATGCGGATCGCACGGGGGCTCTCCATCTCGTAGACATAAAGGACGCTGAAGTGGTCGATGATGCCGAGCTGCACCGTCTCGCCGGTCTTCTCCAGCAGCTCGCGCAGCTTCGGACGGGCCTCGTTCGCCACGTCCATGCGCCGGCGCACCAGCGCGCCGAGCTCGAACAGCGCGACTCCAAGGCGGTACTTTCCGGTTTCGGCGTTCTGCTCCAGGAACCCCGCGCTCGTCAGCGTCGACGCCAGGCGATGCACGGTACTCTTTGCCAGGCGCAGCCGGCTGGCGAGCAAGGTGATCCCCAGCTCATCCTCATCGCCCGAGAACGAATTCAGCAACCGGATCGAGTTGGCGACCGAGGACAGCCGGGCCTTGGTTACTTCCGGATGAATAGGCCCTCCCATAGCCTGTTCCATCTTTCCTGCTCGTCGAGCACCGTGACCGGATCGACCATTGTGTACGGGAAACGATTGAGGTCGGTCTTCACTTTGCTGCTCACCGGCACGCGACCCATCGAGTTGAGCAGTTCCTGGCCTTCCGGTGAAAGCACGAAATCGACGAAGAGCAGCGCGGCGTGGGGATGGGGCGCGTGGCGCGCCAGCGCGATGCCCTGCGGACGCCCGACCACCGGCTCGACCGGCAGCCATTCGATCGGTGCGCCGCGGCGCTTCAGCGATTCGGCGTTGCTGTTGTAGACCGTGAGCCCGACCGGGATTTCGCCCGCGGCGATCAGCTCGGCGAGCAGCACATGGCCTTTGCGCACGTCGGGCTTCATCTCCGCGAGGCTGCGGAAGTACGCCATGCCCGCGGTCTCGCCCCATATCTTTACGAGCGTCGCCATCCACTCCGCATCGGTGGCCTCGATGCCGATGCGTCCTTTCCACTTGGGGTCGGTGAAGCCGGTATAGCTTTTCGGGATCTCGTCGCGCTTCACCTTTGTCGTGTTGAAAGCGACGACGAAGAAGTTCACTCGGTCCGGGATCCACTCGCGGTGCGAGGGAATCGCGCTCGACGGCAGGTCGGCGAGGTAGGGGGAGTGGAAATCGGCGAACAGCTTCTCGCGCGCCATGATCTCCATCTCCGGGCCGTTGGTCTCCACGACGTCGAACGCAAAGCGCCGGGCGTGCGCCTCGGTTACGGCGCGCTGCACAACCTTCTCGCTGATTGCGCGCCAGATCTCGACCTTCACCCCGGTCTTCTTCTCGAACGCCTGGCCGAGTGGTCCCGATTCGGTCGGTGCGAGCGAGGTGTAGAGCACCACGCTCCCCTCCTTGCGAGCATTCTCGAGCAGGCGACTGTCGCGATCGGCGCCGCGATAGCGATATACGGCCTCATTTGCGAAGCTCGCGCCTGCGATGCTGAGCAGCATCCAGGCCACCCAGGATTTCGACCGGAATTGCAATGCGCGATTCATTGACCCTCGCACTATTCTATGGTGAAGTGAGCCGAGGAGAACGCGGTTCTATATAGAGAAACGCTCGGAACAGCCCGCCTCGTGAGCACGAAGACCACTACCGCCGTCACGCATTACCACATCCAGAAGAAGCGCCGCGCGGAGTTCATCGAGCAGTGGCGCAAAAACCGCCGCACGGTAATCCGCAGCGAGGATGTCGCGCTGCAGCGTACTGCGCGCGGCCTAAGGAGCGGCGTCTACATGGGCTGGGACGGCGACTCGCCGACGCGCTGCTTGGACGCCTTGGTGCACGAGATCGACCCGGGCACCGTGACGACGATCCACCGCCATTCTTGGGACGCGCAGCTTTTCATCGTCGAAGGCTCGGGCTGGAGCGAGATCGACGACCGACGCTACGAATGGAAGCCCTGGGACGCGATCCACATCCCAGCGTGGAGTTGGCACCGGCACGGCAACGAGGGCGCGAAGAGCGCCCGCTTCATGAGCTATTCGTCCGAGCCAATGCTCTGGAGCCTCGGCATGTCGGTGCTGGAAGATCGCGGGCACGACGACGTGCGCAACCTTCCGCCGCCGCCGCCTTCGAGCCGGGGGATGGACGGAGACGATCCCTACGCGCGTCGATTGAGGAGAGTTTTTCAGGAAACCCAGAAACGCCGAGGCGGGCGCATCCTCACTCCGTACGACGAGCAGGACCTGCTCGCCACGCCGCGCGGCACGCGCACCAAGTTCCTCGTCGACCGCGCGATCGGCAGCGAATCCTCGGGCATCACCCAGGTCATGATCCAGTTCGCGCCCGGCAGGACGCAATCGCTGCATCGTCATCCCGGCGAGGCCTGGCTCTACGTCGTGGAAGGTTACGGCCACAGCTTCATGGGCACCGCTCCGGACCGCGGGCAGCACTACCGCTGGAAAAAAGGCGACCTCATCGTGGTCGATCATTTCCTGTGGCACCAGCACTTCAACGACGACCCGAAGGGCGAGGCCCGGCTCGTGCGCGTGCACATGTTCGACTCGATCCTGGAGACGATGCGCGCCCTTACCGATCCGCTGGTGCTCTTCGAGGAGGCAGAAGATACGCTCCTCAGCATGAAAGAGGTTTGCGAGATCGACTGGCCTGAGGATCGCCGGCCGGAGGGTTGATGGCGACGCCTGCTCCTGCGCTCCCGCCGGGCGTTCTTTCGCTACATACCCTGCCCGCGGAGCACCACGACAAGGACTGGGATGCGATCATCGTGCCGGCCGGGGTCAAGGAGCGGCTGCTCGCGCAAGCGCTGCTCACGCTCAAGCACGGGCGCAAGCTCGCCACCCTGGCGGGGCTGCCGCACGGCCTGATCGTGCTTGCTGGCCCCCCGGGCACGGGCAAAACGACGCTCGCGCGCGGCCTCGCGCAGGTAGCGGCGCTCGCGCTCGCACGGGAAGGGGCGAGCACGCTTGTCGAGATCAACCCGCATGCCTTCCCGAGCGACATGTTGGGCGAGAGCCAACGCAACATCATGCGGCTTCTCACCGACACCATTCCGGAGATTGCGGCGCGGCGCCCGCATACCGTGGTCCTGATCGACGAGGTCGAGAGCTTCGCGGTGCGCCGCAGCACGGCCTCATTCGAGACCAACCCGGTCGATGTGCACCGCGCCACCGATGCGGTGATGCTCGGCATCGATGAGGTGGCGCGCAAGCTTCCCGCAGTGCTCTTCGTGACGACCACGAACTTCATCGATGCCATCGACGAGGCGTTCCTGTCGCGCGCCGACCTGGTGATGCATTTCGCGCTGCCCGATCCCGGGACGGTCGCCCGCATCCTGCATGACTCGCTCGCCGAGCTGGCCGTACAATGGCCCGCGCTGAAGCCGCTCCTGCAATCCGACGACGAAATCAATGAGGTGGCGAGGCTCTGCGGAGGCTGGAGCGGGCGCCAGGTGCGCAAGCTCGTCCTCGCCGCGCTTGCTCAGCGCCTGGAGGTGGCGAAGGATCCGGCGTGCCTCACGTTCGAGGACCTGCGCGAGGCGGTGCGCAAGCGCGGCGGCGTCGAGTGGGTCGGCGCCGCGGCTCCTTCGTCGAAGGAGCTCTTTGCCGACGTCCCGAAGCATTTGATGCACGATCATCATCACTAGGAGGAGGCTCATGAGGCTGCTTTTGGGATTGATCGCCGCGCTCGCCGCCGCGCCGGCGGCTGCGCAGTACTACGCCGGCAAAACGGTCACCATCGTAGTCGGCTACAAGACCGGCGGCGGCTACGACGCCACCGCGCGCGTGCTGGCGCGCCATCTGCCGAAGCACATTCCCGGCAAGCCGACCGTCATCGTGCAAAACATGCCGGGCGCGAATAGCATCATCGCTGCCAACCATGTCTACGCCGTCGCCAAGCCCGACGGCCTCACGATCGGGACGTTCAACCGTAACCTGCCGATCGCCCAGCTGACGAAGGTCGAGGGAGTCAAGTTCGACATGACCAAGTTCGCGTGGGTGGGCTCGGCAGCCAGCGAGTGCACGGTACTCGCGATCCGGACCGACCTGCCCTACAAGTCGTTCGAGGACCTGCGCAAGTCCAAGCAGCAGATCGTGATCGGCGCTACCGGGCCCGGCGCCAACACCTACGACTTTCCGCTGCTTCTCAAGGAGTTTCTCGGCGTCAACCTCAAGCTCGTGAGCGGCTACCAGAGCAGCGCGGACATCATGCTGGCGGTGGAGCGCAAGGAGGTCGACGGCCGCGCGGGCTCGTTCACTTCGATCCGGCCGTTCATCGACCGCAATCTCGTGCGGCCAGTACTGCGCGCGCGGGCTACCGAGCCGGGCGTGGAGAACCTCCCGATCGACGAGGACCTCGCGCCGACGCCGCGGGCGAAAGCGATCATGGCGCTGCGCTCCGCGCCCGAGATCGTCGGCCGTCCCTACGTCATGCATCCCAACACCCCGCCCGAGCACCTGAGGACAATGCGCGAGGCTTTCGCCGCGGCAATCAAGGACCCGGAGCTCGTCGCCGAGTCGAAGAAGGCGAGGATGGATCTCGAGTTCGTCGACGGCGACGTGGCGGTGAAGGTGATGAACGAGGTCCTGTCGCAGCCGAAGGACATCGTCGAGGAGTTCAGCAAGTACATCAAGTTCGGCGAGTAGACCGAACCGATGATTGAAGCGCTTGGCGAGGGGCTGTTTCTCGTCCTCCACTGGAAGCCCCTTGCCTTCATGATGCTCGGCGTCGCGCTGGGCTTCTGGGTGGGCCTGCTTCCGGGACTCGGCGGCGCGACCACGCTCGCCTTGATGCTGCCTTTCATCTACGCGATGCAGCCGGTGGAAGCCTTCGCGTTCCTGCTCGGCATGCATGCCGTGGTCGCGACCACCGGCGACATCACTTCGGTGCTGTTCGGCGTACCCGGCGAAGCGGCGAGCGCCGCGACCATCTTGGACGGGCACGCGATGGCGAAAAAGGGCGAGGCCGGGCGGGCGCTCGGCGCCGCGCTTGCCTCCTCGCTGGTCGGCGCCATCGTCGGCGCCTTTGCCCTGGCAATTGCGATCCCCATAGTGCGGCCGCTGGTGTTGACCTTCGGCTCGCCCGAACTCTTCATGCTGGCCATCGTCGGCATCGCGTTCATCGCCTCATTGAGCGCCCCGGGCGTCCGCGGCATGGTGCGCGGCTTCCTTTCCGGCGGACTGGGGCTGCTGTGCGCCACTGTCGGACAGGATCCGCAGGCGGGGATCGCCCGCTACACCTTCGACTCGCTCTACCTGTGGGGCGGGCTCGACCTCGTACCGGTGCTGGTCGGCATCTTTGCCATCCCGGAGATCATCGACCTCGCGATCCGGCGAACCTCGATCGCCGGAAAGCTGCCCGCCGGGCGTGTGAGCAAAGGGGCGCTCGAAGGCGTGAAGGACACCTTCCGGCATTTCTGGCTCACGATCCGCTGCAGCCTGATCGGCACCTTCATCGGCATCATGCCCGGCATGGGGGGGGCGGTCGCGCAATGGATGGCCTACGGCCACGCCACGCAAAGCGCGCGCACTGCCGAGGAGCGGAAGGGCTTCGGCGCGGGAGACGTGCGCGGGGTGCTCGGCCCCGGCGCGGCGAACAACTCCAAGGAAGGCGGCTCGCTTATTCCCACCGTCGCCTTTGGCGTTCCGGGCAGCACCGCGATGGCGATACTGCTGGGCGGCTTCTTCCTGCTCGGCCTAGTCCCCGGGCCGGACATGCTGACCAAGCATCTCCCCATCACCTTTTCAATGGTCTGGACTATCGTCATCGCGAACGTCGTCACCGTGATCGCGTGCTTCCTGTTCCTCGATCACCTCGCACGCGTGACCACGATCCGGGGCACGGTGCTAATCCCCGTCATCCTGGTTCTCATCTTCATCGGCAGCTACACCTCGAATAACCACTACGGCGACATTCTCCTGACCCTGGTGTTCGGGGCCGTCGGCTATCTCATGGTCGTGGCCGGCTGGCCGCGTGCCCCGTTCGTACTCGGACTGGTACTCGGGAAAATCGCCGAGAATTACCTTTACATCTCGGTGGCTCGCTACGACGCGGCCTGGCTTACGCGGCCGGTAGTGCTGGTGCTGATCGCGATCACGCTCGCTGTGATCTTCTGGCCGCTTGTGCAGCGGCGCCGGAAGGCGGCGCATGCATAGCCACGCTTCCCTCGCCCTCGCGCTCGGTGTCATGGCGGTCTCCGGCTACGCTGTCATCGCCGCCTGGTTCTGGCCGTGGAAGGCGGCGCTTTTCCCGCTGGCAATCGGGATTCCGCTTTTTGTGCTCTCCGCCGCCGAGGCCGCCTGGGTGTTGTTCGGGAAGGCCGAGCGCAGCGAAGTGCAGGATTTCCAGCTCACCCGCGATGTCGCGGAGCGCGAGGTCGTGCGCCGCAGCGCCACGACCGCCGCCTGGATCGTGGGGTTCTTTGCCGCGATCGTGCTTTTCGGATTCCCGGTCGCGGTGCCGTTTTTTGTTTTCCTCTATCTCAAGCAGCAAGCGGACGAAGGCTGGATCTTCTCGACCGTCTTCACCGCCGCGGTGTGGGCGTTTTTCTACGGGCTATTCGACCGCCTGCTGCACTTGCCCTTTCCGGCGGGATGGGCGTTTACCTGGATTTCCTGAGACGGCTCTTCAGCGCCGGCAGGACGAGCGAAAGCACCAGGAACGCCCACAGGATATTGCCGAGCGTTGACGAGAACAGCACGCTCAAATCTCCCTGCGAGATGCGCAGCGCGCGCGCGAGATACTGCTCGAACAGCGGTCCGAGGATGATGCCAATCAGCATCGCCGTGACGTGGTAGTTCGTCTTGTGAGCGATGTAGCCGATCACGCCGAACACCAGCGCAAGCGCCATGTCGAAGACGTACTGCCGCTCCACGAATGCCGCCACGACCGTGACGAGGACGATGACCGGCACAAGGTACGTGGTCTCGATGAGCACGATGCGCGCCATGTAGCGCGCGAGCGGCAGGATGGTGAAGATCATGAAGATGTACGCGACCGCCATGGCCACGAAAACTCCGTAGGCGAGCTCGGGATTGGTCGTGAAAAGCCGCGGACCCATGACCATGCCGTGGTACTGCAGCACGATCATCATCACCGCCGCGGTGCTGCCGCCGGGCACGCCGAGCGCGAGCGTCGGCACTAGCGTGCCCGAGGTGACGCCGTTATTGGCGGCCTCGGGTGCGATCACGCCTTCCGGAACGCCGGTGCCGTAGCGCTCCGGGTGCTTCGACCACATGCGCGACTGCTGGTAGGCCACGAATGCCGCGATGCTCGCGCCCGCCCCCGGCACGATGCCGATGAAGAGGCCCACGAACGAAGTCCAGACGATATGCCACCACTTCTGGGCGGTGAGCCGCAGACCATCGAGCGTATCGGCCCAGCTCGCGCGCGTCGCGCGCTCGCGTCCTTCCTTGCCGACGATGAGCTTCTCCTCGATCATCACGAGCGCTTCGGAAACGGCGAACAGGCCGATCAGCGCGGCCACGAGCGGAACGCCGTCGTAGAGCTCGAGAAAGCCAAACGTCGCGCGCGGGGCGTTATAGATGTGGTCGGTCCCGATGACCCCGATCAGCAGCCCGAACAGCCCGGAGATCAGCCCCTTCAGCGTGTCCTTGGCGGCAATCACCGCGATGAGCGTCAGGCCGAAGAGCATGACGACGACCATCTCGACCGAGCGTAGATACAGTCCGATCTGCGACAGCCACGGCAGCAGGGCGAGGGTGGCGAGCGTGGTGATGAGGCCGCCGAACACCGACGCGGTGAACGAAAGCACGATCGCCTGCTGCGCCTGGCCCTTTTGCGTCATCGGGTAGCCGTCGAGGGTGGTCGCGGCCGCGCCGCCCGAGCCGGGGATCTTGACGAGGATCGCCGGCACGCCGCCGGCGAGATGGTTCGCGCAGTACAGCGAGACCATGAAGGCGAACGCCTGGTCCACCGGGATTCCCAGCGTCAGAGGCAGGAGCATGATCAGCGTGTTCTGCGGGCTGAAGCCGGGCAGGATGCCGACCACGATGCCGAGCAGGATGCCGGCCCAGATGATCCACCACAGCCCGAACTGCGCCGCGAACTGGGCGGCGAGAAATTCCCAGCTCAAGAAAAGAGCTTCTCGATCGGCCCGTGCGGGAAGGCCGAGTCCAGGACGGCGATGAAGAGGAGGTAGGCCGCGGCCGCGACCGCGACCGATATCCACGCGACGGTCCACGGCTTGCGCACGCCCATGATGGCGAGCGCGACGGCCATCGCGAGGAGCAGGGAAAGCGTGAGTCCGAGCGTCTCGAGCAGTGCGATGAACGCGACGGTCACGAGCACCATGCCAAGGCGCTTGGCGAACGTATCCCACGGCCGCCAGAGGGGGTCGGCGCGCAGGTCGCCCCTGCCCTTGGCCACGTCCGCCGCGATGCGAGCAAGCTGGAGCACTACCAGCCCGACCAGTACCGCACCGATGACCACGCCGTTCGCCTTCGCCTCCCAGACGAGATCGGCGATCGACCAGAAGAAGTAGATCGCGAAGCCGAGCGCGAGGACAGGGATGACGAGATCGGCGCCGAGCGGCGCCTTCGGCGGCACGATCAGCCCTTCCCTTTGCCTTTTTCCTTCGCCGTAAGCAGCGAGCGGTACTCGTTCGCCAGCTCGACCATCGCCTTGGCGTAACGCGTGCACAGCGCGCGATCGCCGTACTGAATGGTCTCCACCGGCGCCCCGGTCTTCGCGTACTCTTCCCGGTATTTCGGGTTGTCGAATACTTGGCGCGAGGTTTTTTCGAGCAGCGCGAAGCGGTCGGGGTGCTTCTCGATCACCTCGGTGTGGATCGCCCACGAGCGCGATGACGACAGGTCGGGGAGCTTGGTGCCGAAGACCTTGTTGATCGGTGGCGCGTTGTCGCTGTACTTGGCGAGGGCATTCTCGTCGTTGAACACGCCCAGGACCTTGAATTGCTCGCGCTGCGCCACCACGCCGGCGATGGGAAGCGCTCCGCAATCGGCCTCGCCGTTCAGCACGGCCACCGCGGTGGGATTGCCGCCGCCGTAGGGCACCAGGTTGAACTTCGCCCCGATCGCGGCGCCGAGCGCCAGCATGCCGATCGACGCCGGATGCGGCAGGCGGCTTACCGCGACGTTCACGACGCGCTTTTTCCCCTCGGCGACCAAGTCCTCGACGCGCTGGAACTTGCCCTTCCGCAGGGCGAAGACCACGCTGTCGTCAATATCGGTGCGGCAGAAATACTGGTAGTCCTCGGGGAACCGGTACGCCGGCTTTTGCAGCGCGTACATGATCATCTCCGGTCCCATGTTGCCGAACAGCAGGTTGTAGCCGTCTTTCTCGCGCTTGTTGACGAAAACCTCGTAGCCGACCTGACCGGCCGCGCCCGGAAAAAAGCTGTACTCGAAATTCGTCTTCAGCATTGGGCCCCAGAAGCTGTCGAAGGCGCGGGCCAGCCGTTCCGCGCCGCCGCCCTGCCCCGTAGGGATCACTACGCGAATATTCTTGGTTGGATAGGCCTGCGCGCGCGCCTTCACGGAGCCGAGCGCCAGCGCAGCGCCGGCGCCGGCAATGAGGCGCCGGCGCGCCTGGTTGGGATACGTCATGTCCTCCTCCTCGTTGTCAGGGTACGGATATTAGATGACCCGCCCCCAAGGAGGAATCGCAGTTCGAGACAACCGCCCGGCCGGGGCGGCTAGCTTCTAGAGAAGATGGCGTTCAGTCGCTCGAGGTCGTTGATGACCCGCCACTCCGAAGCGCCCGCGCTTACCACGCGGCGCTCCCAGGCTTCGAGCCGTCCGAAATACAGCCGCGGATCAATGTTATCGGTGTTCAGCTTGACCACGTTAACGGCGATGACGCGGATTCTCTTCAGGTTAATCGGAACATTGCGCACCGTAACCTTGTCGAGCTCCTCCTGCATGTCGGAAAACACGACGATGGTCTTGGTGCCGGCGCCGGTCTCGTTGAGGAATTCCGCCCCCTGCAGCAGGCCGCCGGTAATGTCGGTATGGCGGCTCGACTTGACGTTCCTGAGGAAGTTGTTCGTCGCCTCGCGGAACGCGCGCTTCTGCGCGTTCGCCTGCGACGGCCGCTGGTCGAAAGTCGCCTTCGCGACGATGTCCTTCTCGGTGAAGCTGCGGCTTTCCACGCGCGCCACCGCAAGCGAGTCGCCCGGCTGCAGCGTCCCGAGCAGGTAGTTCACGATAAGCTGCGCCTTCGCAGACTCCTGCGCGTAGGTTCCCGATGTGTCGACCAGCACGTAAACCGCCTGGGCATGGCTCCGCGAATCGCCGCAGCCGGCAAGCCCGCCGGCGAGGCAGGCCAGCCCGAGCAACAGCAGTCGCTTGATCATCGGTTACCTCTTGGTCTCACATGATGCGCGGAATCGTCTTCGTCCACCGCGTCGCGGCGCAGCGACATGCCGTTCTTTGCTATCTGCTCGACCATCAGCGGCAATACGATCACTACGTCGTACAGTGTGATCAGCACCCGGGACATGCGCCGAGAGATGTTGCCGAGCACCCGGAGCAGCAGCGCAAGCGTTGATACCAGCGCCGCGAGCAGCACGCCGCCGACCGTGCGCGAGGAATGGATCAACGACTCGAGCGGAATGGCGATGAACGCGAGCGCGAAAGGCAGGATGAAGCCGAGCAGCATCTGACCTGCGGTCGGGATCCGGCTCACCCAGCCGTCGGCCACGTGCGCTTGCTGAACAGTGGCAAGCGACTGGATCAGCGCTTGCTTGTCCGCGATCAGCATGTCGCGCATGAGGGCGAGCGCCGCTTCCACACCCGCCAGCGTCACCAGCAGCACGAGCGCGATCCACATCATCCGGCGCCGCATGCGGTCGTTCAGCGTCGCGATGCGCGGGAAGAGATGCGTGATGCGCAGCGCCTCCATCAGGAAAAGCCCCATCGACGCCTCGACGAAAATGATCACCAGGGCGGCCACCTCGGAGGTGCGCATGCTGCTCGTCAGGTAGTCGCCCGCGCCCACCATTTCCGACATGGGCAGGGCGATCAGCTTGAAGTTGATGAAGGCGCCGCCGGCGGCCACGGCCATGACGAGAAATGCGATCGCGAACTGCGTGAACGCCGAAACCGTCAAGGCGTGTTCGGCCTTTTCGCTCTTGGCATTGATGCTTTCGTACTTCGTCATGAGGGCGTCGACCGCGGTAGCGCTCTCGGTCAAGTCGCCGAGCTTTTTGTTCACCTCGGTGAGCGTGCGGTCGACCGAGCGCCAAAACGGCATGAAGCCCTCGAGGATCTTGTGGCGCGACTCGTACGAGCGGCGGTATTCGCCGATCGCGCGGTCGTGGATCTTGGTGATGGAGCTCTTGATCTCCTCCAGGATCTTTTGCACGATCTCGCCGCCGCCGGTTTTCACGTTGGCCATCGCGGTGACCGCCTCGACCCAATCCGGAGGCGGCGGCGGCACCTCGCCGCACTTGCGGTAGTCCTCTTCGATGCGGGTGATTTCGTCGAGCAGCTTCCTCTGCAGCGTGGGATAACCCTGGAGCTCCCGCCTGACCATCGCGCCGATCCGCTCGAACTCGCGCTCGATGCGCTGCCCGGCCTCCTGCCGCCCGTGCGCCAGCAGCACGGCTTTATTGCGCTGCTTCATGTCTTGCCCGACGTCGACCAGCCAGCGCGCCGCGAGGCGCAGCGGACCTCCGATCAGCACGCCGAGCGCTCGAAGCAGCTCGTGCACCGAAGCGCGCGCGGCGTAGAGGAACACCATCGCCAGCACGATCACCACCAAGATCGAGAGCGCGGGATTGTCGGGCCAAAGCATCCAGAACGGAGTCGTCATCGCGTTGTCCTTCCCTCAGAATTGAGAGAGCGTAGATCAGGATCGCGACGCCAGGGCGACTACCTTGGGCGCTTCGCGCAATAAGTCTCGAATACTGCGGGCGCTGTGTGAATTTGTGCGTTACTTTTCCGCGACGAGCCTGCGGTATTGCGCCATGTGGCGGATCGCTTCCTGCGGCCGGCGCAGCTGCTCGCACAGGAGTGCCAGGTTGTAGTGGCAATCGGCCATCGCCGGATCGCCCTGCAGCGCAGCACGGTAAGCCTCCACCGCTTCCTCGTTGCGGTCGAGATCCTCGAGCAGCACTCCGAGGTTGTAGAGCAGCAGCGGATCGGGTCCCCAAGTGTCGAGCGCCGCGCGGTACACGGCCTCCGCTTCCTTGAGCATGCCGGACTCGTGAAGCAGGTAGCCGCGATCGATCGCGTCCTCGATCTTGTCCTCCGAACGCTGCGGCGAAGCAGCGTCCGCCTCGATGACGCGGAGCGCGCCCGCGGCCGGATCGCCTTCGAATGCGAGCAGGTACTGGCCGGAGTCCGCCTGCCATCGCTTTGCGCCCTCCCTCACCACCACGCGCTCGCCGACCGCGCCGATGCTCAGCCCCGATAGCGGCATGGAATCCGGCAGATGGCGGCGCAGCTCGCGCAAGGAGGCCGCGATGCGCCGCGCCGGAACCTTCGCCGTGGCGAGCGCCTGCGCGGTACGCAGGACGATCAAATCCTGGAACGAGAAAAGATAGGCCTGCCTCGGACCGCGCTCAGGCGAGACGAAACCCGCTCGGACTAGGCCATGAATGGTTCTGCGCGGCAGGCGCAGGAGCTTTTCGACCTCCCGCACCCCGAAGCGTTGCACGCTATTTCTTGGCTGCCTTCCGCGTCACCGGCTTCGCCGGCGCCTTCGCCTGCTTGGCAGGTTTTTTCTCCAGGCTTGCGCGCAGCGCTTCCATGAGATCGATCACCTGCGCACCCTCCTCCGGCGCCTCCGCCATAGTGATCTCCTTGCCCTCGACCTTTCTCTGGATGGCCGCTTCAATGCGCCCGCGCACCTCGTCGGTGTAGGCGCTCGGGTCGAATTTCTCGGAGGTCTGCTGCTCGATCAGCTGCTGAGCAAGTCTAAGCTCCGCGTCCCTGACCTCGGTCTTCGGGATGTCGACGTCCTTGATGGAGCGCACTTCGCCGGCATAGAGGAGCTGCTGCATCACCAGCCCCTCCACCAGGCCCTCCTCCATCGGCCGGATCATCACGATGTACTGCTTGCCGCGAGCCGCCCAGCGGCCAAGCGCGCAGCGCCCGGATTCCTTGAGGGCCCGGGCGAGCAGTGCGTAAGGCTTCGCGCCGCCCTTGTCCGGTCCGAGGTAGTACGCTTTGTCGAAGTACACCGGGTCGATCGTCTTCGCCGGAACGAACTCGGTGATCTCTGCGGTGTGCGTCCCCGCCTCCTCAAGCGCCTTCAGCTCCTCGGGCGAAAACATCACGTACTGTTCCTTCGCGAACTCGTAGCCCTTAGCCATGTCCTCCCGACCGACCTGGACGTCCTCCTTGACGCAAAAGTACTGCTGCCTAAGTCGCGACCCGCAGGTCTTGTGCAGCAGGTTGAACGACATAGCCCGGCTTGCGTCGGTGGCCGAATAAAGCTTCACCGGGATCGACACCATGCCGAACGAGATGGTCAATGACGCGATCGATCTGACAGCCATATTTGTCCTCTAACTCAATAACTTAATCGCTTTAGTTCAAGCGAAGGTTGGAAGGATACTCCATTATGCCTTCGCCCGTTCGAGGGCAGCCTCGAGACTCTGCTTTTTCTCCAGCGCATTGCGCCAGCGGTCCCCAGAGGGGATCACGAATTCGGCGGCGTTGGTGATTCTGAAGTCGAGGGGATGCGCGTTGGCAAGTTCGTCCCAGTTGAGCGGCATGGAAACCGGGGCGCCCGCCGCGCCGCGCGGGGAGTAGGCGGCGTTCAGCGTCTTGCCGCGCACGTTCATGTTGTAGTCCATGAAGATCTTGCCGGTGCGCTTCGGAACGCTCCATTCCAGCGTCACATCCTTGGGAAGTAGCCGCATCAGATGGCGCCCGACCCGCTCCGAGACCTCGCGCGCCATGTCGAAGTCGATCGTGCGCCGGATGGGGAGAAACACGTGCAACCCGGTTTTGCCGGAAGTCTTTACGATCGGCTCGAGGGACATGCTGTTCAGGAGCTCCCGCAGCTTGAATGCCACTTCCTTGCCTTTCTCGAACGCCACGGTGTTCAGCTCCGGCTCGTCGCCCGGCGCCTCTTTCCCCGAGTAGATGTACGGGTCGATATCGAACACGACGTAATCAGGGTAGTTGAGGATCGAGTCTTCCAGCGCATCGAGAGAGGACGAATAGTTCGTTTGCGTAACCGGCGAATCCGGCCCGGGGCGCGCGCGCGAGTGCCAGACGTGGAATTCGAGCGTCCCGGACTGCGCGAGCCAGAGCAGCGTCGGCAGGTTGTTGCAAAACAGGTAGTCGTGCCTTTCGTCCTTGTGCTCCGAGAACACCGAGATTGTCTCGACGAACGGCGGACGTTCCTGCGCCCAGTGCTTCTGGTAGAAGCGCTGCCCCTGGATCCCGTCCGGCATGCGAATCATGGTCAGCGGTCGATCGGCCAGGTGGGGCAGCATGAACGGAGACACCTGGGCGAGATAGCGTAGGAGATCGCGCTTGGTCAGCGCCGGCTGCTTGAGCGCCACGTCGGCCGGCCAGTACACCCGGTCGAGGTTGCTGAGCTTGATCGTGTGAGAGCCGATGGAGATCGCGCCGCTTGCCTTGCTGCGTTCAAGCTGACGCAGCACGTCGTCGATGTCGGACTCGGAAGAAGCTTTCTGTTCAGTGCTCCCCTGTGCCTCGCGCCGGACGCTGCGCGGATCGATGTCGTCGCGCAGCCGCAGGAACACCGGCGCGCGCAGCGAGCCGTCGTCGGTCCAGCCCTGGAACTTCACCTCGACCACCGCTTTCGGCTCGACCCAGGTGGTTGGCGCGTTCATCGCGGGGTTGTCGGCGAACGGGCAGGTCTTGCGTGCTAGCGGCTCGAGCCGCGCGCGCACCAGCGGCAGCGAGCGATCGTCGAATCCAGACCCGACGTGCGATGCGTACCGAAGCTTCTTTCCTTCCCAGTAGCCGACCACGAGCGCGCCGAGCGGCGCGCGCGCTCCCCTGCCTTTCGTGTAGCCGCCAACCACGAACTCCGCGCTGCGCGTCGACTTGACTTTAAGCCACGACGCGGAGCGCCTGCCCGACTCGTAGCGGCTCTGCTTGCGCTTGCCGATCACGCCCTCGAAGCCGCTCGCGAGCGCGGCCGCATAAAGCTCCACCCCGTCATCCGAGGCGTGCACGAGCTGGACGAGCGAGGAAGGCAGCAGGCATTGCGCCAGATAGCGCCGCCGGTCAACGTAGGCCGCATTGCGCACGTCCACACCGGCGAAATGAAGCAGATCGAACGCGTAGAACACTACCGGGATGCTCTTCTCGGCCGCGGCGATGTCGCGTTCGGTCTTCAGCTGGAAGCGGTTCTGCAGCGCATTGAAGGAAGGCTTCCCGCTCGGGTCGAAGGCGACGATCTCGCCATCCAGGATCATGCTCACGCCCTGTTTGGCGAGCTCCGCCGCGAGGCCGGGGAACTGCCTGGCGAGCTCCAGTCCGCGCCGCGAACGCAGGCTCGCCTGGGCATTCTTTATGAAAGCTAGAAGGCGGTAGCCGTCGAGCTTCGGCTCCCACATCCAATCCGGCTTGTTGAACGGCGCGTCGCGGAGCTCGGCCTGCATCGGCTCGAGGTCCTCCGCCATCGCCTCCAGCTTGCCGGCCGGAATGAGGTCCGCCGCACCAATGCGCTGCACCGGCATCGCCTTCATCTCGTCGACCGCAATGCCCGAGAGCACAGAGCGATTGCGCGCGGTGATGTCGTCCTTCGAGACGAAGCGATCCTTGTGCTTGATAAGCAGCCAGTCCTTGCCGCGGGAAGTCCGCACCAGCGCGAACGAGCCCTTCACTTTTTCCCCGCGCAGCAGCAGGCTCAGCTTTCCCTTCTGCAGGCCTTCCCGCACCTGCTTCTCCGCTTCCGCGCGATCGTCGACCCATGGCTCGACCTCGTCGGGCGAATAGACCCCGCAGTCCCATACGATCACCTCTCCCGCGCCGTATTGGCCCGGCGGGATCACGCCCTCGAAAGAGCCGTAGTCGAAGGGATGGTCCTCGGTCGGCACCGCCAGGCGCTTTTCGGCCGGATCGAGCGACGGCCCCTTGGGCACGGCCCAGGACTTGAGGACCCCGTCGCACTCGAGGCGAAAGTCGTAGTGCATGCGCCGCGCCGAGTGTTGCTGGATGACGAACAGCAGCGGGCCGCTGCGCGCCTCGGGCACGGCAGGCGCCGGCTCGGGAGTGGCCTTGAAGCTTCGCTTGGCAGAATACTCGCTAAGCTTCTCTCTTGCCATGCCAGATTCTAAGAGAGTGCTCGCCGGCGCGAGCGGCTACTCGTTCAAGGAATGGAAGGGCAAGTTTTATCCGGAGAAGATCAAGCCCGAGGAGATGCTGCCGTTCTATTCGCAGCGGCTGCCGACGGTCGAGATCAACAACACCTTCTACCAGATGCCGAAGACCGCCGTGCTGCAGAACTGGGCGCGCTCGACCCCCGAATCGTTCAGGTTCGCGATCAAGGCATCGCACCGCATCACGCACCTGTCGCGGCTGAAGGCCGATACGGCGGCGGACTCAGTCGCGTACCTGTATCGCAACCTGGAGGCGCTCGGCCCGAAGCGCGGGCCGGTGCTCTATCAGCTGCCGCCGTTCCTGAAGAGGGACCTGGCGCGGCTGACGGAGTTTCTCGCCCTCCTGCCGGAGGCTCACGCCGCGGCATTCGAGTTCCGCAATGACAGCTGGTTTGCCGACGACGTCTACGAGGCCCTGAAGAAGGCGGGCGCGGCTCTCTGCCTCTCCGAGCGCGGAGACAACGCCCCTCCCCCGCTGGTGGAAACCGCGCCATGGGGCTACGTCCGTCTCCGGCTTGAAACATATTCCGACGATGATCTCGCGCAATGGGCGCGGACGCTGACCGCCACCGGCTGGCGCGAGACCTACGTGTACTTCATGCACGAGCCGACCGCACCGGGCTACGCGCAGATGCTCATGAGGTTCGTAAAATAATCACCGCGCATGGCCACCGCGAGCCTGGAGATCGCCGAGCTGGAGGTTTCCTACGGCGCAACGCCTGTCCTTCACAAAGTGAGCCTCGCAGTCGCCGCCGGCGAGTTCGTCGCCCTGCTCGGCCCGTCGGGCTGCGGCAAGACGACTCTGCTACGCGCGGTATCGGGTTTCGTGCCGGTGAGCGGCGGGCGCATCGCCGTAGGCGGGCGCGACATCACGCACGCGCCGCCCGACAAGCGCGGCATGGCGATGGTGTTCCAGTCCTACGCCCTCTGGCCGCACATGACCACGGCGCAGAATCTGGGCTACGGCCTCAAGCTTAGGCGGGTCGCAAAGCCCCAGATCGCCAAGCGCGTCGCCGAGATCCTGTCGATGCTCAAACTCGAGGGCTTCGGCGAGCGTAACGTCACTCAGCTTTCCGGCGGACAGCGCCAACGAGTAGCGCTCGGGCGCGCGCTCGCGATCAGTCCCGAGCTGCTCCTGCTCGATGAGCCGCTCTCTAACCTGGACGCGCGCATCCGCGAGGAGGTGCGCCACGAGATCAAGGCGCTGCAGGCGAAGCTCGGCATCACGACTATCCACGTGACGCATGACCGCGAGGAAGCGATGGTAATGGCCGACCGCATCGCGATCCTGGACGCCGGGCGCATCGCGCAGCTGGGCGCGCCCGAGGAGGTTTACAACCGCCCGAACTC
Source organism: Burkholderiales bacterium (assembly GCA_035762345.1). Classification (GTDB taxonomy): domain Bacteria; phylum Pseudomonadota; class Gammaproteobacteria; order Burkholderiales; family SG8-39; genus SCGC-AG-212-J23. The sequence goes on from DASTPE010000150.1 coordinate 29,750, forward strand.
CCCTTTCGTCGCCGCTTTCATGGGCGCCGGCAACGTGCTCGAGCTGCAGGCGAGGCCCGCCGATGGCGGGATCGAAATCCAGCCGGGGCCGCATAACGACGCCGTGCGGGTGCCGGGCTTCGCCGTGGCCGGTCCGGTGGTGGCCCATTTTCGCAGCGAGGCGGCGCGACTCGGCCCGGCCAGCGAGCGCGCAGCTGACCGGCTGATGCTGCGGGGCCGTATCACTCAGGCTTCGTATCCCGGAGGTTTTTACCGCTACGCGGTCGCGGTGGGGCAAAATCAGTTTCTGGTAGACGATGCCCGGCGGCTTGCAGTCGGAGAAGCGGTCGGGATCAGCCTGCCGGTGTCTTCGCTGCACTTCTTTTCGAGGAGGGAAGCATGAAACGCAGTCTCGTACTCGCGACGCTCGCGATGGCGCTCGCGGCCGCGCCCGCCGCGGCGCAAAAGACCACGCTCAACGTGGTGACCGCGGGCGACCAGAACATGGTCGACTACGTGAAGGACTATCTCGCGCCGCGCTTCGAGCAAACCAACCCGAACGCGACGGTCAAGGCGGTCGGCACCGGCCCGGGCGACGCCGGTTCGCAGAAAATTGCGGAAAAACTCCAGGCCCAAAAGGCGAACGCCGCCTGGGACGTGGACGTCGCGGTCATCCACCAGAAGATGGCGGGCGACCTCGTGCGCGAGGGCCTGCTCGCGCCGTACGTGCGCGATGTCGCAACCGGCAGGCTCGTCACTTCGGAGGCATCCAAGAACGCGCTCGGTACCAATGTCGCCGGTTACGTCATTCCGATGTTTCAAAGCCAGACCGCGATCGCGTGGAATCCGGCGCTGGTGAAATCCCCGCCGAAGAGCTACGACGAGCTCGCCGCCTGGGCGAAAGCCAACCCGAGGAAGTTCGGCTACAACGGCATAAAGGGGGGCATGTCGGGCGTCGCGTTTGTCGTCGGCTGGGTTTACGCCAACACGCCCGACGCCGAGCGTCTCATGAAAGGGCCCTACGACGCCTCGACCAAAGCGAACTGGGACGGCGCGCTCGGGAAGCTGAAGGAGTTCAACCGCAACGTCGTCATCACGCCCGGCAACGCCGGCACCCTGGACATGCTGAACCGCGGCGAGATTGCCATGGGACCCGTCTGGGTCGACATGTTCTATACCTGGATGGCCGACGGAAAGCTTCCCCCGAGCATGCGCCTGCAGCTGATCGGCCCCGGCATGCCCGGCCAGCCGATGTACTACGTGATCCCGGCCAAGGCGGCGAACATGGCGGCGGCGAAGAAATTCGTCGAGATGGCGACCAGCCCCGAGATCCAGGCCGAGGGCATCGTGAAGAAGTTCAACTGGTACCCGGGAATCGACGCCCAGCACGTGAAAGCCAAGCTCGACGACAAGACCTGGAACAGGCTTTTCGTCGACGTCACACCGCAGGAGCTGGCCGCGAAAGGCAAGACTTTCCCGATCAAGCAGTACTTCGACGACATCCTCGAGAGCTACGAAAGGAAAGTACTGAACTAAGCCGGCATGCGCGATAGCGGCCGGCTCGGGCCGCTGCTGGTAGCGCCAGCACTCTTGATGGTGCTGGCGCTCTTCGTCTATCCCCTGGGCTACTCGCTCATCACGGCGTTCGAGGCCAAGAGCGGCGGCTTCACGCTCGGCAATTTCGTCAAGGCGTTCGAGTTCTACAGCATCGATATCGGCTTCACGCTGGTGATCATCGGGCTCTCGACGCTCGCGATCGCCGTCGCCTCGATCGCCATCGGCGGTTACCTCGTGCTCGGCGAGAACCCGCGCGCGGTGGCGCTGCTGCGCTGGCTCTACCGCTGGCCGCTCTTCATTCCGTTCGTGGTCGCGGCGCAATGCATGCGCTCGTTCCTCGCCAAGAACGGGTTGATGAACAACACCTTCGTGGCGCTCGGGATCCTGGAGGTCGACCAGACCACCGGTTTCCTCGACTGGCGCGGGATCGTGATCACCTTCGTCTGGAAGCAGACCCCGTTCGTCGCGCTCCTCGTGGCGGGCGCAATGGCCTCGCTGGATCGCTCCACTATCGAGGCGGCGCGTAACCTGGGCGCTTCGCGCCTGCGGATCCTCGTCGAGATCTTGGTGCCCCAGGTGATGCCAACGCTTGTTGTGGGGCTGATCCTCTCTTTCGTCACCATGATGAGCGTGCTTTCGGTCCCGCTCATGATCAGCGGCGAGTCGCCGACCATGATGACCGTCGACATGGCGTTCCGCATCAACAATTACGGCGACTACGGTACCGCCAATGCACTCGGCTTCATCTCCTACCTGCTGACTGCTGCATGCGCCTGGGTTTACCTCAAACGGGCAGTTCGACAAACATGATCTGGGTTGGAAGAGGAATCGCGCTTGGCCTGCTCGCCTTCATCGTGCTCGGCCCGCTCGCCAACCTGGTGCTCTGGGCTGCGGCCGAGCAGTGGTACTTCCCGCACAAGCTGCCCGTCGCCTACGGTGCGAAGTTCTGGCAGCAGGTATTCAAGCCGCGCGGCGACGCGCTCGTCTCGCTCATGACGAGCATCTGGATCGCGCTCGCGACGGTGGCGGCCTGCCTGGCACTCGCAATTCCCGCAGGCTATGCCCTCGCGCGTTTGAAACTGCCCTGGCGCACTGCGATCTTGCTCGCTTTCCTGATGCCGCAGGCGTTCCCGAGCCTCGCGGTGTACATCAATGTCGCGCGTATCTTCTACGACTTCAAGCTGAACGGCACCATGCTTGGCGTGATCCTGGTGCACACGGTGCATGGCCTGGTGTTCGCAGTCTGGATCACAGCGGCGGCATTCGCCGCGGTCGACCGCGACCTTGAGCTTGCCGCACGCAACCTTGGCGGCTCGGCGCTGCGCACTTTCCTCACCGTCAGCCTGCCCCTCGCCGCCCCCGGCATCATGGCGAGCGCGATCTTCGTCTTCCTCGAATCGCTCGACGAATTCACCGGCACGTTCTTCGTCGGCGTACCCGACGTGATTACGTTACCCCTCCTCATGTTCACCGCCAGCATCGCCGGCAACTATCAGATCGCGGCCATTACAGCGCTCGTCCTGCTCGTGCCCTCGGTGCTGTTCATGCTGTTCATCGAGCGCTTTCTCAAGGCGGACGTGCTCTCGAAGATCGGCGCATAATCGGGCTCTGGATGGAGGCCCGGTCATGAAGAAAGTCAAGGCATCGATGATGAACGCGATCCACGACCTGCCCCTGCTCGTCGCACGCGACGAAGGCTTCTTCCGCGACCAAGGACTCGACGTAGAGATCGTGAAGACGCCCGGCTCCGGCCAGAGGGACTCGGATCACCAGGCGCTGCGCGCCAACGTTTTCGACCGCACCATGGAGGCGCTCTACGACCAGGGCGCCTGCGACCAGTTCCGCATGTGCGAGTGGGGCGTGATGAAGCGCGCGGTCGAGTCGATCGCGGTCGCAGGGCACCGACCGGCGAAGATCGTCGCGCTCGGCTCGGCGATGTCTTCCTTCGCCATTGTGACCGCGCTGAAATCTCGCATCTATGAGCCGGAGCAGCTCAAGAACCGGGCGATCGCGGTCAGCCCCTACAACGGCTCGCATTTCACCACCCTCAAGCTGCTCGAGGGATTCCTCAAGCGCGAGCAGATCAAGACCACCTTCGCGGGCACTATGAGGGAACGCTTGGAAGCCGTCGCGAAGGGCGAAGTGGCCGCGGCCAGCCTGATGGAACCCTGGATCAGCATCGCCGAGAAGCGCGGCCTGCGCGTGCTGATGGAGTCGCATTCCACGCGCAGCGAGGCTGCGGGCGACGAACTCGACGGGCCAACGCTCGCCAAGATGTTCCGCGCCGAAGCGGCCGCGGCGGAGGCGATCGAGAAGGACCCCGGGCGCTACGCACACTACCTCATCGACGAAGCCGGCGGGCTGCTCGGAAATAAGGAGCTCAAGATCGAGCGCATCGTGAACGCGGCGCCCGAGCCCTATACGCGCGAGCGCTTCGACCACACCTACCAGTGGACCTTGGGGTGGGGCCTGGTTCCCGCCGGCGCCACCTACGAAAACACGGTGGACAATCGCGCCTGGCAGTAGACGCATCCCCGCAGGAGGAAGCGCTCTCCGGCTCCTCCGGCCTGGAACGACTTCGGCTCTACTACAGCCGAAACGAGGGCGCGGTCGGCGCGGCGTCCTTCGCCGCCGGTTTCATTTTCGACATCGTTACGACCGGACGCATCGATTCCTGGCTCACCATAGCCCAGCAGGCGGTCTATCTGCTGGTGATCGCGGGCATTCTGCTGCACATGTTTCTGGAACAGGAGGCCCTCGCTCCTGTTCCCCTCGGCGGTCGCATTCTCGCGCGGTGGTATTACGAGTACCGCTCGCCGCTCGTGCATTTCCTGATGGGCGCGCTGCTCAACCTCTATGCGATCTTCTATTTCAAGAGCTCCTCGCTGCTCGTTTCTTTCGGCTTTCTCGGCTTGCTGGTGATCGTGCTGCTCGCCAATGAGCTCAAGCGCATGAAATCGCTCGGGCTACCGTTCAAGTTCGCGCTGCTGAGCCTCTGCTTCCTCTCCTTTTGCGCCTATCTCGTTCCAGTGCTCGTCGGCTCGATCGGCCTGGGGACGTTCCTCCTGTCGATGCTGGCCGGCTGCGTGCCGTTGGCCACCGCTGCGTGGAGCATCCGCAGCTCGTCGCCCGACAAGTTCGCTGCCGCCAGGCGGCAGATCCTCGTGCCGCTTGGCTGCGTGGTAATCGGCTTCCTCGGCTTCTACCTTTTCCGCCTGATCCCGCCGGTGCCGCTCTCGATTCCGTTCATCGGCGTCTACCACCATGTCGAGCGGTCGGAGGCGGGCTACCGGCTCAGCCACGAGCGCCCGGGGTGGCGGTTCTGGCATAACGGCGACCAGAACTTCATCGCCCAGCCCGGCGACAAGGTCCACGTGTTCTTTCGTATCTTCTCGCCCGCGCGCTTCTCCGACCAGGTGCGGATGCGCTGGTACTGGAAAGACCCGGCGCGCGGCTGGACGCTGCACGACGATATTGCGATTCGCATCGTCGGCGGCCGCGAGCAGGGCTTCCGCGGCTACGGGGTGAAGTCCAACTACCAGCCGGGCGCCTGGAAGGTGCAGGTGGAGACGACCGACGGGCGCGAGATCGGACGCGTATACTTCAGCCTCACTCTCGCGCCCGAGGCGCCGCGCAACTTCACCGGCGTAGTCGACTAGCTCGCGAACTTGATGTACTTCATCATCTCCTTTTGAACTTCGGCGGGCTGGTCGAGCAGGCCGTTGAACATCCTCAGCACTTCTTCGGGAGAAATGTAGCCGACCTCGATCTTCGCTTTTTTCGACTCCGCGATGAATTCGGGATCCTTCACGGCTTTTGCGAAAGCCTCGCGCAGCACCTGCACCCGGTCCGCCGGAGTCGCGGGCGGCGCGGCAAACGCGCGCCCGATCGCAAGCGGTGCGGCGCGGATGCCCATGATCGCCTTGCCCACGGCGCTCGTGGCGAGGTCCTCGTCGACCGGCAAATGCTCCCAGCCGGGCAGCGCGACACGGCCGCGCACGATGGGGCGAACCGCGCCGCGATCGGCGGCGAGCTTGATCGTGGTAGCAAAAGCCGCCCACACGTCCACTTCCTTGCGCTCGACGGCGAGCAGCACATCGGCGTTCGCCGGGTAGCCCGAGACGAGCTTGAAGTTGGCGCCGGCGAATTCCTTCAGCAGCAGCGGGAAGTCGTGCGCATTGGACCCGGGGCCCGTAGTGCCTACGACG
>DASTPE010000151.1:0-3770 GCA_035762345.1 Burkholderiales bacterium
GCACTTGCGCGCCTGGCCCGCTGAGCACGTCGTTAAATGCCTGGTTCTTTATGAGAAGCAGGACCTGGGAACGCTGCGAGCGCTTTACGAAGCCTGCATAGCTACCGGCCACGAGCTCCTCATCGAGCTCGTGATGCAAAACCCGCCGCTCGCGGAGATCTACGCCGCGGGCATCAAACCCGACTGGTGGAAGCTCGCGTGTCCGGGAAATGAAGAACAGTGGAATTCCATTGAAAAAACCATTGCCAAATACGACCCCTGTTGCCGAGGCGTGCTGCTCCTCGGCATGGAAGCAAGCGAGGACGAGCTCGAGCGCGGCTTCGCGGCGGCCGCGCGCCACCCGGTGTGCAAGGGCTTCGCCGTGGGGCGCTCGATCTTCATGGAAGCGGCGCGGCTCTGGTTTGCAAACAAGCTGAGCGATCAGGAAGTGATCTCGCGAGTGGAGAAGAACTACGCGAGCCTGGTCGCGGCATGGCGGAAAGCGAGGCAAGCATGCAAAGAATCGGTTTCATAGGTCTCGGCCTGATGGGCCACGGCATGGCCAAGAACCTTCTCAAGAAGGGCCATCCGCTGTCGTTCCTGGTGCACCGCAGTCGTTCCAACCTCGGCGACTTGCTTGACTTGAAGGCTAAAGAGGTTTCCAGCCCGAAAGAGCTCATTTCGAATTCCGACGTGGCGATCGTGTGCGTGACCGGCACGCCTCAAGTCGAGGCGAACGTCTACGGAGCCAACGGGCTTCTCGAGGGCTGCCGCAAAGGCCAGATCGTGATCGACACCTCGACCGCCGAGCCCGCCTCCACCGACCGCATCCGCGCGGACTTCGAGAAGAAGGGCGTGCGCTTCGTCGACGCGCCGCTCGCGCGCACGCCGCAGCACGCGGAAGACGGGAAGCTCAATTGCATGGTGGGCGCCGACCCGCAGACCTTCGCGGAGGTGAAGCCGGTGCTCGAGAAGTTCTGCGAGAACATTTTCCACGTCGGCGGTCCCGGCACCGGGCACAAGATCAAGCTCGTCTACAACTTCGTCGCCATGGCGCACGCCGCCATCTGCTGCGAGTCGCTCGCCGCGTGCGCGAGGGTCGGTATCTCGCTTGAAAGCTTCTTCCAGCTGGTCTCTGCCGGCGGCGCGAACTCGAACATGTTCCAGATGCTGGTGCCGAAGGCGCTCAAGGGCGACCTCACCGGCCTCATGTTCACGCTCGGCAATGCGAAGAAGGACATCGATTACTACCAGCGCATGGTGGCGGGAGCTCCGCTCGCCGGCCCCATGGGGTCCGCGCTCCACCAGGCGCTGGTGCAGGCGAACGCGCTCGGCCTCGGCGAGAAGTTCGTCCCGTCTTTGATCGAGGCCTACGAGACGGTCAACGGACTGACAGTCGTCAAACGGTGAAGGAGGAAGCCATGAAACGGAGGAAGCTGTTGCAGATGCTCGGCGCGGCCGCGGCGTTCTACGGCCCGTGGAAAGTGCACCACGCGTGGGCGCAGGCCGCGCAGAAGAAGCCGCTCGTCGTCGGCCTCACGATGGACGCGAGCGGGCAGTTCGGCGCGAGCGGCATGGACGAGCGCCTCGGCGCGATGCTCGCGATCCGCGAGTTCAACGAGAAGGGCGGCGTGCTTGGGCGACGCATCGAGGCGCTGCACATGGATACCGAGACCACCCCGGCCACCGGCTCGCGCATCGCCGAGCGCATGATCACGCGGAACGAAGCCGCCTTCCTGGTCGGCGCGGTGCACTCCGGCGTCGCCAACGCGATCTCGCAGGTCGCGCAGAAGTACGGCACCGTGTTCTTCAACACCAACTCGAGCTCGCCGACCGAAGCGGGACGCGACTGCCACCGCGTCAAGTTCGTGTGGGACGGCAACGGCACGAACTTCGCGCACGCGATCGTGAAGAACGCGATGCGGGTGAGCGGCAAGAACTGGCTGCTGCTCACCAACGACTACGTCTGGGGCCACAACACTTCGAAGTCCACGCGCGCGCTGGTCGAGGCGAACGGCGGCAAGGTGGTCGAGGAGCTGATGGTGCCGCAGAACACGCGCGATTTCAGCTCGTTCCTGCTCAAGATCCAGCAGATCAAGCCCAACGTCATCGCGGCCGCGGTCGGCGGCGACGACATCAAGGCGCTGCGCCAGCAGGTGGTGCAGACCAAGCTCGATCGCGCCTATGCCTGGATCAACAACCAGCAGGACTGGCCCGACGTCTACGGCCTGGGGCCCGAGGCGGTGTTCGGCGTCTTCGGCACCACGTGGTACTACCGGCTCGATCTACCGGGAGTGAAGGAGTTCGTCGAGAAATACCAGAAGACCTATCCCGGCGTGCAGATCAAGGTGCCCGGCAACGTGTTCATCAACGGCTACCTGGCGACGCGCGAGCTCCTGCGCGTAGTGGAAGAAGCGGGCTCGACCAACAACATCGCGGTGATCAAGAAGCTCGAGGGCCGCAAGATGAGCGCGCGCGACCGCATGCAGCACCACGACGCGTGGATCGACCCGGTGACGCACCAGTGCCAGCAGACGATCTACATGGCGAGCTACAACGACAAGCCGGTCGAGAAGGACGACATCTTCAAGATCCTTGCCAACGTGCCGCCGCAGGAGGTGCTCGACCAGGACGCGCCCAAGGCGTGCAAGCTTGAATCGTACGAAAGCACGCCCGCCTACGAGGTGTAGTGGACTTTGCCGCCAACCTCCTCCCTCACCTCCTCAACGGCATAAGCCTGGGGCTGCTGTTCGCGCTCATAGCCCTGGGCTTCATGCTGATCGTGGGGGTGATGGAGGTGATCAACCTCGCGCACGGGTCGCTGTTCGCTCTCGGCGCGTATGTCTGCATCTTCCTACTCAGTCAGAAGTTCCCGTTCTACGCCGCCATCCTGCTGGCACCGCTGCTCGTCGCGCTGGTCGGCATGGCGCTCGAAGTCTGCATGCGGCGCACCTACGGCAAGGACGCGCTCTACGGCCTGCTCCTTACCTTCGGCGCCGCGCTCGTCATCGAGGAAATCATCCGCGTGATCTGGGGCTCGGGCGAGAAGCAGCTCATCCCGCCGCCCGAGCTTTCCGGGGCAATGATGGTCGGCGGCCTGATCTACGCCAAGTACCGGCTCTACGCGAGCTTCGCCGCGATCGGCCTGATTGTCTTGCTGTGGCTTTTTCTCGAAAAGACCCCTTACGGCGCCATGATCAAGGCCGGCGCGCATGATTCCGAGATGGTGCGCGCGCTCGGCATCAACCTCACGCGGCTGCGGCTTTTCGTGTTCGCGCTCGGCACCGCGCTCGCCGCCGCGGCGGGCATCGTGCTCGCGCCGATCTGGGGCGTGCGCCCGCACATGGGCGTGGACGCCGTGGTGCCCGCGTTCCTGATCATCGTGCTCGGCGGCGTCGGCAGCTTCTGGGGCGCGGTGCTCGCCGGGATCATGGTCGGCGTCGTGGTCGGCGTCACCGGCGCCTACGCCTCGGAGTGGTCGCTGCTCTCGATGTACCTCCTCCTCATCGCGCTGGTAACCTTCCGGGCAAGAGGATTGTTCGGCAAGAAAACCGCGCTTGAAAACTGAACTGAAAGGGAAAACCGCCGTCGTGACCGGCGCGGCCGGCACCATGGGCCGCGCGGTGGTCGATTTTCTTTGCCAGGATGGATTGACGGTGCATGGCCTGGATCTAACGGGCGATTGCATCCGCTGCGACATCAGCGATCCGGCGGCGGTAAAGAGAACCATCAAGGACATCGGGCAAGTCGACGTGCTGGTGAACAATGCCGGCATCCTCTCCAACAACAAG
>DASTPE010000152.1:0-6018 GCA_035762345.1 Burkholderiales bacterium
TCAGCGTGCTCGGCGACGTTCCGGCCGGCCGACTGCACCGCGCGATCGTGCAGAAAGGCCTCGCCTCCCATGCCTGGGGCGGCGAGCGCGCGCTGCACGATCCGGGCTACGTGCTCTTCGGCGCTTACCTCGGCAGGGAGCAAAGCGTGGCCGACGCGCGCGAGCGGCTCTTAGAGGTGGTCGAAGGGGTGGCGCGCGAGAAGGTGACCGCGGATGAGCTCGAGCGCGCGCGCACGACGCTGCTCAACGAGTTCGAGAAGGCGCAGCTCGACACCTCGGCGCTCGTGCGTTCGCTCAGCGAGTTCATCGCCACCGGCGACTGGCGGCTTTTCTTCCTCTACCGCGACCGCCTGCGCAAGGTGACGCTCGAGGACGTGCAGCGCGTCGCCGAGCAATACCTCAAACCCGCCAATCGGGTGCTCGGCGAGTTCATCCCCACCGAGCGGCCCGACCGCGCCGAAATTCCAACTACGCCGGATCTGCAGTCCGTGCTCGCGGGATATACGGGCGGCGCGACCGTGCAGCTCGGCGAGGCCTTCGATCCCTCGCCTCAGAACATCGAAAAGCGAACCCTCAAGCGGGAGCTGTCCAACGGCATCCGGGCCGCGTTCCTCCCCAAGCAGACACGCGGCGCTCGGGTGGTCGCCACGCTCACGCTGCACTGGGGCGACGAGAAGAGCCTGATGCACCGCGAAACGGCGTGCGACTTCGCCGGCGCGATGCTCATGCGCGGCACGCGCACGCGCAGCCGCATCGAGCTCAAGGAGGCCTTCGAGCGCCTGAACGCGAGCGTGCAGCTGAGCGGGGAAGGCGCGCACATCGAGGTACGCGGCGAAAATTTGGTGCCGACACTCGAGCTCGTCGCGGAGGCCTTGCGCGAGCCGGCGTTCTCGCCGGCGGAGTTCGACGAGATGAAGCGCGCGGCGCTGTCCGGCGCGGAAGCGCAGCGCCAGGAGCCGGCCTCGCTCGCGAGCGTGCGGCTCGCGCGGCATCTGCACGAGTACGCGCCCGGGCATCCGCACTACACCCCGACGGTCGACGAGCGCATCGCGCTCATGCGCAAAACCACCCTCGAGGACGCGATCGCCTGCTACCGCGAGCTCTACGGCGCGACCGGCGCCGATTTCGTCGCGATCGGCGACTTCGATCCCGGGATGTTGGCAGGCGCGGTGGACCGGCTTCTCGGCCCATGGCGCACGCCGCATCCGTTCCAGCGCGTTCCTTCGCGCTACTTCGATCGCCCCGGGTTCGAGGATTCGCTCGTCACGCCCGACAAGGCGAACGCCGCGCTGCGCGCCGGCATCAACGTGCGCATGCGCGATGATCATCCCGACTTCCCCGCACTAGTCCTCGCGAACCACCTCCTCGGCGGCAGCTCCACGGCACGCGTCCCGGCGCGCGTGCGGGAGAAGGAAGGCCTGTCCTACAGCACCTACACCACCTTCAGCTCCAGCGCGCTCGACGAGGCCGCTTCCTTCCGCGTCGGCTCGATCTTCGCGCCGCAGAACCGCGCGCGCGTCGAGCGCGCGATCCGCGAGGAGCTCGAGCGCGCGGTGCGCGAAGGATTCAGCGCGGCCGAGGTCGAGGCCGGCAAGCGCTCGGTGCTCGAGGCGCGGCGCCTCGCGCGCTCGCAGGACCGTGCCCTCGCCGGCCGGCTCGGGCACTACCTCTTCGTCAAGCGCACGTTCGCCTGGGATGTCGATTTCGAGAAGAAGATCGCGGCGCTCACACCCGCGCAGATCAACGCCGCGCTGCGCCGGCACATCGACCCGGCGCGGCTCGCCGTTGTCGTCGCGGGAGACCTGAACAAGAACTAGGCGGCGCCTCGGGCTCTGACCCCGATTTCTAGCGCCTTTGCTTCAGTAGATCCCGGATCTCCTCCAGAAGCACCTCCTGCCGCGGCGGCGCGGCGGGGGCTGCCTCCTCCTTGCGCTTGAGCCGGTTGATCACCTTTACGGCAAGGAAGATCGCCCAGGCGATGATGATGAAGTCGACGCAGGTCTGGATGAACTTGCCGTACTGGATCTTCGCCTGGCCAATCTGCACCTGCAGGCCGGTGAAGTCGAGCCCTCCGATCAGCGTGCCGACCAGCGGCATGACGATGTCCCCCACCAGCGAGGCGACAATCTTGCCGAACGCGGCGCCGATGATGACGCCGACCGCCAGGTCGACGGCGTTTCCCTTGATCGCGAACTCGCGGAACTCCTTGACGATGCTCATCGGTAGCTCACCTCCAAGATTTCGAGTTGTTCTTCCCCCGCCGGGCTGCGCAGCGTCACGACGTCGCCCTCGCGCGCCTTGAGCAGCGCCTTCGCCATCGGCGAGATCCACGAGACCTGGCCGCGCGCCGGGTCGGCTTCGTCCACGCCCACGATGGTGATCTCCTTCGTTTCCGCTGGCGTGCGGATCTTCACCGTCGCGCCGAAGAATACCTGGTCGGTCTCGCGTCCGGCCGAATGCACGACCTGCGCGCTTTCGAGCCGCTTGATGAGGAAGCGCACTCGCCGGTCGATTTCGCGCAGCCGCCGCTTGCCGTAGATATAATCGGCGTTCTCCGAGCGGTCGCCGAGCGACGCGGCCCACGCCACGGTCTTCACCACTTGGGGCCGCTCGAGCTCCACCAGCCTGCGCAGCTCCGCTTCGAGCCGAGCGTAGCCGGCTGGCGTAAGGTAATTCTTTCCGCCGGGCGCGAGCTTCGGCGTCGCCGCGTCTTCGTCCTCGTCGGCAGCGCCTTCTTCCTTGACGAACGCCTTGGACATCCGGCCGGTATTATCGCTTGCCAGCGCGCCACGATGCTTTCAGAATCGCGCTGCACAAGGGGAAGGGATGGCAGACACAAAAAAAGAAGGCCTGGATTTCCTCACACGGCTGCGCATCCGCGAGCTGATCCTGATGGGCCTCCTCCTGATCGCCGCGGTCACGGCGAACCTGCCCCAGGAATACGTCGAGCAAACCCTGGGCGTGAACCGCGGAGCCCTGGTCGCGTGCCTCGGCATCGCGGTGATCATCGGCCTCTTTCTCTACCTCAAGACCGGGCTTTTCATCGCCGTGGTGCTGCTCATCGCGGGCGCCAATATGCCCGACCAGATTGCCGAGGGCCTGAACGTCTCCAAGGTCCCGATCCTGCTCGCGCTGGTCGCGCTGGTGGGCGTCGGGCTCATCAACTACGTGGTCAAGCTCGTGCCGACCGGGCTCGAGCCCAAGCCCAAGGAAAAAAGCGCCGAGGGCGTCCGCGCGCTCTTTTACGCGATCGAAAAGAACAATCTGGTGTACGCGCAGAAGGTGCTGGCGATGAACTTCGATCCCAGCCTGCACCATGACAACGGCTATACCCCGCTCTGCTATGCCGCGATGCGCGGGAGCGTGCCGATGATCGAGCTCTTGCTGCGAAACGGCGCTGATCCGATGCAGACGACGCTCGAAGGCGACAGCCCGGTGGAGCTTGCGCTGCGCTTCGGCCATGCCGACGCCGCCGATGTTCTCAAGGGCGCCCGGCGCGGTCTCGCCCCGCAGCCCGAAGACGAGACCGAGGCAGCCGCCGCCGGCTAGATTACTGTATACTTTTCCAGTAATGGAAATCCAGCTTCCAGCCCCCGTCTCCGAGCAGGAAATCAGCCGCGATACCCTGCTCGAGAAGTATGCCAAGGGCACCGAGCAGTCGGTCACCGAGGTCAGGCGCCGCGTGGCGCGCGCTCTCTCCCAGGTCGAGCGCGAGGCCGATCGCGCGCATTGGGAGCGGCGCTTTTTCCAGGCGCAGGAGGAAGGCTTTATCCCCGCAGGCCGCATCAACTCCGCCGCCGGCGTGGCGCTGCAGGCGACCCTCATCAACTGCTTCGTGCAGCCCGTGGGCGATTCGATCTCGGAGCTCGTCGACGGCCGTCCGGGCATCTACACCGCGCTGCAGGAAGCCGCCGAGACCATGCGCCGCGGCGGCGGCGTCGGCTACGACTTCTCAGCGATCCGCCCCAAAGGGGCGGAAGTGAAGGGCACGCACTCGCGCGCAAGCGGCCCGGTGTCCTATATGCGGGTCTTCGACCGTTCTTGCGAGACGGTCGAGTCAGCCGGGTCGCGGCGCGGCGCCCAGATGGGCGTGCTGCGCTGCGACCACCCGGACATCGAGGAATTCATCCACGCCAAGGACCACGGCGACCTCGCCAACTTCAACATCTCGGTGGGCGTCACGGACGACTTCATGGCGGCGGTCGAAAAGGATCTCCCGTTCGACCTGGTGCACAAGGCGAAGCCCTGGCAGACGAATCAGGAAGCGCGCCAGCGCGAAGATGGCGTTTGGGTCTATCGCACGGTCAGCGCGCGCGATCTCTGGGACCAGATCATGCGCTCCACATACGACCATGCCGAGCCGGGCGTGGTTTTCCTCGATCGCATGAATCAGGACAACAACCTTTACTACTGCGAGTCGATCGAGGCGACGAACCCCTGCTCCGAGCAACCGCTTCCGCCCTACGGCTGCTGCTGCCTCGGTTCGATCGACCTGACCAAGTTCGTAAAGGACCCCTTTTCCGAAAAATCTTCCTTCGACTTCGATCATTTCGGACGCGTGGTCGCGGTCGCGGTGCGCATGCTGGACAACGTGCTCGAGGTCACCGCCTGGCCGCTCGAGCAGCAGCGTGAGGAAGCGATGGCCAAGCGCCGCGTCGGCCTCGGCTTCACCGGCCTGGGCGACGCGCTCATCATGCTGCGCCTCAGGTACGACAGCGCCGAAGCGCGCGCCATGGCGGCGCGCATCGCCGAGAGCGTGCGCGACCACGCCTACCGCGCCTCGGCCGAGCTGGCGAAAGAGCGCGGTGCATTCCCGCTTTTCAACGCCGATCTTTATCTCTCGGGGACGAGCTTCGCGACGCGTCTTCCCGAATCAGTGAAAGACCTGATCCGAAAGCACGGGCTGCGCAACTCCCACCTGCTGTCGATCGCGCCTACGGGCACTATCAGCCTCGCCTTCGCCGACAACGCCTCCAACGGCATCGAGCCGCCCTTCTCGTGGACCTACACGCGCAAAAAACGCGTCGATGCTGGCTGGCAGGAATACTCCGTCGAGGACCATGCGTTCCGCCGATACCGCGCGATAGGCGGCGACGTGGACGCGCTTCCCCCGTATTTTGTGACTGCGCTCGAGCTCAGCGCCACGGCGCACGAGCAAATGGTGGCTGCGGTAGCGCCGTTCATCGACAGCAGCATCTCGAAGACAGTCAACGTCCCCGAGGATTATCCCTACTCGGAATTCCAGGACCTTTACTTCGTCGCCTGGAAATCCGGCCTCAAAGGCCTCGCTACGTACCGTCCCAACAAAGTCCTCGGCTCCGTGCTTTCCGTCCAGAAGACAGAAGACTTCGTCCAGGACGACGTCAACCGCCGCATCCAGGTGAAGTCCGTCCCTGCGCCAGTGCTCGCGTCGCTGCGCTGGCCCGACCGCCCGGATCTCTCCGCCGGCAACCCCGCATGGACCTACATGATCGAGCACCCGCAATACCGCTTCGCGGTGTTCGTGGGTCACGTGGAGAACGGCAGGCCGCATGCGTTCGAGGTGTGGGTCAACGGCAGCGAGCAACCGCGCGGCCTGGGTGCGCTCGCGAAGACGCTGTCGATGGACATGCGCGCGAACGACAGCGCGTGGCTCAAGGTCAAGCTCGACACGCTCGCCAAAGCGGGCGCCGACGAGCCCTTCGAGATGCCTTTCCCGCCGCGCGGCGAGAAGAAGCTCATGCCCTCGGTCGTCTCGGCCTTCGCGCAGATCGTTCGCTATCGGGTGGAGCAGCTCCAATCGGGCTTGGCTCAAGAGGTTTTTCAGCTGGCGGCCGAGGAATCCTCCTCTCCGGTCCTGGACGCGATGTTCGCGCTCAAGGAGCCGAAGACCGGCACCGACGGCACCATGTCCTGGACCGTGGACGTTCTCAACCCGCGCACCGGTGACGATTTCGTCCTGGGTCTCAAGGAAATCACGCTTCCCGACGGCATCACCCGCCCCTACTCGGTGTGGCTCTCGGGCGAGTATCCGCGCGC
>DASTPE010000153.1:0-52481 GCA_035762345.1 Burkholderiales bacterium
CACCTTCTTCAAGATCCCGCGCGTCTCGTGGCGCGACCTGGCGCTGATTCTCGTCCCGTTCGTCCTGCTCGTGGCGGCGGCGTTCTGGGTCACGCTGAAATTCGTGCAGCCGGCGCCGCCCGACACGTTGACGATCACGAGCGGGCCCGAGGGCAGCTCGTACGCCAACATCGCGCAGCGCTACCAGAAGATCCTCGCACGCCAGGGCGTCAAGCTGACGATCCTGCCCTCGCAGGGCTCGGTCGAGAACCTGAAGCGCCTCGCCGACCCGAAGGCCGGCGTCGACATCGGCTTCGTGCAGGGCGGCGTCGCCGGCCAGGCCGACACGAGCAACCTCTACTCGCTGGGCAGCATTTTCTATACGCCGGTTTATGTCTTCTACCGCGCATCCAGGCCGATCGCGCGGCTCTCCGAGCTTTCCGGCAAGCGTATCGCGATCGGTCGCGAGGGCAGCGGCACGCAGGTCATCGCCACCTCGATCCTCAGGGCGAACGGCATCGAGGGCAAGGACAAGGACGCGACGAAGCTCCTCGATCTGCAGGGCGAGGACGCCGAGCAAGCGCTCGTCCATCGCCAGGCGGACGCGGCGTTCCTCATGGGCGACTCGGCGGCATTCGCCAACGTGCGCGATCTCATCCGCGCCGAGGGCATCCGTCTCTTCAACTTCCAGCAGGGCGACGCCTACGTGCGCCGCTTCCGATACCTCACCAAGCTCGAGGTTCCCGCCGGCGCGCTCGACCTGGGCAGGAACCTGCCGGCCGAGACGCTGACTCTCGTCTCGCCGACCGTCGAGCTCGTCGCGCGCTCCCACCTGCACCCGGCGCTCTCCGACATGCTGATCGAGGCAGCGCAGCAGGTGCACGGGCGCTCGACGCTCTTCCAGAAAGCCGGCGAGTTCCCAGCGCCGCTCGAGCACGAGTACCGCATCAGCGACGACGCCGCCCGCTACTACAAGTCGGGCAAGACCTTCGCCTACAAGCATCTGCCCTTCTGGCTAGCGAGCCTCGTCAACCGCGCTATCGTAGTGCTCGTGCCGCTCGCCGTGCTCCTCATTCCGGCCTTTAGGCTGCTGCCCTGGCTCTACCGCTGGCGCATCACCCAGCGGATCTACCGCCGCTACGCCGAGCTGATGGCGCTCGAGCGCGCCGCCTTCGGCCACACCACGCCGCAGGAACGCGCCGACCTCCTCAAGCACCTCGACAAGATCGAGGAGCGCGTCATCACCCTCAAGCTCCCCGGCTCCTTCGCCGACCAGGTCTATCTACTGCGCCAGCACATCGGCTTCGTGCGCTCGCGCCTGGCGCAAGCGGGAGGATAAGCAGGATCCACCGCTGTCGATCCTGCCCCTCGGCTGACAACATCCCCGCTCAGAGTACGCGCTCGGGGTCATGCTAATGGCCCGCGGATGTCGGGGAGCCCGCCGGAGAGGCAGCCATGAAGGGCGTCGTGTTTCTCGGGAGTCGGGCTCTGACCCTGATTTCCCGACTAGGCCTTTGAGCCCCAGGTTTTTTCCCAGTCGCGTCCCAGGAAATCGGTGACGCTGCCCTCGGCCTGGAAGAACTTGTTCGGCGCCTGGAAGATCGCGAGGAAGAGGCCTCCCTGCGGCCCGGCCCAGGCATGGTGACGGCTGCCAGCGGGGCGCCAGACGAACTGGCCGGCGCGGCACTCGCCCTCCGGGCACATGAGGCTACCTTCCAGGACGTAGGTTTGCTCGATCTTCACGTGCTCGTGGTCGGGCAGCTTCGCGCCCGGCGCCATGCGCATGAGAGCGGTAAGTAGACCGGTCTCCTTCTCCACGAGAAGGGTCTTCTGCTCCACCCCCGGGTAGCGCGTCTTTTCCCACGGCATGCGTTCCACGTCGACGAAACGAGAAGCGAGCTCGGCACGGTTCATGGTTTCAGGTGCTCCCCGACCTTGACGATCTTCATGGTGTTGGTGCCGCCCGCCTTGCCGATCGGCTCACCGATCGTGAGCACGATGAGGTCGCCCTCTTTCACCACCTTGTTGTCGACCAGCACCTTCTCGGCCTCTTGCAGAAGCTCTTCGCGGTCATGGCCGACGTACTTGACCATCAGCGGGAAGACGTCGCGGAAGAGCGCGCAACGGTAGCGCGTCGCGGTCTGCGAGGTGAGCGCATAGATGGGCACGCCGCAGTTCAGCCGGCTCATCCATAGCGCGGTCGATCCCGACTCGGTAAGCGCGGCGATGCATTTCACCTTGAGGTGGTACGCGGTGAAGAGAGCCGCCATCGCAATCGACTGGTCAACGCGCGTGAACACGCGGTTGAGAAAGTCCTGCTCCAGGTTGAGCGGCTGGGTCTGCTCGGCCTCCACGCAGATGCGGTCCATCGCCTCGATCACTTCGACCGGGTAGCGCCCGCTCGCGGTCTCGGCCGAGAGCATCACGGCGTCGGTGCCGTCAAGCACCGCGTTCGCCACGTCCGAGACCTCGGCGCGCGTCGGCACCGGGCTCGAGATCATCGACTCCATCATTTGGGTCGCCGTGATCGTCAGCTTGTTTTGCGCGCGAGCGAGGCGAATCATCTTCTTTTGCAGCGCGGGTACCGAAGCGTCCCCGACCTCGACCGCAAGGTCGCCGCGCGCCACCATGATCCCGTCCGAGCCGCGCATGATGTCGATGAGCGCGGCCTCGCCCACGGCTTCGGCGCGCTCGATCTTTGCAACCAGGAAAGCCTTGCCGCCCGCGGCGCGCATGAGCTCGCGCGCCATGTACATGTCGGCGCCGGTTTTCGGAAAAGAGACCGCGAGGAAGTCCGCCTGCAGCTTGACGGCGGTCTTGATGTCTTCCATGTCCTTCGCCGTGAGCGCCGGCGCGGTCAGCCCGCCGCCCTGTCGGTTGATCCCCTTGTTATTGGAGAGCACGCCGCCGTGGCGCACCACCGTGTGCACTTCGTCGCCGCGTACATCGGTGACCTCGAGCACGATCTTGCCGTCGTCGAGAAGGAGCAGCGCGCCCGGCTCGACGTCTCGCGGCAGCTCCTTGTAGTCCAGACCGACGCGATGGCCGTCGCCGATCTCGGCTCCCGCATCCAGGATGAAGCGCTGGCCTTTCTCGAGGGTCGTTTTTCCTTCGCGAAACTTGCCGATGCGAATCTTGGGCCCCTGCAGGTCGCACATGATCGCCACCGTGCGTCCGGCTTTCGCCGAGATTTCCTTTACCTGGTTGGCGCGCCTGAGATGGTCCTCTGCGGTGCCGTGCGAGAAGTTGAGCCGCACCACGTCCACGCCGGCGCGGATCATGCGCTCGAGCGTCGCCGGCTCGCTCGAAGCGGGACCTAGGGTCGCGACGATCTTGGTACTGCGCAACATGAGGGAAAGTCCGCCGGAGTTTAACTGATCCAGCCCCGCTCGATGACCGCCTCACCTTTCTCGCTGCGCGTCTCGAAGGCAATCGACGTGCCATCGGCGAATGCGTGCACGGAAAGCGTGCTCGGCATCAGCACCATGCCGGCGAACCGGCAGCGCACGCGCCTCAGATAGCTTTTTCCGAAGAAGGACATCACGCGGGAGATCGATAGCGCCAATGTTGCGGTGCCGTGCAGGATGATCCCTGGAAGGCTTGACGCGCGCGCGTACTCCGGATCGGTGTGGATCGGGTTCCAGATGCGCGCGCATTCGGTGTACACGTGGGCGGCGGTTGCCGCGACCGAAACATCGCCTATTTGTCTGAGGCCTTGGGAATGCTCCGGTGGATCCTCGACTTCTTCGATCGCACGCCGGCCGCCTTCGAGGACAACGCCGCGGTAAAGCATGCCGTAGTCGCTCGTACTTACCGGCTCGCCGTCCGCGCCGTGCGCCGCAAGTCGGATGGTGACGAAAGCACCCGGCTTGCGCTGCTCCGCGTTAAGGACGCGTGCAGCGGTGGTGAGCGTCTCGTCTGCCCGGGGAGAGCGATAGATCACGAGATCGTGCTGGGCGTGCACGAGCTGCACGTTGAGCGCCTGCAGGCCGGTCGCCTCGCGCAGCGCGCGCGTAGCGTCCCACTCGTAGCACACCGGAAAGAGCGGATGCGGCGTAGCGCTCACCTCGCCGAGCGCGGCGTTGTAGGCCATGATCCAGCGCTTGTCGACGCGGACGCTCTCGGCGCGCGCCTCGCGGCCGACGATGTCGGCGCTGATTTTCAAACGACGTGCACGACGACTTCCCGGCGCGAGCCATGGCGACGGTGCTCCCAGAGATAGATGCCCTGCCAGGTGCCGAGCGCCAAGCGCTTCTTCATGACGGGAATCGACAGCGAGGTGGCGGTGAGCGCGGCCTTGATGTGCGAAGGCATATCGTCCGGGCCCTCAGTGTCGTGCTCGTAGAACGGATCGCCCTCGGGCACCAGGCGGTTCAGCCAGCGCTCGAGGTCGCGCTTCGCCGAGGGATCGGCGTTTTCCTGGATCACCAGGCTGGCCGAGGTGTGACGAACGAATACCGTGCACAGCCCTTCTTCGATTCCGGCATTGGCCACGACCGCGTTCACGGTCGGCGTAATTTCGAGCAGACCCTGGCCGGAGGTCTCGACAACGAGTTGCTTAACCATTTGCGCGCGCTTCGAGGGCGGCTACGGCGGGGAGCCGCTTGCCCTCCAGGAATTCGAGGAATGCGCCGCCCGCGGTCGAAATGTAGTCGATGCGCTTGTCGACTTTGAATTTGTGGATAGCGGCGACGGTGTCGCCGCCGCCGGCGATCGAGAACGCCTCGGATCCCGCGATCGCCTTGGCGAGCGCTTGCGTGCCCTTGGAAAAAGGTTCTTTCTCGAATACGCCTACCGGTCCGTTCCAGACGATGGTGCCGGCTTTCCTGAGCTCGGCGGCGAAAGCCTTGGCCGTCTCGGGACCGATGTCCAGGATCATCTCGTCCTTCCCGACCGCCGCGACCGGCTTTACCTTGCCGCTTTCAACCACCACATCGCTGGGCAGCGGCACATTCGTCTTCTTCATGATGCGCTTCGCCTCGCCGGCGAGGTCAGGCTCGGCGAGCGATTTCCCGATCGGCTTACCGGCGGCGAGAAGGAAGGTATTGGCGATTCCGCCGCCGACGATCAGGCTGTCGACCTTGTTCGCGAGCTCGCCCAGCACCGTGAGCTTCGTCGAGACCTTGGATCCGCCTACGATCGCGATCAGTGGCCGCTGTGGATTCGCGAGCGCCTTGCCCAGCGCGTCGAGCTCGGCGGCCATCAGCGGACCCGCGCACGCCACCTTGGCAAAGCGTGCCACGCCGTGGGTAGTGGCTTCGGCCCGATGCGCGGTGCCGAAGGCGTCATTGACGTAAACGTCGCACAGCGAGGCGATCTTGCGCGCGAGATCGGGGTCGTCGCTTTTCTCACCCTTGTTTACCCGGCAGTTCTCTAGCATCACTACCTCGCCGGGCTGCACTTCGACGCTGTTTACCCAGCCACGGACAAGCGGGATTTTGACTTTCAGCAGAGAACTCAATCGTTCCGCTACTGGAGCAAGCGAGTCCTCGGGCTTCAGCTCCCCTTCAGTGGGTCGGCCGAGGTGCGAGGTGACCATCACTGCCGCGCCCTGATCGAGGGCGTGCTTGATGGCCGGGACAGAGGCGCGGATGCGCGTGTCGTCGGTGATGCGGCCGTCCTCGATCGGGACGTTGAGGTCGCAGCGGACAAAGACCCGCTTTCCGCGCAGGTCCACATCCGACATCCGCCTGAACTTCATGCGGCCTCGACTTCTACTTCGCGGCTACGGCTCCCACTTCCGCGAAAACCGCCGCGACGTCGAGCATCCGGTTCGAGAAGCCCCACTCGTTGTCGTACCACGAGGACACCTTGACGAGCGTGCCGTCGGAGACGCGGGTGAGCGTCGAGTCGAAGATCGAGCTCGCCGGGTTATGGTTGAAGTCCGATGACACGAGCGGCTCGGTGCTGTACTCGAGGATTCCTTTCAGGTCGGAGTCGCAGGCTTGCTTCACCGCGCGATTCACCTCCTCGACGGTGGTGGACTTCTTCGCCACGAACGTGAGGTCGACGATCGAGACGTTGATCGTCGGCACGCGGATCGAGTAGCCGTCCAGCTTGCCGTTGAGATGCGGAAGCACGAGGCCGACCGCCGCGGCAGCGCCGGTCTTGGTCGGGATCATGTTGTGCGTCGCCGAACGCGCGCGGCGTAGATCCTTGTGGTACACGTCGGTCAGCACCTGGTCGTTGGTGAACGAATGGATCGTGTTCATCAACCCGGATGACACTCCGATGCGGTCGTCGATCGCCTTCACGAGCGGCGCGAGGCAGTTCGTAGTGCACGACGCGTTCGAAATGACGGTATCCCCCTCTTTCAAGGAGGCATGGTTAACCCCAAAAACGACCGTGCGGTCGACATCCTTCTCGCCGGGCGCCGAGATAATCACCTTGCGCGCGCCCGCCTGGAGATGCGCGCCTGCCTTCGCTTTGCTGGCGAAGAGGCCGGTGCACTCCATCACAATGTCCACGCCAAGTGTGTGCCACGGCAGCTTGGCCGGATCGCGCTCCGCTAGCACGTGGATGGGATCGCCGTTTACAACAATAGTTTTCTCTCTGACTTCTACCCGTGCCGGGAACGACCCATGAGCGGTGTCGTGCTTCAGTAGATGCGCGTTGGTATGCGCGTCGCCCAGGTCGTTCACCGCGACGAACTGAATGTCATGCTTCTTGCCGCTCTCGTAGTGGGCGCGAAGAACCATGCGCCCGATACGCCCGAAACCGTTGATTGCTACCTTGATCATTGCAATATGCTCCTCACAGCTTTTGCCACGTTTTCCGGAGTGAAGCCGAGGTGCTTGAACACGTCGGCGGCCGGCGCCGACTCGCCGTAGCGATCGATACCGACGACTGCGCCTTCGAGCCCGACGTACTTGCGCCAATAATCGCTGACGCCCGCCTCGACCGCTACCTTTGGGAGTCCTCGCGGCAGCACCAAGTTCCTGTATTCCGGCGGCTGTCGGTCGAAATGCGTAGTCGAGGGCATGGACACCACGCGGACCGGGATGCCCGCCTCGGCCAGCAGTTTCTGCGCGCCCAGCGCGAGCGCGACTTCCGACCCGGTCGCGATGACGACGGCTCTCGCTCCAGCCGCGTCCGAGAGGACGTAGCCGCCTTTTGCGATGTCTTCCAGGGATTGCCGTTTCACGAAGGGGACGTTCTGCCGAGTGAGCAACAGCGCCGTCGGGCCGTTGTTGCGCCGCAGGGCCGCACCCCAGGCGACCGCGGTCTCCACCGTATCGCACGGACGCCAGATCTCCATGTTCGGTATGAGGCGCAGGCTCGCCGCGTGCTCGATGGGCTGGTGCGTCGGACCGTCCTCGCCCAGTCCGATCGAATCGTGGGTGAACACATAAATGACGCGCAGCTGCATGAGAGCGGCGAGGCGAACGGCGTTGCGCGCGTAGTCGGAGAAGACGAGGAACGTGCCGCCGTATGGGATAAAGCCGCCGTGCAGCGCGACGCCGTTCATCATGGCGCACATCCCGAACTCTCGTACACCGTAGAAGATGTGGTTGCCGGCTTGCGGGATGCCCGGCTCGAGCGCCTTCGAAGCCTTGACCATCGTCAAGTTTGAGCCTGTCAGGTCGGCCGAGCCGCCCAGCAGCTCCGGCAGCTTCGGCTTAAGGGCCTCGAGGACGTTCTGCGAGGCCTTGCGCGTGGCGAGCGCTTCCTCCTTCTGCACGGCCTCGGCGAGCAACGCGCCAAGCGCATCGCCGAAAGCCGCTGGCAACTCGCCCTTGACCCGGCGGTTGAATTCGCCCGCTTCGGCCGGGAACTGCTTTTCGTATTCCCTGAGCGTGCGATTCCAGCGCCTTTGGGCGCGCTTACCCGCCTCCCGGGCGTCCCAGCCCTGCCGCACGTACTCGGGGATCTCGAACGGCGCGTGCGTCCAGCCGATCGCCTGGCGCGTTGCCGCCACCTCGTCGGCGCCGAGCGGAGCGCCATGCGCGGAGCCGGTGTTCGCCTTTTTCGGCGCACCCTTGGCGATCACCGTCTTGCAGCAGATGAGCGTCGGACGGGCTTTCTGCCGCTTCGCCTTACGGATCGCCCGGTCTACGGCCTCGACGTCGTGCCCGTCCACGTTAGCGATCACCTGCCAGCCGTAGGCGGCGAAGCGCTTGGGCACGTCGTCGGTGTACCAGTGGGCAATGTGGCCTTTCTCCGAGTCGATCGAGATGCCGTTGTCGTCATAGAAGGCGATCAGCTTGCCGAGGCCCAGCGTGCCCGCGAACGACCCGGCTTCGTGCGAGATGCCCTCCATCATGCAGCCGTCGCCCATGAAGACGTACGTGTGGTGGTCGACAAGGCTGAGCCCCGGTCGGTTGTACTGCGCGGCGAGCAACTTCTCCGCGAGCGCCATGCCGACCGCGTTGGCGAAACCCTGCCCGAGGGGTCCGGTAGTGGTCTCGACGCCGGGCGCGCAGCCGCGCTCGGGGTGCCCGGGGGTCTTCGAGCCGAGTTGGCGGAAGCGGCGCAGCTCCGCCATCGGAAGCTCGTAGCCGGTGAGATGCAGCAGGCTGTAGAGCAGCATCGACCCGTGGCCGTTGGACAGCACAAAACGGTCGCGGTTGAGCCAGTCGGGATTCGCCGGGTTGTGGCGCAGGTGCCGCTTCCAGAGCGCCACCGCGATCTCTGCCATGCCCATCGGCATGCCCGGGTGGCCGGATTTTGCGGCTTCCACCGCGTCCATCGCGAGTGCGCGAAGCGAATTGGCGAGCTCGGCCTCGGAAGCCTTGGCCGTTACGGACGAATCCATCGGAAGCGGCAAATTATACTCACCGCGATAGGGCCTAAATGAGCGAGCTCCCTTTCCGCGCGCCGTTCGAGTTCGAGCCGCTCGTCTTCGGCGAGCCGGGCGGCGAGGCGTACTGGTTCGTGTTCCGCGGAGACAAGCTCCTGGTGGAACTCGGTCCGCCCGAGCGACCGAGCGACGATCCGCGTTTTCGCCTGCGTCCAGCCTGGGCGCGCTTGCCACTGTTAAAACGGCACGATCGCCTGTATGAACGCGCTCTGAGGACTCTCTATCTAGGACGCCTCGGCGGCGTCGATTGCTTCGCCGCCGAACTCGCGCTGGAAGCCGACGTGCCCGCCGGCATGGCGTGGGAGGGCCTGCGGCCCCTTTTCTCGGTGCTCCACGACGACCACTTTGCCCTTGCAGGCCGTGCGCTCCAGCTCCTCGAATGGGACCGCAACCACCAGTTCTGCGGCCGCTGCGCCACGCCGACCGAGCCCAAGCGCGACGAGCGCGTGCGCGTGTGCCCAGCCTGCAAGCTTTCGGCCTATCCCAGGGTCGCGCCGGCGGTGATGGCGCTGGTGAGGAAAGAGCGCCAGGTGCTGCTCGCCCGCAGCCCACATTTCCCGGCCGGCATGTACAGCGCGCTCGCCGGCTTCGTCGAGCCGGGCGAGTCGCTCGAGCAGTGCCTCGCGCGCGAGGTGGCCGAGGAAGTCGGCGTACGCGTCGGCCGCTCGCGCTACTTCGCGAGCCAGCCCTGGCCGTTTCCGCACTCGCTCATGATCGCGTTCGTCTGCGAATGGCAGAGCGGGGAGATCCGGCCGCAAGCGGGCGAAATCGAGGACGCAAAATGGTTCGAAGTATTGCAATTGCCGAAACTTCCTAGCAAAATCTCGATCGCCCGAAGATTGATCGACGGCGTCTGCCAAGACATCGTGCGCGAGATCCAAGGGCAAACTTGACGACCTAGGAGGTCTTGCACGAGTTGAGCTCGATCGACGAGCACTGTGCGCCGCAAGGCGCGAATGGAAGGCGTGGCCTGGACTCCCGATACGCGGCAGGCTGCGCCTTCGCATTTTGGAGGGTACGGCAATGAACGGTCTGCATCTCATCGGTGACCTCACCGGCTGCCGCTGCGATCCGCAGCTCCTTCTCGACAGCGACGGCTTCAAAGCCCGCTGCCTCGAGATGGTGGCCGCGTCGGGCCTGACCACGATGGACGCCACCTTCCACCAGTTCGAGGGCTCCGGCTTCACGGGCACCGTGGTGCTCGCCGAGTCGCACCTCGCGATCCACACCTGGCCCGAGCGCCAGGGGCTGACGCTCGACGTCTACGTCTGCAACTACAGCGCGGATAATTCTGCAAAGGCGCGGAAGCTGTTCGACCTGATCGTCGAGTACTTCCAGCCGGGCGAGATCGCCCGCCACGAGGTCGAGCGCGGCGGCCACCTGCTGATGGAGCCGCTCAACGATACGACCGGCTTCTACATCAAGGCCAGCGCTCAGCTCGGCGAGTGGCAAACGCGCTTCCAGAAGATGGCGATCTACGACACGCCTCACTACGGCAAGCTCTTCCGGCTCGACGGGTTCAACATGACCTCCGAGAAGGAGGAGTTCGTCTACCACGAGAACCTGATCCATCCCGCGCTCACCGCCCATGCCGCGCCGAAGAAGGTCCTGATCATTGGCGGCGGCGACGGCGGCTCCTCCGAGGAAGCGCTCAAGCACCCGTCGGTCGAGAGCGTGACGATGGTGGAGATCGACGGCGACGTGATCGAAGTGGCGAAAAAGCACTTCTACGCCGTGCACCAGGGCGTGTTCGACAACCCGAAGCTGCGGGTACTGATCGAAGACGGCATGAAGTTCGTGCGCGAGACTCAGGAGAAGGTCGACCTGATCGCGCTTGACCTGAACGATCCGATGGGCCCGGCGGAAGCGCTCTATTCCATCGAGTTCTTCCAGCAGCTGCGCCAGACGCTGGCGCCTGGAGGGGCACTCACGCTGCACATTGGCGCTCCGGTGGCGCGCCCGGAGCGCGTCGCCCAGCTCGCCCAGCGGCTGAACGCGGTGTTCCGCATCGTTCGGCCGTACACGATGTACATCCCGCTTTACGGCTCGCAGTGGGCGATGGCGGTGTGCTCCGACAAGCTCGATCCGAAGTCCTTCACCGCGGACGAGATCGACCGCCGCATCGAAGCCCGCAAGCTCGGGGATCTCAAGTACTACAACGGAGAAACCCACGAGGGCGTCTTCGCCCTGCCGAACTTCGTGCGCGATCTGGTGATCCCGGCGCGCCTGAAGCAGCCGGCCCGCGGCCGCCGGCTGGGCGTCGTCAGCGCCGCAGCAAAATAAGAAAAGCAGAAAAAAGGGGGTCAGACGACCCCCCTGCTTTACTTCCCTCCGTAGCGCTGCAACAGGCCGACCATCGCCCCGTTCTGCCGCTCTCGCGCAAGCGACGTCGCCGTTATCCCGCCGGGCCCCGGCCAATTGGGGTTCGCTCCAGCCTTGAGGAGCGCTTCGGCGCTCGCTGCGTCTCCGAACATAGAGGCAAGCATGAGCGCAGTTACGCCGCGGCTGTCCGGCTTGTCGGGCCATTTGCCGAGCTTGAGTAGCTGCTCGACGGTCTTCGGGTCGCTGTAAATCACCGCCGTCATTAGATCGTTGAACCGCGGAGCGGGTATCACCGGGCCGGGAATGATCCGCGGGGTAGCGGGCGGGGGCGCACCTTCCTCCCGCGGCGCGGGCGGCGCAGCGGGGGCTCCCGCGGCAGGCTGGGATGCACCCTCCTTCGCCGGTTCGGCCGGCAGAGGCGTCGCTTGAACGCCGGAGGCTTGCGCAACTACCGGGGGCTCGGTTGGCAGAGATACTTCGGCCGCCGGAGCCTCCGCAAGCACCGGGCTGGCCATGAATCCCACGGCAACCAGGCACGCGAGGAGCGTAGTGCGCAAACGGCCGTGGTTCATTTCCCCGCTCATAGTTCTCTCTCCCGTCAACTTGAGGCTTCCTGTGCCCCCTCCCCTCTTACTGGGCCGGCATCAAGCCTAAGGCGTCGAGCGCAGCATGTCGCCGACGCAGTTCACGATGCGGTCGATATGCTCACGCTGGACGATGAGCGGCGGGGACAGCGCGATGGTGTCTCCGGTGACGCGGATCAAAACGCCCGAATCGAACGCCTTCACGAACACTTCATAGGCGCGCTTGCCGGGCTGGCCAGCGCGCGGCTCGAGCTCGATGGCGCCCATCAAGCCGCAGTTGCGGATGTCGATGACGTGCGGCGCGCCCTTCAACGAGTGAAGCGCCTGCTCCCAGTATGGCGCGAGCTCTGCTCCCCGGGTGAGCAAGCCTTCCTCCTCATAGGTATCGAGCGTGGCGATCCCCGCGGCGCAGGCGAGGGGGTGGCCGGAATATGTGTAGCCGTGGAAGATCTCGATCCCTTCCGGGCCCTGCATGAACGCGTCGAAGATGTCCTGCCTGACGAACACGGCTCCCATGGGGACCGTCGCATTCGTTATTCCCTTCGCCACGGTGAACAAATCCGGAATCACGCCGAAATGCTGCGAACCGAATGGCTTTCCGAGACGACCGAAGCCAGTGATCACTTCGTCGAAGACGAGCAATATTCCGTAGCGTGAGCAGATGGCTCGCAGGCGTTCGAGGTAGCCCACCGGGGGTACCAGGACACCGGCTGAGCCCGCCACCGGCTCCACGATCACCGCAGCGATGGTCGAGGGATCGTGTAGCGCACACAGGCGTTCGAGTTCGTCGGCGAACTCGACGCCGTACTTCGGCTGACCTTTGGAGAATGCGTTGCGCGCCGGATCGTGGGTATGGCGCATATGGTCGACACCCGCGACCCCGGGGCCGAAAACTTTCCTGTTCAGCGTGATGCCGCCCACCGCCATGCCGCCGAAGTTGACGCCGTGGTATCCGCGCTCGCGGCCGATCAGGCGGTAGCGCCCCGGCTCGCCCCGGGCGCGGTGGTAGGCGAGCGCGATCTTCAGCGCGCTGTCGGCCGATTCGGACCCCGAATTGGTGAAAAAGACGCGCGTAAAGTCTTGCGGAGCAACTTGCGCCAAGCGCTCGGCGAACTCGAAGGCGATCGGGTGGCCCATCTGGAACGTGGGCGCGAAGTCCATCTCCTCGACCTGGCGTTTCACCGCCTGGACGATCTTCGGCCGGCAGTGGCCGGCATTCACGCACCACAGGCCGGACGTGCCGTCGAGCACCTGGCGGCCTTCAGGAGTCCAGTAGTGCATCCCCTGGGCACGCGCGAGCAGACGCGGCGCCTTCTTGAACTGCCGGTTCGCCGTAAACGGCATCCAGAAGGCAGCTTGCTCGAGGGCCGGCGACTTCACTTCCCGGGACTCCGCACGCTTGTTCATGCGGACAACATTACACCCTTCTCAGGTCGCGTAAGCGAAGACTTTCTGGCGTTGTTCTCCGAGGCCTTGGATCCCCAGGGTCATGACGTCCCCTGGCTTGAGGAACACCGGGGTCGGCTTGATGCCGAGCCCCACGCCCGGGGGCGTGCCGGTAGCGATGATGTCGCCGGGAAGGAGCGTCATGTACTGGCTCACATGCGAGATGATTTTCGCCACGCTGAAAACCATGGTGCGGGTGTTACCCGTCTGCATGCGCTCGCCATTGACGTCCAGCCACATGTCGAGCGTTTGAGGGTCGGGAATCTCGTCGGTCGTGACGAGCCACGGCCCGATCGGCCCGGCGGTATCGAAGCCCTTGCCCTTGTCCCATTGCGTCGTCGCCATCTGGAAGGCGCGCTCGGAGACATCGTTCACGATGCAGTAGCCGGCGGCATAGTGGAGCGCGTCGGCCTCGCTCACGTACCTCGCCTGCGTGCCGATGACGACGCCCAGTTCCACTTCCCAGTCGAGCTTGGTGGAGTTCTTGGGCTGGATGACGTCGTCGCTCGGTCCGTTGATGCAAGTGGTGGCCTTCATGAAAACAATCGGCTCGGAAGGGATGGGCAGGCCCGCCTCCTTGGCGTGATCGGAATAGTTGAGGCCGATGGCGATGAACTTGCCGATGCCGACGTAGGGCACACCGAAGCGCGGGCTGCCGCTCACTGGAGGCAGCGTTTCCGGCTTGATGCGCGTGAGCACCTTCAGCCCGCGCGGCGAAATCTCGTTGGGCCCGATGTTGTCGACGACCTTGGAAAGGTCGCGCAACCGTCCTTCGCCGTCGATGACGCCGGGCTTCTCGTAGCCGGCTTTGCCGTAGCGGCACAGTTTCATATGGTCATCCCCCCGTCGATCGAATAAGCATTACCGGTCGCGAACAGCGACTCGTCCGAGGCGAGAAAGACGAGGATCCCGGTGATGTCGTCCACGGTACCGAGGCGGCCCATCGGCTGCCGGGCGACGAAGTCCTTGCGCGCCTGCATGGGGTCGGGAAAGGCGTTGATGCGGCCCTGAAGCGACGGCGTGTCGACCGTGCCCGGGCAGATCGCGTTGCAGCGGATCCCTCTGGCCACGTAATCGGCGGCAATCGACTTCGTTAGGCCGATCACCGCGGCCTTGCTCGCGCCGTAAACGAAGCGGTTCGGCAGGCCGCGGATCGAGGAAGCGACCGAGGCCATGTTGATGATCGAGCCGCGCCCCTTCTTCAGCATCCCCGGCAGGAAAGCGCGCGTCACGACAAACATCGCTTTCACATTCACCGCGAACGCCTGGTCCCAGTCTTTCGGAGTCGCATCCAGGATCGAGCCGTGGTGCACGATTCCCGCGCAATTGAACAGGACGTCGATATCGCCGACCTCCTTGCTTGTCCGGGAGATGGCTCCTTCATCCGTCACGTCCAGAACGCGGGCCCGGATTCCTTCTTTGCCCTCGAGCTCGCCGACGGTCTTGGCGTTCATGTCGGAAGCCCAAACTTTCGCCCCTTCGCGGGCGAAGGCGAGCGCCGCCGCGCGGCCCATGCCCTGGCCTGCGGCCGTGATGAACGCGGTTTTACCAGCGAGGCGACCGGCCATGGAAGGCGGCGATTATACTTCGCGTTCCCATGAATCGACTCGATTTCGCGGGCCGAAACGCGATCGTCACCGGCGGCGCGCAAGGCATCGGCCTCGCCATCGTGCAGCGCCTGGTCGACTCCGGCGCGCGCGTGCGTATCTGGGACCGCGACGACAAGCTGCTCGGGAAAACGCTCGCCAAGCTCGGCAAATCGGCCAGCGGCGAGGCGATCGACGTGACCCACGCCGACGCGATCGCGCGCGGCACGAAGAATGCGCTCGACGCCCTCGGCAAGATCGACGTGCTGGTCAACAACGCCGGCATCGCGGGGTTGAGCAAGCCGGTGGTCGACTATCCGGTCGAGGAATGGAAGCGCGTCATCGACATCGATCTCACGGGACCCTTCCTTTGCTGCCGCGCGGTTGTGCCGCATATGACGGGCGCACGCTACGGCCGCATCGTCAACATCGCCTCGATCGCCGGGAAGGAAGGCAATCCGAACGCCGCGGCCTACGGCGCGGCAAAGGGCGGCCTCATCGCGTTTACCAAGTCGCTCGGCAAGGAGCTTGCCCAGACCGGGGTCCTGGTCAACTGCGTGACGCCCGCCGCGGCGCAGACCGCCATCCTGGAGCAGGTCACCGAAGAGTTCGCGCAATACATGCTCTCGAAAATCCCGATGGGCCGCTTCGTCAAGGTGGAAGAGATCGCGGCGCTCGCGTGCTGGCTCGCCAGCGAGGACTGCAGCTTCTCCACCGGCGGGGTTTTCGATATCTCCGGAGGGAGAGCGACCTATTAAGAAAGCCAAACCCAGGTCTGTCCAGTGGTTCGGACGGCAGGACATCTACGGCTTCATCTACCGCAGCTGGGTCAAGAACCGCGGCGTGCCGCAGGACCAGTTCGACGGCCGGCCGGTCATCGGCATCTGCAACACCTGGTCCGAGCTTACGCCGTGCAACACCCACTTCCGCGTGCTTGCGGATCATGTGCGCCACGGCATCCTCGAGGCCGGCGGCTTCCCGCTGGAATTCCCCGTGATGTCGCTCGGCGAGACCCTGCTCAGGCCGACCGCGATGCTCTACCGTAATCTCGCCAGCATGGATGTCGAGGAGTCGATTCGCGCCAACCCGCTCGACGGCGTCGTGCTCCTTGCGGGCTGCGACAAGACCACGCCCGCGACGCTGATGGGCGCGGCGAGCGTCGACCTGCCGGCAATCCTTGTCTCAGGCGGCCCGATGCTCTCCGGCAAATACCACGGCACCGACATCGGTTCGGGCACGAACACCTGGTCGATGTCCGAAGACTTGCGCGCCGGCAAGATTACGCTGGAGGAGTTCCATGAGGCCGAGTCGTGCATGCACCGCTCGCACGGCCACTGCATGACGATGGGCACCGCCTCGACGATGGCCTCGATGATCGAGGCGCTCGGCGTCGGGATGCCGGGCAATGCCGCGATCCCCGCGGTGGACGCGCGGCGCAATGTGCTGGCCCGGACGGCCGGACGGCGCATCGTGGAGATGGTGAAGGAAGACCTGACCCTTTCAAGAATCCTGGTGCGCCCGGCCTTCGAGAACGCGATCCGCGCGCTCGCCGCGATCGGCGGCTCGACCAACGCGGTCATCCACCTGATCGCGATCGCGCGGCGCATCGGCGTGGAGTTGGGACTCGAAGACTTTGACCGCCTCGGCCGCGGCGTGCACACCCTCGTCAACCTCATGCCCTCCGGCAAATACCTGATGGAGGACTTCTACTACGCCGGCGGCGTGCCGGCAGTCTTGCGCGAACTTGGAGAAAATTCTCTCTTGAATAAGGACGTTCTTACGGTGAACGGCAAGACGCAGTGGGAGAACGTCCAGGACGCGCCTTGCTGGAACCGCGATGTAATTACGCCTTTCAAGCAACCCTTCAAGGAAAACACCGGCATTGCGGTGCTGCGCGGCAACCTGTGTCCCGACGGCGCGATCATCAAGCCCTCGGCAGCGAGCCCCAAGCTCATGCGCCACCGCGGCCACGCGGTAGTGTTCGAGAACATCGAGGACTTCCACAAGCGCATCGACGACTCGGCGCTCGAGATCGACGAGCGCTCAGTCATGGTGCTCAAGAACTGCGGTCCGAGGGGCTATCCCGGCATGGCGGAAGTAGGCAACATGCCGCTTCCCCCCAAGGTCCTGAAGAAGGGCATCACCGACATGGTGCGCATTTCGGATGCGCGCATGAGCGGCACCGCGTACGGCACGGTGATCCTGCACATCTCGCCCGAAGCCGCCGCCGGCGGCCCGCTTGCGCTGGTCGAGAACGGCGACGAGATCGAGCTCGATGTCGCACAGCGCAAGCTGGAACTGCTGGTTTCCGAGGAAGAGATTTCTAAGCGAAAAGCCAGGTGGAAAGCGCCCAGCGCGCCTTTGGAGCGCGGCTACTGGAAGCTTTACTTCGACCACGTGCTCCAGGCGCATCAGGGCGCGGACCTGGACTTCCTGGTAGGCAAAAGCGGGGCGTTCGTGCCGCGCGACAACCACTGACGTGGAGTTCAAGCTCTACTGCTTTGCGCAGTCCGGCAATGCCTACAAGGCAGCGCTGATGCTCAGCCTGTGCGGTGCGAAATGGGAGCCGCGCTTCGTAGACTTTTTCAACGGAGAGACCCGCACCCCGGAGTACCGCGCGAGCATCAACGAGATGGGCGAAGTGCCGGTGCTGGAGCACGACGGAAAGCGCCTTTCCCAATCCGGAGCGATCCTCCATTACCTCGCCGAGCACTTCCGCAAGTTCGAGGGTGAAGACCGGTTGGAGGTCCTGCGCTGGATCCTCTGGGACAATCACAAGCTGACGAGCTACATCGCCACGCTGCGCTACATGGTGACGCTCGCCAAGGTCGGCGAGCCACAGGTGCATGAATTCTTGCGCGGACGCGTCCGAGGCTCGCTCATCGTGCTGGATCTTCATCTCAAGAAGAGCCCTTTTGTAGTCGG
This sequence comes from Burkholderiales bacterium, assembly GCA_035762345.1. GTDB lineage: Bacteria > Pseudomonadota > Gammaproteobacteria > Burkholderiales > SG8-39 > SCGC-AG-212-J23. The sequence goes on from DASTPE010000153.1 coordinate 17,643, forward strand.
AAGCCGGCCGTCGATCGCCGATCTTTCGTTGTGCGGCTACCTATATTGGCCCGACGAGTTCGGCGTAAGCTGGGCCGAGTTTCCCGCCATCGCGGCCTGGCTCGATCGAATCAAGACCCTTCCTGGCTGGGTACACCCGTACGATCTGATGCCAGGGCACCCGCTGAAGAGGTAGGTATGTTGCAAGCTGTCGAACAGACCATCCGGCTGCACGCCGATGACGACGTCGTCATCGCGCGCATGGAGCTCACAGCCGGCACGCTCGTCAGCCGCGAGAACGTGCGCACCGCGGCGGCCATCCCGGCCGGACACAAGCTCGCGGTGCGCGCGATCGCGCAGGGGAAGCCGGTGCGGCGCTACAACCAGATCATCGGCTTCGCCACACGTGACATCAAGGCGGGCGAGCACGTGCACGTGCACAACCTCGCGATGGGCGACTTCCAGCGCGACTACGCCTTTTGCTCACTAGAGAAGGAAACTCAGTACATCGCTCCCGCCGCGACCTTTCAGGGCATCGTGCGCGCCGACGGGCGCGTGGCGACGCGCAACTACATCGGCATTCTTACCAGCGTGAACTGCTCGGCCACCGTCGCGCGCATGGTGGCCGACCACTTCAAGAACCGCCTTGAGAAATACCCCAACGTCGACGGCGTGGTGGCGCTCACGCACAAGACCGGCTGCGGCATGGCTTCCGAGGGCGAGGGGATGGACATTCTGCGGCGAACAATGGCCGGCTACGCGCGCCACCCGAACTTTTTCGCCACGCAGGTGATCGGCCTTGGCTGCGAGGCGAACCAGATCAATAACCTCCTTTCCGCTCAAGACCTCAAGCGGCACGACCGCATGCACGCGTACACGATCCAGGAGAAGGGCGGCACGATGAAGGCGGTACGGGAGGGGATCGCGCGCATCGAGGCGATTTTGGCCGAAGCGGACAAAGTCAGGCGCGAGACCGTGCCGGCGAGCCACCTCATCCTCGGCCTGCAGTGCGGCGGGTCCGACGGCTATTCCGGCATCAGCGCGAACCCCGCGCTGGGCGCCGCAGTCGACTTATTGGTTCGTAATGGGGGAACCGCAATTCTCTCCGAGACACCGGAAATCTACGGCGCCGAACACCTGCTGACCCGCCGGGCCGTGTCCAAGCAGGTCGGAGAAAAGTTGATCGAGCGGATCCGCTGGTGGGAGCAATACACCGCTCGCAACAAGATGGAGATGAACAATAACCCCTCGCCCGGCAACAAGGCGGGCGGGCTCACGACCATCCTCGAGAAATCGCTCGGCGCGGTGGCGAAGGGCGGGACCACCAACCTCGTCGAGGTGTACGAATACGCCGAACCCGTGACCGCCAAGGGCTTCGTCTACATGGATACGCCCGGCTACGACCCGGTCTCGGCCACGGGTCAAGTCGCCGGCGGCGCCAACATGATCTGTTTCACCACCGGTCGCGGCTCGGCCTACGGCTGCAAGCCAGCGCCTTCGCTCAAGCTCGCCACCAACACGCCGCTCTTCGTGCACCAGGAAGAGGACATGGACTTCAACTGCGGCACTGTCATCGACGGCACCGAGACAATCGCCCAGGCCGGCGAGCGCTTTTTCAAGCTGATCCTCGAGACCGCCTCGGGCAAGAAGTCGAAGAGCGAAGAGTTCGGCTACGGCGACGACGAGTTCGCGCCTTGGGTTGTCGGCGCGACGATGTAGCGAATCGGGGTCGGAGCCCGATTATCTTTTCCACTTGATGGAGCAGCCCATCGCAGGAACCTGCTCCTTCGGCGCCTTGCCGGTTTCGGCGATCCGTTTCATGGCCTTGAACATCTCGTCGAAACGGCCGTGGTACTGGAGCTCGAGCGCGGCGTCGAAGCCGAAGAACTCTGGCGTGCACACCGCGTCGTAGGCGCGCGCGACATCCTGCGTCTCGTCGATCGCGTACGGGAACGGAAAGCCCTTCTCGCGCGCCACGCGCTTCATGTTTTCGAACGAGTCCTCGGGATAGTCGGAGGGATCGTTCGACATCACCGCGATCGAGCCGATCCCGAGCGGCGCGAGCGCTTTGCAGTCGCGCACGACGCCGTCGATCACGCGCTTCACGTACGGGCAATGGTTGCAGATGAACATCACCAGCAGGCCCTTGTCGCCGCGCGCGCTTTGCGGCGAATGGCGCCTGCCGTCGACGCCGGGAAGATCGAACAGGGGTGCCTTCATGCAAAAATCCTAGCATGGCGCCGCGCTTTTACATCGATGCGCCGCTGCGCGCCGGCAGCGTGTGCACCCTTCCCGAGGACGCGGCGCACCACGCGATCCACGTGCTGCGCCTGCGCGCGGGCGAGGACATTACCGTTTTTAACGGCCGCGGTGGCGAATTCGCGGCGCGCATAGCGTCCATCCAGCGGCTCAAGATCGCGATCGACCTCCTCCAGCACCGGGCGATCGAGCGCGAATCGCCACTGTGCGTAATGCTGGTGCAGGGAGTGTCCGCCGGAGAGAAGATGGACAGCACGCTGCGCAAGGCGGTCGAGCTCGGCGTGGCCGCAATGCAACCCGTGCTCGCCGCGCGCTCGGTCGCGCGGCCGAAAGGCGAGCGCGCCGAGGGCCGGCATGCGCACTGGCACAAGGTGGTGGTCGCCGCCTGCGAGCAATGCGGGCGCAACCGCATTCCGGAGGTGCATGCGCTGATGGCGCTTTCCGACTACCGCCCGAGCGGCACGGCGGCGAGGATCTTGCTTTCCCCTCGCTCTCAACAGCCGCTTTCAAAATTGTCCCTGCAAGGGAACGACTTCGTGGTCGCGGCAGGCCCCGAGGCGGGATTCACTGCGGAAGAGGAAGCCGCGCTGGTGTCGAGCGGCTTCATTGCGGCTTCGCTCGGGCCGCGGGTGCTGCGCACCGAGACGGCTGCGGTGGCGGCGCTCGCGGCGCTCAGCGCGCTGCGGGGCGATTCCTAGCGATCAGCTCGGCGAGCCGCTCGTTGCCGTTGGCACGAGCGAAATCCACCGCATCGCGCCCCCAGAAGTCTCGCGCCGAGAGGTCCACGCCGCGCGCGGCGATGAAGAGCTCGGCGGCTATGGTGTCGTTGCGCTTGACCGCGTCGAGGAACTGTTTGGAGTCGTGGTAGGTGAGCCCCATCGACGTGATGTCCCTGCGCGCCTGCAGCGGATCGACGCTCGATTGCTTCTTCAGGTCCTTCCTCGCGAGCGAGGCGAGATCGCGCCCGATCGCGACGATCGTTGCGCGATGCTGAGGCGGTACGTCGGCGAGCATTTCCTTCATCAGGCCGGCGGCGGCCTCGTTCGCCGCGGCATTGCGCCCGAGCAGCACGTCGTCGACCGCTTTCAGGCTCTGTTGCGGCGTCTCGGATTCCGCGGCGATACGCACGAAAAGATGGATGAGCGTGAGCGCATGGCCGAGAGCCGGCGACTCCTCGTCGGCAGCGTTCGCCGGCAACGCCGGGATGAGCAGAATAGCGATAAGCAGCGCGCGGATGGTTTTCATCGGTTCGTCCTCCGAAGTGCCGAGCATAGCGCAGCCTGCAGATTTTCGGCCCCCCGGTAGAATTTGAAGAAACTACACATGGATAGCTCAGGGAGCTTCGTCCGCTGGTTCCGGCAGGTCGCGCCCTACGTGCACGACTTCGGCGGACGCACGTTCGTGATCGCCTTCGGCGGCGAGATGGTAGCCGAGCGCACGCGTTTCCAGAGCTTCATCCACGATGTCAATGTGCTTGCCTCGCTCGAGATCCGGCTCGTGCTGGTGCACGGCGCGCGGCCGCAGATCGAGGCCGAAATGAAGAGCAAGGGACTGCGCTCGCGCTATGCGCAAGGCTTGCGCATCACCGACGAGCAGGCCCTCACCGTGGTAAAGCACGCGGCCGGGATACTGCGGCTGGAGATCGAGGCGCTGCTCTCGCAGGGGCTGCCCGACTCGCCGATGGCGCGCGCCCAGATCCGCGTCGTGTCGGGCAATTACATCACGGCGCGTCCGATTGGCGTGCGCAACGGCGTGGATTTCCAGTTCACCGGCGCGGTACGCAAGGTCGACGCAGCGGCGCTCGCCGCGCATCTCGACGTTGCGGACATCGTGCTCGTGCCACACCTCGGCTATTCGGCCACGGGGGAGGTTTTCAACCTCGCCTGGGAGGACGTTGCCGAAAGCGTCGCGGTGGCGCTTCGCGCCGACAAGCTCCTCCTGTACACCGACCGGCTGCCGGCCGACCGCAAAGGCGAGCTGATCTCCGAACTCACCGCGGACGAGGCGGCAGCGCTCGCCGGCAGGAAGGCGGCCGGGCTCACGCCGGCCGCGGCGCGAGCGCTCGAGCATGTCGCGCGCGCGGTCGAGGGCGGCGTGACGCGCGGGCATCTCGTGACGCGGCGCGCGCCAGGCTCGCTCCTGCTCGAGCTTTTCACCCACGCCGGCGTCGGCACCATGATCACCGCCGACGCCGTCGAGAAGCTGCGTCCGGCGAAAATCGAAGACGTGCGCGGCATGCTGGCGCTGATTGAGCCGCTCGAGGCCGACGGTACGTTAGTAAAGCGAAGCCGCGAGCTGCTCGAAGCCGAGATCGGCAACTTTCTCGTAGTGGAGCACGACGCGCGCATCGTCGGCTGCGCGGCGCTTTATCCCTTTCCCGACGACAAGAGCGGCGAGTTCGCCTGCTTCGCAGTCGCAGCCGAATACCGGGACGCCGGTTACGGCGAGCGGCTGCTCAAAGCCTGCGAGGAACGCGCGCAGAGCCTGCGGCTGCGCAAACTCTTCGCCCTCACCACCCATGCGGCGCACTGGTTTCTCGAGCAGGGTTTTCGCGCCGCCCCGGTCGAGGCGCTGCCCGAGAAACGCAAAGCGCTCTATAACTGGCGTCGCGGCTCGAAGGTGTTTCTCAAACGAATATAATTCGGCGATGGCGAGAATGGTGAAGTGCGTGAAGCTCGGGCGCGAAGCCGAGGGGCTCGATTTCCCGCCCTACCCCGGCGCGCTCGGCAAGCGCATATGGGAGAATGTGTCCAAGGAAGCGTGGGCGCAGTGGCTCAAGCACCAGACCATGCTCGTGAACGAGAACCGCCTCAACCTCGCCGACCCGCGCGCGCGCAAGTACCTCATAGAGCAGACCGAGCGTCACTTCTTCGGCGCCGGCGCCGACGTCGCCTCGGGCTACGTTCCGTCCGACAAGTAAGAGCGGAAGAGCGCGGTCAAAACGAAGAGCCCGAGGGCTGCAGCCACGAAAACCGGCGCGAGCCCCAGGGTATCGACGATCTGCGCGCCAAGCCACACGCCCGAAGCCTGTCCGAGAAAGAGAAACGTGGCGAAAAGTGCGACCGCGGAGCCGCGCTCCTGCGGCGTGACGTGCGTGACGTGCGTCTGCACGGTCGTGTGCAGCATGTAAAAGCCGAGTCCCAAGCCTGCAATACACAGAGTGGCCAGCGACGGTGACATGGCGAATGCGAGCCCGCCATAACCGATCACCAGGGCGACGCCTCCGAGCGTAGCGAGGCCTCGCTCGCCGAACCGCCTGAGTGCGCGGCGCGCGAGCAGCGCATAAGCGAGGCCGCCCGCGGCGTAGGCCGTCACGAGCGTGCCGGCCAGTCCGGGCCCGATACCGTAGCGCCGCTGCAAGTAGATCGCCACGAACGCGAGCGCGCCGAAGATGAACAATCCCTCCGCGTACCCCGTGGCCAGCAACACCTGCAGTTGCCGATGCAAGAGCAGCCGCGGCATGCGCTGGAGGCTCCGCGTTATCGCGCCTCGACCCGCGCCGCTGCGAGCGGCGAGAGGGTTGGTGCGTATCTCAAGGACCAAGAGAGAGGCGATCAGAAGAAGCAAGCCCGACAGCGCAAAGAAGATCGAGCGCCAGCCGAAATGCTCGGCGAGCCATCCGGCAGCCGCGGTGCCGAAGGCGACGCCGGCCATCTGGCCGACGAGGAAGCGCGCGAGGAGCGGCTGCCGCTTCTCATAGGCGACGGTATCTCCGATCCATGCGAGCGCGAGCGGGATGAACGCGCCGATGGTCGCTCCCGACACCAAGCGCGCGACCACGAGCATGTCGAGCGACGGAGCGATGGCGCACGCCGCCGAGCCGAACGCTGATACGCCGGCGGCGGCCGCAATGGTGCGGTAGCGGCCGAACCGATCGCCGAGCGGCCCGCACACCACCTGCAACAGGCCGTAGGAAAGCGCGAACGCAGTGACCGCGGCCGACGCTGCACCCGCAGTTACGCCGAACTCTTCGGCGATCAGCGGAAGCAGCGGGTCGGTGGCGCGCAGGCTGGCCGCGCTGGCGAACGCCGCCAGCGACAGCAGGAAGACAGCCCGGCCCAACTAAATTCGTTTCTTGGTAAGCACGCCGGAGGCTTCTCCTAAGAGAAGCACGTCCGCCGGGCGGCGCGCGAAGATGCCGTTCGCCACTACGCCGGCAATCTGGTTGAGCTCCGATTCGGTCTTGGGCGGGTCGAGCAGCGTCATCCCATGGCAGTCGAGGATGACATTGCCGTTGTCTGTGGTGAAGCCCTGACGCAGCTCGGGGTGCCCGCCCATCTTCACGACCTCGCGCGCGACATAGCTGCGCGCCGTCGGGATCACCTCGATCGGAACCGGAAACTTGCCGAGCACCGGGACAAGCTTTGAGCTGTCGCAGATGCATACGAACTTGCGCGCCACCGCGGCGGTGATCTTCTCGCGCGTGAGCGCACCGCCGCCGCCCTTGATCATCTGCAGGTGCTCGGTGACCTCGTCGGCGCCATCGATGTACACCGGCAGCTCGTTCACGCTGTTGAGGTCCACTACGCGGATGCCGAGCTTCTTCAGCCGCTCGGTGCTCGCCTCGGAGGCCGAGACCGCGCCTTCTATTCTGTTTTTTACTGCAGAAAGAAACTCTATGAATTTGAACACGGTCGAGCCGGAGCCCACGCCGACGATCGCGTCCTCGACGACGTGCTTCAAAGCCTCACGGGCGACGAACTCTTTGAGCGCATCCTGATTCATGGCTTCGCCTTCACTTCTTGCGCTGCGGCGGCAAGTCCGTGCAGACGCCCTCGAACACCTCGGCCGCCATGCCGACCGATTCCGCGGTGGTGGGATGCGGGTGGATGGTCTTGCCGATATCGGTCGCGTCCGAGCCCATCTCGACGGCGAGCGCGAGCTCGCTGATCAGGTCACCGGCGCCGAGGCCGACGATTCCGCCGCCCACGATGCGGTGGCTCTCGGCGTCGAAGATGAGCTTGGTGAAGCCTTCATCGCGCGCGTTGGCGATCGCGCGCCCGGACGCCGCCCACGGGAACTTCGCCACTCCGATGGCCACGCCGCTCTTCTTCGCCTCGTCCTCGGTCAGCCCCACCCAGGCGATCTCCGGATCGGTGTATGCCACCGACGGCACGACGCGCGCGTCGAAGTGCGACTTCCTGCCCGAGGCCGCCTCCGCTGCGACGTGGCCCTCGTGCACCGCCTTGTGTGCGAGCATCGGATTGCCGGCGACATCTCCGATCGCGTAGATGTTCGCAACGTTGGTACGCATCTGGCTATCGACCGGGATGAATCCTTTTTCATCCACAGCCACTCCGGCCTTGTCCGCAGCAATTCTTTTGCCGTTGGGCACGCGCCCCACGGAGACAAGGACCAGGTCGTAGGTCTTTGCATCGGCGCCGTCGAAGCTCACCCGGATACCGTCTTTTCCAGCTTCAGCTTTCGTCGTCTTGGTCTTCAGCATCACCTTGTCGAAGCGCGGCGCGTTGAACTTCTGCCACACCGCGACAAGGTCGCGATCGGCGCCGAGCATCAGGCCGTCCATCATCTCGACCACGTCCAACCGCGCGCCGAGGGTGGAGTACACCGTGCCCATCTCGAGGCCGATGATGCCGCCGCCGATGACCAGCAGCTTCTTCGGCAGCGAGCGCAGCTCGAGCGCACCGGTCGAGTCCACGATACGCGGATCCTCGGGCAGGAACGGAAGCTTCGCAGCTTGGGAGCCCGCGGCGATGATCGCTGAGGTGAAACGGATGGTGGTTTTGCCGTCCACCTGAAGGCGATTCCTGTCCAGAAAAGCTCCAACGCCCTGAATCACCGTGACCTTGCGCATCTTAGCCATGCCGGCGAGGCCGCCGGTCAGCTTGCCGACCACCTTGTCCTTGAAAGCGCGCAGTTTGCCGAGATCCACTTTCGGCTCGCCGAAAGTGATGCCGTGCGAAGCGAGCGCGCGCGCGCCGTCGATGATCGCCGCGGTGTGCAAGAGCGCCTTGGAGGGGATGCAGCCGACGTTCAGGCATACCCCGCCGAGCGTCGGATAGCGCTCGACCAGCACGGTCTTCATCCCCAGATCCGCTGCGCGGAACGCCGCTGAGTAGCCACCGGGCCCCGCACCGAGCACAAGCATGTCGCACTCCACATCCGCACCCGCCGCCGGCGCTGGCGCAGCCGCTCTCGGCGCCTCGGGCATCTTCGCAGGCGCCTTGGCGGGAGCTTCCGCCTTGGCCGAGGCTTCCAGCAGAAGGATGGGCGAGCCCTTCGAAACCTTGTCGCCCACCTTGATGCGGAGCTCCCTCACCACTCCGGCGTCCGGCGACGGGATCTCCATCGTCGCCTTGTCCGATTCCAGCGTGATGAGCGATTGCTCCTTGGCGATCGCGTCGCCCGGCTTGACGAGCACCTCGATGACTTCGACGTCCTTGAAGTCCCCGATGTCGGGCACTTTCACCTCGGTGCCGGCCATCTAGAGGATCAACTTGCGGATGTCGGAAAGCACCGAGACGAGGAAAGCGGAGAAGCGGGCGGCGGTGGCGCCGTCGATGACGCGATGATCGTAGGAAAGCGACAGCGGAAGCATGAGGCGCGGCGCGAATTGCTTGCCGTCCCACACGGGCCGAGTCGCGCTGCGCGAGACACCGAGGATCGCCACTTCCGGCGCGTTAATGATGGGCGTGAACGCAGTGCCGCCGATACCGCCGAGGCTCGAGATGGAGAAGGTGCCGCCCTGCATGTCGCCGGGCTTCAACTTGCCGTCGCGCGCGAGCTTGGAAATATCGCCCAGCTCCTTGGCGATGTCGAACACGCCCTTGCGGTCGGCGTCGCGCACCACCGGAACGACGAGGCCGCCCGGCGTGTCGACCGCGACGCCGATGTGGTAGTACTTCTTGACGATCAGGCTCTCGCCCGACTTCTCGAGCGACGCGTTGAACTGGGGGAATTGCTTCAGCGCGGTGACGCAGGCCTTGATCATGAAGGCGAGCATCGTCAGCTTGAAGCCCTTCTTCTCGGTCTCGACGGTCTGCGCCTTGCGGAACGCCTCGAGGTCGGTGATGTCGGCCTCGTCGAACTGGGTCACGTGCGGGATCGAGATCCAGTTGCGGTGCAGGTAAGGCCCCGAGAGCTTCTGGATGCGCGAGAGAGGCTTGGTCTCGACCGGGCCGAACTTGGCGAAGTCGACTTCCGGCCACGCGGGCAGGTTGAAGGGCAGCGCACCCCCTTCGGCCTTCGCTGCCACCGGAGCCTTCTGCTGGATTACGCCTTTGACGAATGCCTGCACATCGCTATGCAGGATGCGCCCCTTCGGCCCGCTGCCTTGCACCACTCCGAGATCGACACCGAGCTCGCGCGCGAACTTGCGTACCGACGGGCTGGCGTGCGGCTTAGCGCGCGTTTCCTCGCGCGGCTCGCGCGGCACCGGCCGTGTGCCATGGATCTGCATCGGCAAGGCTGCCGGCGCAGACGCGGGCGGCGGGGCTGGCGCCGCGGGCTTGGCTTTTTCCGGGGCCCGTGCAAGTGCTGACGTCGAGTCGAGAAGCAATATCGCAGAGCCCTTCGACACCTTGTCGCCGACCTTGACTTTCAATTCCCGCACCACGCCGGCTGCGGGTGACGGGATCTCCATCGTCGCTTTGTCCGACTCAAGGGTGATGAGCGACTGCTCCTTCGATACCGCGTCGCCCGGCTTAACCAGCACCTCGATGACTTCAACGTCCTTGAAGTCGCCGATGTCCGGGACCGGCACGGTCGTCGCCTCGCTGCCCGTCGCCTTCGGCGCCGGCTGGGCCTTCGGCTTGTCCTCGGGCTCCGGGGGGGCCTCGCCGTTTCCCTTGTCGTCGAGCACGAGGATCGGCGAGCCCTTGGACACTTTGTCGCCGACCTTGATCGTGAGCTGCTTGACCACGCCCGCCGCCGGCGACGGGATCTCCATCGTGGCCTTGTCGGATTCGAGCGTGATGAGCGACTGTTCCTTCGATATCGCGTCGCCCGGCTTGACCAGCACCTCGATGACTTCAACGTCCTTGAAGTCGCCGATGTCGGGGACGACGACCTGGCTCATACGGTGGTCGGATCCGCTTTCTCCGGGTCAAGGCCGTACTTCTTGATGGCATCGGCCACCGTCTTCGCTTTGCCCTCACCCTGGTCCGCCAGCGCCTTCAGCGCCGCGATGGCGACAAAGTACCGGTTCACCTCAAAGAAGTGGCGCAGCTTTGCACGCGAGTCGGAGCGGCCGAAGCCATCGGTGCCGAGCACGCGGTAGACCCGGTCCTTCGGAATGAAAGGCCGGATCTGGTCGGCGAAGGCCTTCATGTAGTCGCTCGCCGCGACCACGGGGCCGGCCAGCCGCTTCTCGAGTGTCTCGCTTACATAAGGAACTTTCGGTTTCGCGTCCGGGTGAAGCATGTTCCAGCGATCGGCGGCAAGGCCGTCGCGCCGCAGCTCGGTGAAGCTCGTCGCGCTCCAAACATCCGCCGCTACGCCCCAGTCTTTTTCGAGGAGCTCGGCGGCCGCCTCGACTTCACGCAGGATGGTCCCCGAGCCGAGGAGCTGTACACGCGCTTTGGCTTTGGACTTGGATTCACGAAGCAAATACATCCCCTTGAGAATGCCCTGCTCGGAGCCCTGCGGCATCGCCGGGTGCTCGTAATTCTCGTTCATCAGAGTGACGTAGTAGTACACATCCTCCTGGTTCGTCACCATGCGGCGCAGGCCGTCGTGCACGATGACCGCGATTTCGTAACCGTAAGTCGGGTCGTACGAGATGCAGTTGGGGACTACGGAAGAGAGCACGTGCGAGTGGCCGTCTTCGTGCTGCAGCCCTTCGCCGTTCAGCGTGGTGCGGCCGGCGGTTGCTCCGAGCAGGAAGCCGCGCGCGCGCTGATCGGCGGCGGCCCACGCGAGGTCGCCGATGCGCTGCAGGCCGAACATCGAATAGAAGATATAGAACGGCACCATCACCTGGTTCGAATGGCTGTACGAGGTCGCCGCCGCGATCCAGGAGGAAAAAGCACCGGCTTCGTTGATACCTTCCTCCAGGATCTGCCCCGACTTGTCCTCGCGGTAGTACATGACCTGGTCTTTGTCGACCGGCTCGTACTTCTGGCCCTCGGGAGCGAAGATCCCGAGCTGGCGGAACATGCCCTCCATGCCGAAGGTGCGCGCCTCGTCGGGCACGATCGGCACGACGTGCTTGCCGATTTCCTTGTCGCGCACGAGCGCGGTGAGCACGCGAACGAAGGCCATCGTCGTCGAGATCTCGCGGCCCTCGCCCGAGCCTTTCAGAAGCGGGTCGAAGGCGCTCAGCGAAGGCACGGCTGGGATCTTGTCCGCCTTCGCACGACGCTGCGGCAAATAGCCACCGAGTGCCTTTCTGCGCTCGTGCAGGTACTTCATCTCCGGCGAGTCGGGCGCCGGAATGTAGAACGGCAGCTCGTCGAGTTTCTCGTCCGGGATCGGGATCGCAAACTGATCGCGCATCTCCTTGATCGTGGAGGTGTCGATCTTTTTCAACTGGTGTGTCGGGTTCTTCGCCTGGCCCTGCTTGCCGAGGCCGAAGCCCTTGATCGTCTTGGCGAGGATTACGGTGGGCTGGCCTTTGTGCTTCACCGCCGCCGCGTAGGCCGCGTAGACCTTGTGCGGGTCGTGGCCGCCGCGGTTCAAGCGCCAGATGTCCTCGTCAGTCATGCGCGAAACCATCTCGAGCAGCTTGGGGTGCTTGCCGAAGAAGTTCTTGCGCACGAAGGCGCCGTCGTTCGCCTTGTAGTTCTGGTACTCGCCATCGACGGTCTCCTCCATTACGCGAAGGAGGATTCCGTCCTTGTCGCGCGCGAGCAGCGGATCCCAATACGAGCCCCAGATCACCTTGACCACGTTCCAGCCGGCGCCACGGAAGTCGCCTTCGAGCTCCTGGATGATCTTGCCGTTGCCACGCACCGGGCCGTCGAGGCGCTGCAGATTGCAATTCACCACAAAGATCAGGTTGTCGAGCTTCTCGCGTGCGGCAAGCCCGATCGCGCCCATCGACTCCGGCTCATCCATCTCTCCATCGCCGCAGAACATCCATACCTTGCGCTTCCCCGTGTCGGCGAGGCCGCGCGCCTGCAGATACTTGAGGAAACGCGCCATGTAGATGGCCTGGATCGGGCCGAGGCCCATCGACACGGTCGGGAACTGCCAGTAATCCGGCATCAGCCACGGATGGGGATACGACGAGACGCCTTTGCGGTCTACCTCGCGGCGGAAACTCAGCAATCTATCCTGCGAAAGCCTTCCTTCCAGGAGCGAGCGCGCGTACACGCCCGGCGACGAGTGGCCCTGAAAGTAGATGAGATCGCCGCCGTGCCCGTCGTGCGGTGCGTTCCAGAAATGCTGCTGCCCGGTGCCGAAGAGCGTGCCGACAGACGCAAAGCTGGCGATGTGGCCGCCGAGCTCGTCGTCGTTCTTGTTCGCGCGCGCGACCATCACCATCGCGTTCCAGCGGCAGATGGAGCGGATGCGCTCTTCGAGCGCGACGTTGCCCGGCGAGCGCTCCTCCATGTGCGGCGGGATGGTGTTGATGTACGCCGTGTTCGGCGAGAACGGGATGTACGCGCCCGAGCGACGCGCCTTGTCGATCAGCCGCTCGAGCAGGTAGTGCGCGCGCTCCGGCCCCTCGCGCTCGAGCACCGCTTCCAGGGCATCGAGCCATTCCTGGGTTTCAAGCGCGTCGGGATCGTTCGCGGCCGGGAATTGTGGAACGGCAGACATATGTATGACTCAGGTATGACTCAGTCTTGCTGCAGGAGGGCGAGGCAAGCTTAACCAGAAAATGGGGGCAATGCTAGACTGCGCGGCCCCATGGCAGCCCGGATCCTCGACGGAAAATCGCTCGCGTCGCGGCTTCGCACCGAGATGAAGCTGCGGGTCGACGCGCTTGTGCAGCGCGGAGTACGGCCGGGGCTCGCCGTGATCCTCGCTGGCGACGACGCCGCCTCGCGCGTCTACGTGCGCAACAAGACTGTGGCCGCCACCGAGATCGGCATGCATTCCGAGCTGTACGAGTTCAGGCGGGACGTTACCGAAGCGGTTGTTCTCGAAAAAGTGGATGCCCTAAACCGGGACCCCGCCGTCCATAGCATCCTGGTGCAGCTCCCGCTCCCGAGGCATATCGACGCCGCGCGCGTTCTCGAGACGGTTGCGCCGGCGAAGGATGTCGACGGCTTCCACGAGGCGAACCTGGGCGCGCTGCTCGCCGGGCGGCCGGGCGTCGTGCCGTGCACGCCACTCGGCGTCATGCGGCTCATCGAGCAGGCCGGCGTGCCCTTGGCCGGACGCCATGCGGTGGTCATCGGCCGCTCTAACATCGTCGGCAAGCCCCTCGCGCTTCTGCTCCTGCAAAAGGACGCGAGCGTCACCATCTGCCATTCGAAAACTCCGGAAATTGAAACCATTACGCGGCAAGCGGATATTCTGGTCGCCGCGGTCGGACGGGCGAAACTCGTCGGCACGGACATGGTCAAACCCGGAGCCTGCGTGATCGACGTCGGCGTGAATCGCCTGCCCGACGGCAAGCTCGCAGGCGATGTGGACTTCGACGCTGTCAAAGACATCGCGGGCTGGATCACGCCGGTGCCCGGCGGCGTCGGCCCAATGACGATCGCAATGCTGCTGGAGAACTGCCTCCGTGCTGCCGCAAGAGAAAAACCCGCTTCTTGATTTTTCCGGCCTGCCGCGCTTCGCGGACCTCAAGCCCGAGCAGGTCACGCCTGCCGTAGATCAGCTACTCGCCGACGCACGCGCCACCACGCAAGCCGTGGTCCAGGCGAAACCCACATGGAATGAATTCATCGCACCGCTCGAGGACGCGAACGAGCGCCTCGGCCGCGCCTGGGGCCAGGTCGCGCACCTGCACGCGGTGATGGATAGCCCCGAGCTGCGCGAGGTCTACAACACGAACCTGCCGAAGGTCACCAAGTACTGGACCGAGCTCGGCCAGAACCTGCAGCTGTTCGAGAAATACAAGGCGCTCAGGGATTCGAACGAGTTTTCCATGCTGAACGCGGCGCGGAAGAAGATCGTTGAAAACGCGTTGCGCGACTTCCGCCTCGGCGGCGCCGAGCTACCGTCGGACAAGAAGCAGCGCTACGCGGAGATCCAGGAAGAGCTCGCGCGCCTTTCGGCGAAGTTCTCCGAGAACCTGCTGGACGCTACCAACGCCTTTTCGATTTGCGTCCCAAAAGACCCAATTTCGGGCATTCCGGAAGATGTTCTTCAAGCCGCGCGCGAGGCCGCACAGAAGGAGGGCAAGGACGGATGGAAATTCACGCTCCACATGCCGTCTTACCTCCCCGTGATGCAGTACGCCGACGACCGCTCGCTCCGCGAGAAGATGTATCACGCGAGCAGCACGCGCGCCTCGGAATTCGGCAACCCGCAGTGGGACAATGCGCCGCTCATCGCGAAAATCGTGCCTCTGCGCCGCGAGCTCGCGCAGCTCCTCGGTTACCGCGATTTCGCCGAGGTCTCGCTCGTGCCGAAAATGGCCGAGTCCTCGAGCCAGGTGCTCGCCTTCCTCGACGACCTCGCGCGCCGTGCGCGGCCGTTCGCGGAGCAGGATGTTCACGAGCTGAGAACCTTCGCCCGCGATGAGCTGGGAATCGAAGACCTGCAAGCGTGGGACGTCGCGTACGCTTCCGAGAAGCTGCGCCTTAAGCGCTACTCGTTCTCCGACCAGGAAGTGAAGCAGTACTTTCCGGAGGAAGTGGTGATGCGCGGTCTTTTCCGCGTTGCGGAGCAGCTCTACCGCGTGAAGTTCGTTCCCGCCCACGCCCCCACCTGGCATCCCGACGTGCGCTTTTTCGAAGTGCGCGACGCGAACGGAGCCACCATCGGCCAGTTCTATATCGACCTGTACGCGCGCGAAACGAAGCGCGGCGGGGCTTGGATGGACGACGCGATCTCGCGCCGGCGCAAGGGCGATCGCATTCAGATCCCGGTGGCGTACCTGAACTGCAACTTTTCGCGTCCGGTTGGAGGCAAGCCTGCGCTCTTCACGCACGACGAGGTGCTCACGCTCTTCCACGAGTTCGGGCACGGGCTGCACCATCTGCTTACCCAGGTCGAGGATCTCGGCGTCTCGGGCATTAGCGGCGTTGAATGGGACGCGGTTGAGCTGCCGAGCCAGTTCATGGAGAACTTCTGCTGGGAGTGGGACGTGCTGCGCGAAATGACCCGGCACGTTGATACGGGTCTGCCGATTCCGAGAAACCTGTTCGACCGCATGCTCGCCGCCAAGAACTTCCAGAGCGGGCTCGCGATGCTGCGCCAGATCGAGTTCGCGGTGTTCGACATGCGGCTGCACTCGGATTTCGACCCGGCGAGCGGCCGCAGCGCGCTCGACCTGCTCGAAGAGGTGCGCAAGCAGGTCGCAGTGCTCTTTCCGCCGGCATACAACCGCTTCCCGAACAGCTTCGGCCACATCTTCGGCGGCGGCTATGCGGCGGGCTACTACAGCTACAAGTGGGCCGAGGTGCTTTCTGCGGACGCCTATAGCCTGTTCGAAGAAAAAGGGGTGCTGAATCCCGATGCGGGCGCGCGCTTTCGCGACGAGATCCTCGCCGTCGGCGGCAGCCGTCCCGCAGCGGAATCGTTCCGCGCCTTCCGCGGCCGCGAGCCGAACGTCGAGGCGCTCCTGCGCCACAACGGAATGATCGCGGCGTAGGTGCGGCTCGCGACCTGGAACGTCAACTCCCTCAAGATTCGCCTGCCGCACCTCCTCGACTGGCTGCGTTCGCACCAGCCGGACGTGATGTGCCTTCAGGAGACGAAGACCGAGGATCACAACTTCCCGCTCGCCGAGATTCAGGGCGCGTGCTACCAGGCGGTGTACTGCGGGCAGAAGGCGTATAACGGCGTAGCGATCCTCGCGCGCACCGCGCTCACCGACGTCCAGCACGGGATCCCGGACTTCCCCGACGACCCGAAGCGCGTCATCGCGGCCACCGTCGACACTCCTTTCGGTCCGTCGCGCGTGCTCTGCCTCTACGCGCCAAACGGCGAAGCCCCGGGGACCGAGAAATACGCATACAAGCTACGCTGGTATCGAGCGTTGACCGCGTGGCTGGGACCCGAGTTGGAAAGACGGCCCCGGCTCGCCGTTCTTGGGGACCTCAATATCGCCCCCGAGCCGCGCGATGTCCACGACCCCAAGCGTTGGGCAGGCAAGATTCACTTCTCCCAGCCTGAGCGCGCCGCCTTCCAGGGAATGTTGAAAGCCGGCCTCAGGGACGCCTTTCGGCTGTTCGACCAGCCTGAAAAGCAGTTCACCTGGTGGGATTACCGCCTGAATGCCTTCCAGCGCGGCTGGGGGCTGCGCATCGACCACATCCTGCTCTCCCCCCAGCTTGCCGACCTATGCGACGACTGTGGGATTGACACCGAACCGCGAAAGCGCGAACGTCCTTCTGATCATGCTCCGGTGAAGGCAGAGCTTTAGAACCGGAAGCATCAGCAAGGAGATGCGGGTGCGAGTGCGCAGGTTATTGCTTCTTGGTGCCGCCGCGATCGTCGGGTATGTGCTGCTCGATGAGCCCGCGCCGCGCGGCGGGCTGGCGGTCGCGCAAACCGAGCGTGCCGACACGCGCACCACGCGCAAAGTGACTCCGGCCGAGCGTCTGGAGCTGCCTGAGCGTCGCGGCCTTTCCCGCACGCAGGGCGAGCTTTTCGGCGCTCCTCCGCCGCCAACGCCGGTGGCGAAGAAGCCGCAGCCCGCGCCCGTCGTCGCGCCGACGCCGGTTGCGCCGCCCGTGCCCTACCGATTCGCCGGCAAGGTCCGCAAAGGGTCGGAAGAAGAGGTGCTCATCTCGAAAGGCGACGTCGTGTTCCCGGTGAAGGCAGGCGACACGCTCGACGGGATGTACAAGGTCGAGTCGATCAGCGCCGAGCGGATCGATCTCGTCTATCTCCCGCTGGGCACGCGGGATCGCATCGTGGTGAACTCCGCGCTCGATGCCGAGCGCGCACCGCCACTTGTGGCCGCTCCCGCGCCCGCTGCGCCGGCCACGGCGAGCGCGAGTGGAGCGACAAGCGCGGGACCCGCGCAGCTTCGTTGGGAAGGCCCCGAGCGCGTGGCCGCCGGCGAAAGCTTCAGCGTCACGCTTCGCGTAAGCACTACGGAGCTGCTGCGCGCCGCGCCGATGCAGCTTCGATTCGCGCCGGACGTGCTGCAGCCGGTCAATGTACGGCCAGGGAAGTTCTTCGGCCAAGGCAGCTTCACTTACCGCGTCAATCCCGATGGATCCATCTTCGTCGGTGCGAGTTCGCCAGCTGCGGCCGCAGGCAACGACGCCGAGCTCGTCGTCGTGACCTTCCGGCCGATCAAGGCCGGGATTACCGCGGAGCTCAGCATGGGCGCGCTCAGCCTGCAGGGCGCCTCGGGCCGCGCGATCGCGCACGAGCAGCTCGGCGCCTTCCGCACGGCGATCCAATAAACGAAATCGAGCGACCCGATCACCTTTGAGAACGGCGCTCTGACAATTCCGGAATAGCGACCTAGCCCCTGGGAGCTGCCCCGCCAGGCAGGCTCGGCGTGGCCGGCACGGTGGGCGTTCCGGGCATGTTCGGCGTCGTCGGCACGGTCGGCACGTTGGGCGTGGCGCCCGGCTTTGCTTCCGGTTTGGCCCCGGGCTTCGCTGCCGTGCCCTGCGCCGGCGCGAACACGAACTGCCAGTCGGAGTATTTCGTCTTTCCCTCGAACGAGGCATCGCGCACGGCGAAGCCGGACGTCTTAAGCGGCGGTTCCGCGGACAGGCTGAAGACCCCGGCGAAGCCGCCGTCAGCCGACTTGACGAGGCCCCAGTCGTCCTTGCCGGTGATCGGGTCGGGATAGAGCCGGCGCAGATGACGTACAGTGCCTGGCTGGCGTGGGTCCTTGATCAGGTCCGAAAGATTCTTCGGGTACTGGAGCGACGGACCGGAGAGGTAATAGCGCTCAATCGCCTTGCGGTACTCGTTCCCGATGTGCAGGAGCTCGGCTTCCTTCTCGCGCACGTTCGCCGTGTGCCAAACCTCGCCGATCAGCGCGAGCCCGCCGGACATCATCGCAACCACAAAGAGCACTGTGATGTAGGTGAATCCGCTCTCGCGCTTCACCACGTTGCGAACTCCGTGCCGTCGAGCGCCTTTCCGGGCGCGCCGCTCCTCACATCGTAGACGCCGGTTTTCTGCGGGTCGGGGGGCGATACCAAGACCCAGGTAGTAGCGCTCTCGGTGATCGGGTCGAGCGGAACCCTGTGCAGGTACTTGTCCGACGCGAGCGCCTCCAGCGATTCGGGGTACTTGCCCTTGTCGCCGTAGTATTTCCCGATCGCGTCGCGCATCTGGTAAAGGTTCTCCTTCAGCACCGCCTCTTTCGAGCGGTCAAGGCTACCGTAGTAGCGTGGTACGGCGATCGTGAGCAGGGTCGCTATGATCGCCAGCACGATCAGAAGCTCGATGAGAGTGAAGCCTGTAAGATGAGGCTTCTTTCTTTTTACCATTCGCGATAAGGGCGACCGTTGATGCCTTTGCCGGGGGCGAGGGTGAAGACGTCGAACACATCGTCGCCCTCGCGCGGGTCGTCCGGCGGGCTTGCGTAGGAGCGTTTGCCCCACGATTCGGGGGCGGAAGCTTCGTTCGGTGCGAATGGATCCCGGGGAAGCCGGCGCAGGAAGTACATGCGCTCGTGCTTCGGGCTCTTCTCGTCTTCAACTCCCTGGATGAGGTCTTCCAGGCGCTTCGGGTAGCCCGATTCGCCAACGCGCTTCGGAATGCGACCGTCGTCGGACGCTTGCTTGTAGGCGTCGATCGCGGTCCGGATCTCGCGCAGCGCACGCCTCAGGTCCTGCTCCTTCGCGCGCTGCACGACGAGCTCGTTGAGCGGCAAGACCGCCGAGGCGAGGATGGCCACGATCGCCACCGCGGTGACGAGCTCGATCAGCGTGAATCCGCGCGCCCTCATTGCGGCGGCTTGACGCCTCCGAACGGCACCTGCTCGGCTCCGGCGGGCGGGGTGGGCGGCGCCGCCGGCTTGGCAGGCGCGGGCGGCTGGGGTTGCGGCGGAAGCACCAGGGGCACGGCGCCGGCGGGCGAACCGGCGGACGCTTCGGTGCCGGCGGCGAACTCCATCGAGCGCGCGTCGGGCCGCGCCAGCGTACGCACGAGGCGCGGCGTGATCAAAAGCACGATCTCTGTCTTCAGCGTCTCGTCGCGCGTGTGCGAGAAGAGTCGTCCGAGCACCGGGAGGTCACCGACGCCCGGAACGCGGCTCGCCGTCCTGCGATCCTGGTCGTTGATCAATCCGGCGAGGATCTGGGTCTCGCCGTCGCGCAACCGCAGCATCGTGTTCGCATTGCGCGTGCCGATCTGGTAGGTGAGCGTGTTGCTCCCGACGGTGCGAATCTCGCGGGCGATGTTGCTGACCTCCAGCCCCACCCGGATGCCTACCTCGTCTTCGAGGTAGATGATCGGCTCGACCTCGAGCTTGAGACCCACATCGAGATAGGAGACGGACTCCGAAACGAAGCCGCCCGTCGCCGCCGCGGTGGTGGTAATCACCGGGACGCGGTCGCCGATGTGAACGCGTGCCTTCTCCTTGTTCTTTACTCGAATGCGCGGATTTGCGAGCACGTTGGTGCTCCCGTCCTGTTGCAGGAAGCTCACCAGGAAAAGCGGATCGGTGAATCTGAGCTGCACGAGCTCCGACCCCCGGTTGAGCCACTCCGGCAGGCTGACCACGCCCGGGATACCCGCCGCACCGACCAGGCTCCACGCCACCGAGTCGGGGAATTTGATGCCGAGCTCGAGCAAGCGGGTAGTGCTCATCTCGAGCACCTCTACCTGAAGCATGACCTCGGGCTCGGCCAGGTCCTGCGCCGCGATCAGGCGCTCGGCGAGGCGCACCGCGTTCGGCGTGTCCTTGATGACGAGGAGGTTGACCTTCTCGTCAATGAAGATATCGCGCGTCTTCAACATGGTGCGGATCATGTTCGCGGTCTGCCGCACGTCGGCGTTGGCGATGTAGAAGCTCTTCACCACGAGCTCCTGGTACTCGCGCTGCTTCTGCGGCGTATTGGGAAACACCAGCACGGTGGTCTCGTTGACGATCTTCTGCTCGAGCTGGTTGGTGGCGAGCACGAGCCGTATGAGCTCTTCCGGCGAGGCGTTACGCACGACAATCGTCGTGCGCTGGTCGGCCCGAACATCCTTGTCGAGCACGAAGCTTACGCCGGTCGCTCGCGAGATCATGTCGAACACCGCGCGCAACGCGACGTCTCGGAGCTCCAGAGAGATCGGCTGGGTAGTCGCTGTCTTGAGACGCGGCGTAACGATGGCTGGCTTCGCGGTGCGCTCCTCAATCAGGCGTTGCAGCCTTCGCGCTTCGCGGCTCTGCGGGTTCTCGACCAGCACCGGCCGCAGCAGGTCCTGCGCCTCGAGGTAGCTTTCCTCCCTAACAAGCCTCTGGGCGTTGCCGATGATGGGGCGGTGGCGCGCATCGGCTTCGAGCTGCTCGAGGCCGGCGCGGGCGCGTGGATTGCCGGCGTCGTACTTCTGGACACGGCGCAGCAGCTCGGCCGCCGCTTCGGGCTGGGCATTCACCCGCAGGGTTTCCGCCTGCGCGAGCCATTGCGCCGTAAGCAGGTCGCGCGTGCGGTAATACTCCGGCTGATACTTCGGCTCCTTCTGGAGGAGCGCGAGCGCCTGCTCGCCGCGGCCCGAGGCGACAAGCTCGCGCGCCTCCTTGATCACCGGGTCTTCCACGGCCGCGCAGCCCGCAATGAAGAGGATGAATACGAAGAAGCGCGCTTTCATGACGTGCCCTTTCGCAAGTAGATCGTGAGGCGCACCTGCGCCTCGAGCTGCGCATCGGCAGCCTTTTTCCGCTCGAAGCGCAGCGCATCGAGCGAAGTGGTCGGCATCTCCTGCAGCACGCGGCCGACGAACTGCCTGAGCTGGGGATAGCTGCCGCGCACGGGGAGCGTGACATGGTAGGCGGCGAGCGGCCCGCCCGCCGGGACCATGCGGTACTCGCCCTGACGGAGCTCGACGCGCGCCATCTTGGCATGCGCGTAGAGCGCATCGAGTTCGCCGGGAAGGCGCTCGATGGGCGGGAAGCGGCTATAGAAGCGCTCGAGCTCCGCAGCCGGATCGGCGCGCGTCCCTTGCACCGGCACGCGCTTCTCGGCGACCGCGGTGCGGCGCTCGAGCTCGGCAGCGGCCGGGGCAAGCGCGTTGAAGTAGAACGCTAGGCAAAAGATCCCGACGCCCACGCCGGCAACGCCGGCCGGGCCGAGCACATCGAGAAGGCGGCGCAGGTTCCTCATGCGCAGTTGCTCATCCGCAGTTCCTCATGACTTACCCTTGAAGGAAGCCTGCACCGAGAACAGGATCGGGCGCCCGGGCGCATCCTCGCGGACCTGGTGGCTCACAAGGTGCACTTCGGCGAAGCTCCCGGTGGCTTCGAGGCGTCGCAGGTACTCGAGCATCGTGCCTTCGCGGCGCGCTTCCGCGCTCACGCGCAGCACGCGATTCTGCGCATCGGGCTGAATGTTCAGCACGGCCACTTCCTGCGTCGCCGCCCGCTCGAGCGAATCGATAAGCTGCGCCCAGGGAAGCGCGAGCTGGCGCACCGTCGCCTGCGCGCTCTTCATCTCCGCCTCGAGGCGCTCGCGCGGGATCGCGCGCCCCGGTCGCGTACCGCCGAGCAGCGCTTCGGCTGCCTCCAGTTCGTACAATCGCTGCCGGGTTTCGCTGTACTTGAAGACGAGCGTGGCCCCCAGCATCAGCGCAACCGCAAGTACGATGTAACCGACCACCCGCCCGTGGCGGCGCGGAACGACGAAATCGAGCTGGAGCGCCTTGCGCGTCATAGCGTCAGCACGAGCGACGGCAACGGCTCGCCGCCCGCGCGGCTTCGCTCGCGCTCGAGGAGCTCTTCGGCATCGGTCTCCCGGCCGTTGTGCACCGAGGCCCAGCCCCTCGTAGCCACGCGGGCGAGGCAGGTACGCCCGGGCTCGCCAAGCAGGAGCCATGCTCCCTCGCGCGGAATGCGCCCGCGCGCTGCGTTATATGCCGCCATGAGGCGGGGCTGCACGGATATGAGCTTTGCTTTCCCCTTCCCGGGAAATGCTTTCTTGATGCCTTCAAGGAGCGCCGCATCGATGGCGCACGCAAGCCTCTGGAAGACGCGCACTTCCCACCCTTTGACGCGATCGCCGTGGATCTTCGTGAAGTGGAAGCGCGCGAGCGCCAGCTCCTCCTCCGGCGTCGTGGCACCGTCGTGCTCGGGCAGAACCGCGTAGCGCACGAAGTGGTTCGACAGCACCACGGTGACGTCGACGCGCTTGCGCAACGCCGCGATCTTGCGTGCGAAATCCTCGACCGCGCCCTGCCAGGGCTGTGGCTCCTCGGGCGGCAGCGGCTCGAGCGCGACGCTGAGGCGCTCAGGCCACAAAGGTGACACGGTTGATCTCCTCGAGCGTGGTCTGGCCGCGCCGAACCGCCTCCAGCGCGGCCTCGCGCAGGAAGCGGGTGCCGTTCTTCGCCGCGGTATCCTTGAGCGTACGGATCGGGGCGCGCGAGGTGATGAGCTCGCGCATTTCATCGTTCAGGATCAGAAGCTCGGCGATCGCCTTGCGCCCGCGGTAGCCGACGCCGCGGCATTCGCGGCAACCCTTGCCCGCCATGAACTTCCAGCCCTGGATCGCTTGCGGTGTGAGGCCCGATTCCGCCAGCAGTTCTGGCCGGGGCAGCGCCTCCTCCGCGCAGTGGATGCAGACGAGCCGCACGAGGCGCTGAGCGAGAATCGCGTTCAGCGCCGAGACGAACCCGTAAAGGTCCACGTTCATGTGCATGAATCGCCCGATCACGTCGAACACGTTGTTGGCGTGCACGGTGGTGAAGACAAGATGGCCGGTGAGCGCGGACTGCACCGCGATGTTTGCGGTCTCCGGATCGCGAATCTCCCCCACCATGATGCGATCCGGGTCGTGGCGCAGGATCGAGCGCAGGCCGCGCGCGAAGGTGAGACCCTTCTTCTCGTTCACCGGGATCTGCAGCACCCCCGGCAGCTGGTACTCCACCGGATCCTCGATGGTCACGATCTTGTCCTGCCCCTTGTTGATCTCGGTAATCGCGGCATAGAGCGTGGTGGTCTTGCCGCTGCCGGTCGGCCCGGTGACGAGCAGCATCCCATGCGGCTCGTGAGACAGGCGCCGCAGCGCCTTGATGTCACCCTCCTCGAATCCGAGGCTGTCGAGAGAGAGTGTCTGCCGCGTGCTCTCGTAGAGCGACTGCTTGTCGAGGACGCGTAGCACCGCGTCCTCTCCATGGATGCTTGGCATGATGGAGACGCGGAAGTCGATGGCGCGGGCGCGGTCGAGCGCCTTGAACCGCCCGTCCTGGGGCACGCGGCGCTCGGTCACGTCGAGCTCGGCGAGCACCTTGACGCGGGCGATCGCCTGTTCGGCCTGCACGCGGTCGTCGATTTGCTTGATCGGGACCAGGATGCCGTCGATGCGGAACTTGATCATCAGGCCTGCCGCCACGGTCTCGAGGTGGATGTCGCTCGCTCCGATCTTCAGGGCATCGCGCAGAGTCGATCGCACGAGCCGCACCACCTCGCTCTGCTCGTCGGCGATCGCCTTGAGCGACAGGTCTTCCGCGTCGCGGTTATCGTCGCCCGCTGCGCCGGTCTCCGCGCTCAACGCGTCGAGAGCGCGCAGCGTCTCCTCGTGGCTTGCGAGATAGGCGACGAGGTCGCCGCGGTGCACGAGGCGCCATGCGAACGGGGCGAGGATGCGCTCAGAGGCCCACGCCGCCTGCTCCGCGGAGAACGGATCGTCGGTCGCAAGTAGCAGCTCACCGTCTTCGGTGCGCAGCAGCACGCAGCCCTTGCGGGAGCATTCGCTCAACGGCACGAGGTCGAACGCTGGCTCGAGACGCCGAAACTCATCCATGCGCAGCACGCCGTAACGAAAAGTGGCCGCGAGGCGCTCGGCAAACACGTCGGGCTCCAGACTGAGCTTCTCCTCAAGCACGTCGACCAGACGGCGGCTGCCTGCGGCGGCGCGTGCCTCGGCGCGGGCTTCGGCGATCTGGCGCGCGTCGATCACCGCAGGTTCCCTGCCAGCTCGAAGATCGGCATGTACATGAGCACCACGATCGACCCGATCACGAGACCGATCACCGCCATGAGGAGCGGCTCGAACATGCGCGTAAACCAGTCCACCCAGCGCGCGAGCTCCTCGTCGTGGAAGCTCGCGGCACGGTCCATCATCTCGCCCATCTTGCCGCTCGACTCGCCGACCACCAGCATCCGCATGGCAACCGGCGTTGCCAGCCCGTTCGCCTCGAGCGATTCCGATACGCTGCGACCTTCGCTGATCGCGCGGCTCGCGGCCGCGAGGCGCGCGCGGAGCACCGGATGCAGGAGCTCCGCGCTCATGCCGAGGGCGGAGACGAGGGGCATACCCCCGCGCAGCAGCATCCCGGTGGTGCGGTAAAGGCGCGCAAGCTGGTACACCTTGAGCCGCTCGCCGATCGCCGGGATGCGCCACAGTGCGTCCCCCAGCTTTGCGCGGATGGTTTTCCGTCTTAGGAAGAAGATCGCTATAAGCGGTATGCCGACAAGCACGCCGCCCGCAAGCAGCGCGTGTCCCTCGACCATCTGCCCCCAGCCAATCAGCACCTGGGAGAAAAACGGCAGATCGGCGACGCGGTCTTCGTAGATCTTGCCAAAGCGCGGCACCACATAGAGCAGCAGGAAAAGGGTCACCAGAGCGCCCGCTGCGATCAGGATCATCGGGTAGATCGAGGCATTGAGCGCGCGCTTACGGATCGCTTCGAGCTGCGCCTGGTATGCAACGTAGCGCGAGAGCGCAGGCGCGAGGTCGCTCGTCCTCTCGGCCGCGCGCACCGTGGCGACGTAAAGCGGCGAGAACACCGCCGGCTGCTGCTCTAGCGCGGCGGAGAACGGCTGCCCCTCGCGCAGCACCGCGGCGATGCGCCCAAGAAGCGCTCGGAACTCGGCACGCCGCTCTTTCTGCGCGAGCGTGTCGATCGCCTCAACGAGCGGCAGCCCGGCCTCGAGCAGAACGAGCAATTCTTGGCTGAAGAGCTGTACCGGAAAGCGCGCCTGGCCGATGAGCGGCAGGCCGCGCTGGCTCTTCACCTCGAGCACCTTGTAGCCGCGGCTCTCGGCCTGCTGGCGCGCCGCCTGCTCGTCGAGCGCCTGGGTGTCGAGCGACGCGATGCGTCCTTCGGGCGTGATGGCGCGGAGGTGAAAACGCATGGCCGCTAGTGGTTGCCGATGTCGGCATCTTCGCCGCTGCCGCCCGGCCGCCCGTCCCGGCCATACGACAGGAGCTCGAAATCCCACTTCTGCCCCGGCATCTTGTACACGTACGGCTTGCCCCACGGATCGAGCGGCACCGTTTTCTTGAGATAGGGCCCGTTCCATTTTGGCTCGTCCGGCGGACGTTCGACCAGCGCCTTCAGCCCGAGCTCGGTCGACGGATAGCGTCCGGTATCCAGGCGATACTGATCGAGCGCTTTCTCGAGCGCGTCGATCTGCGCCTTGGCGGTCGCCACCTCGGATTTCCCCACCTGGCCGAAATAGCGTGGCGCGACAAATCCCGCTAGTAGCCCGATGATCACCACAACGACTAGCAGCTCGAGAAGTGTGAATCCTTTCGCGCGCGCGCGCTTGAGCGCGCGCTCGGCGTCGTTCAACGAGCTGATGACTTTCTTCGCGTGGCGGTAAAGCTTGTCCGCACCGGCGGTGGGAGCGACTCTCCTATAGCGCCGCTCGAACAGCGGAATGCCGAGCGCCCCCTCCAGGTTGCGGATGCGCGCCGAAACATTCGACTGCACCGTACCAAGCTCTCGCGAAGCTCGCGAAAAGCCCTCGGCCTCATACACAGCGACGAAATATCGCAGGTCCTTGACGTCCATCTCCCTCCTCCCGAGGTATCTCGTTCCCAGATGGGACGACTGCAGGAAGAGAGTACTCTGAAAACCGCAGCAACAGTATCCCTAGTGCTCGCGCCCGCATCATGCCTCCACGCGCACGGCGCTCGCAGCAAAGCCGTGCTCCGGCAGGTACTTAGTCAACGTTGCTATCGCGATTTGTGATGGTAGACGGCAACTCCCGCCAAGAATACTTGTTGGGCTAAACGACTCCGGTAGTCCATCCACCAAGGAAACGAGGCACATGAGCGTGGGCGCAATCCCACATGTCGGTGGCATTTACGGTCGCGCCCGCCGCGATTTACTTCCCACCGGGGCTCGGTCCAGAATCGAGCCAACCTGGAGGAGGGGACCCGATGTGCATCCTGTGCGATCAAGGTAAGCCGCAGAACCATTCACGCTCGCAACTCGGGTGACGCGATTTCCTGAAAGTATCGAGCGCGGCCGCCGCCGGCGCCGCGGGCATGCGCGCAGGTGTCGATCGCCTTCCCCATCGAGATGAACATGCGGCACGGCATGCCGCCCATCGTCCGGATGCAGAGCCTAGGGATAGAACCCTCGCTCAGCACCGACGTGGAAGTCACGATGACGGCGGACTTCTTCACCCAGATGCGCGTGTGCATGAATATGCAGCGCATGGTCGTGAACCAGATGATTCTCAACAGCCCAAACGGGAATCAGAACCTGCCGGACCCCAGGAACTGGGAACTCCCGCAATCCGCGGTAACCGTACCTGGTTTCTTCCCTTATTGGCCGACACCGCCCGCCGACATACCGGCCCCGCTGACAGCGCGCGACGTGCTGCGCTTCGCTACCATCAACGGCGCGAAGCACCTGAGGCTCGACGACAAGACCGGCTCGCTCACCCCCGGCAAGGAAGCCGACATCATCATCCTGGACGCCGAGGCAATCAACGTAGCGCCGCTCAACAACGTGCCGGGGGCCGTCGTTTCCCTGATGGAGCGCACCAACGTCGAAACAGTGATCGTCGCCGGCAAGATCCGCAAGTGGAAGGGCAAGCTCCTCGACGTCAACCTGCGCAAGCTGCGGAACGATCTCGAGAACTCGCGCGACTACATCTTCAAAGCCGCGGGGGGTCGCGAAGGACCTCTACCGGTAATAGGGGGCGAGCTTCTATGGCACCACCGCGGGCGGCTACGGCCGCCCGCACGATTGACACCAGATCGCGAAAGCGCGAAGGTGGTTCGATGACCGAACCGGCGCGCTCGATTGGAAAGCTCGGCTTCCGCAAGTGGTACGAGCGCCGACTCATCGAGAGCCATGCCTGGCTGGTCACCTGCTTTCTGTGTGCGCTCGGTATCGCTGCGTCGCTGGAAGGCCTGAGCTTCAGGCGCCCGGACGCGCTCTTTACGCTCGTTTTCGTATTTGTTGCGGGGCTCATCTGCGGGTACGCGCTCAAGCGCTACCGTGTGATCATGCAGGAGGCCGAGAGGCTTGGGGAACGCTCGGTGTGCGAGACGTGCAAGGCCTACGGCGCCTTCAGGGTGATCGGCTCATACCCTAAGATGAACGTGCGCTGCCGCAAGTGCGGCCACGAGTGGCTATTGGACGCGTAGCCTGCGACAAGCCCTGCGGCAGCCGGTCACGCCCGCGTACCTCTTCCACTGGGAGGTCTTGCGAAGCCCGGCGGGTGATATATGCCTCCCTGGGCCACGACTTTTAGCGCAGCCATCATCCCGGGGATCCCCAGGCTTTTCGAGATAAAGCCAACCGCGCCGAAATCGAGGGCATCGGCGATCAGTTCGGGAGTGTCCTGCGAAGAAACGATGACGACCTTGGCCTGTGGGAAATCGGCTCGGAAGCAGAGCAGCCCATCAAGCCCTTCGCTATCGGGAAGTCCGAGATCGAGAAGCACGATGTCCAGGTTCTCCATTTTTCCAGCGCTTCTAAGCCCGCTCGCCAAATCGGCGGCAGACCAGACTGTGGCGCGCGGGAAAGCAGCCTGAGCCACTGAAATCATCAGTTCCCGGGGTACCGCCTGATCTTCGACGACGAGTATCTTCACAGTGCGCTACGGCGCAAATAAGACCCCTATCCTCCCCATGCCCTTCTCCTGCAATGTGCCTTCTTAAATCATGGAGGGATGCCGAGCGTTGCCGCATTTCTTTGTTTTGCCCTCTCTTGCAGGATTTGACACTTGGCATGCGAAAAGAGCGCCGCCACGCGTACTTCAACTACATCGGCCGACGGCTCCGCAGCTGGCCTACGCTCCGTTGGTATCAAGACGCGAAAGCTGCGCAACTGCGCTTCGCCGCACGGCGCGCTGGATCCTGGCCCGGGTATCGTCCGCGGCGACTTTTACCCGATCGATGTGATCGGACAGGGTTTCCAACGAGTGTTGCAGTCCCATCTGTTCGAACTTGTACGCGGCGAACTGTGCGGCTTGAAGCAAGCCTCTGATTTCATCAAGGGCCGCCAGAGCGCGAGCGGCCACATCGGTATTCATGACGACGTTCCTCTTTTGTCGTTTCATTCATAGTGCAGGATTTTTTCTAAACCTGCTAAGGCATTGTTTATCTTCGCGTCCTGAAATGGCACGGGCGCTCAGCCTTTAACCCGCAGTACGGCACAGCACGCGAATAGCGTGTCGCTTGTCCATCGGGTTGGTCATGCGCGGAGAAGAAAGCCCGGAGCTCGGTGAAGTTACGGGCCAGAACTTGTCGCGCCGTGTTTCACTTGTTCGCGGCGTCACGATGCCTGACCTACTTACGGAGCTGCGAGACGCTTAGTCGATCAGCTCGTAGGCAGGAAGAGTCAAAAACTCGACGTATTGATCATCGGTGGTAATGCGCTCGAAGAGTCGGGCGGCCTCGTCGAGCTTGCCCTCGGCGCCGGCGTTCTTCACTTTGGCGAGCTCCTCGGCAAGGAGCTTCTTGAAAAGCTCTGCGCTGACCTTGCGACCGTCTTCCAGCACGCCCTTCGGCGAGCGGATCCACTGCCAGATCTGCGAACGCGAGATCTCGGCGGTCGCGGCGTCTTCCATGAGGTTGTAGACCGGGACGCAACCATTGCCGGCGAGCCAGGCGCCGAGGTACTGGATTCCGACCGAGATGTTGTTGCGCAACCCCGCCTCGGTAATCGGGCGCTCGGGCTGGAAATCGAGGAGCTGTCTCGCGCCAACGTTCACGTCCGGGCGCTGACGCGCGTACTGGTTGGGCTGCGGCATATGCTGATCGAACACCTCCTTCGCCACCGGTACGAGGCCCGGGTGCGCGACCCAGGTACCGTCGCAGCCGTCGGTGACTTCGCGCAGCTTGTCCTGGCGCACCTTCTCGATCGCCGCCTCGTTCGCCGCGGGATCGTTCTTGATCGGAATCTGGGCCGCCATGCCGCCCATGGCCGGCGCGCCGCGCCGGTGACACGTCTTCACGAGAAGCAACGCGTAGGCGCGCATGAACGGCGCGGTCATCGTCACTTGCGCGCGGTCGGCAAGACAGAAATCCTTGTTGGCTCGGAATTTCTTGATGCACGAGAAGATGTAGTCCCAGCGGCCGATGTTGAGGCCGGCGGAGTGCTCGCGCAGCTCGTAGAGGATCTCGTCCATCTCGCACGCGGCGACCACGGTCTCGATGAGGGCAGTCGCGCGCACACTGCCTTGCGGAATCTTCAGTTCGTCCTGAGAGACGCGAAAGATTTCGTTCCACAGCCTCGCCTCGAGGTGCGACTCCATCTTCGGCAGGTAGAAGTACGGCCCGGAGCCGCGCTTGATGAGCTCTTTGGCGTTATGGAAGAAGAACAGCGCGAAGTCGAAGATGCCGCCCGAGACGGGCTTTCCGTCGATCGTGACGTGCTTCTCGTCGAGATGCCAGCCGCGCGGCCGCGGAATAAGGACCGCGGTCTTGTCGTTCAGCCGGTACTGCTTGCCATTCTGCTCGAACGTGATCGTGCGTCGTACCGCATCGCGCAGGTTGATCTGCCCGTCGATCATGTTGTGCCAGGTCGGGCAGTTGGCGTCCTCGAAATCCGCCATGAACGTCGAGGCGCCGGAGTTGAGCGCGTTGATCACCATCTTGCGGTCGGTCGGGCCGGTGATCTCGACGCGCCGATCGAGCATGTCTTTCGGCTGTGACGCCACGACCCACTCGGAATCCCGGATGGATTGTGTTTCTTTCAGGAAGCCGGGCTTCGCGCCCGCGTCGAACTCCTTCTGCCGCTGCGCGCGTCGCGCCAGGAGCTCTTGGCGCCGCGATTCGAACTTGCGGTGAAGCTTGGCCACGAAGCCCAAGGACTCTGGGCTCAGGATCTGCGCGAACTCCTTGCTGATCGGGCCGGAGACGGCGATACCTTGGGGAAGCGGCCCAGACATGTGCATTGCAGCATTTTATTAGGTGAAATGGGCAGTGCAACATGAATTCGTACGCCGAACGGAGTAGCCTCGTCTCTCAACTGACGACGCTGGATTTCACATTATGAAACCGTACCACATCCTCATTCTGGGGGCCTCGTACGGCTCCCTGCTCGCGACCAAGCTGCTTCTTGCAGGACACACAGTGAAGCTGGTTTGCCTGCCGGCCGAGGTCGATGCAATCAACACCGGGGGTACGCGGGTGCGCATGCCGGTAAAGGGGCGCGACGGCCTCGTGGACGTGCACTCTTGGAAACTGCCCGGCAAGCTCTCGGCCGAAGGGCCGGGAACGATCAAGCCCTCGGAATATGACCTTGTCGCGCTCGCCATGCAGGAGCCGCAGTACCGCTCCGCCGGCGTGCGTGAGTTGCTCGACGCCGTCGCGAAAGCGAAAGTGCCCTGCATGTCGATCATGAACATGCCGCCGCTACCCTACCTTGCGCGGATACCTGGCATCTCCACCAAAGAACTCAGGTCCTGCTATACCGATGCGAGCGTATGGGACAGCTTTGACCCGGCGCTTATGACGCTCTGCAGCCCAGATCCGCAGGCCTTCCGCCCGCCCGAAGAACCTGTCAACGTGCTCCAGGTCAGGCTGCCTACGAACTTCAAGTCGGCGCGCTTTCCGTCCGACGCGCATACCGCGATCCTGAAAAAGCTCGAGGCTGACATCGAAGCGTCGCGCTTCGACAAGATCGAGCTGCCGGTCAAGCTCAAGGTACACGACTCGGTTTTCGTGCCGCTCGCGAAGTGGGCCATGCTCATCGCCGGCAACTACCGCTGCGTCACAAAGGAAGGCGCGCGCACGATCAAGGACGCGGTCCACTCTGACATCAACGCTTCGCGCGCCGCATATAACTGGGTGGTGAGTCTTTGCCTGTTGCTCGGGGCGAAGGAAAGCGACCTCGTGCCGTTCGACAAGTATGCGGCCGCGGCGCAGAGCCTGGGCAGCCCGTCGTCAGCCGCACGCGCGCTCTACGGCGGCGCGCCTTACATCGAGCGCGTCGATCGTCTGGTACAGGCGATCGCGGCGCAGAAGGGCCTGCGCCTGCCGGCGCTGGATGAGGTCGTCAGCCTGGTCGACGCGAAGCTCGAGTCGAATCGCAAGAAAGCCGCTTAGCGCGGGTATTACCGCTACCGCTCTGGAAAATCGGGCTCTGACCCCGATTTTTCGTCGTCGATGCCGAGTTCCTGGATCTTGCGGGTAATCGTATTTCTGCCCATGCCCAGCAGGTTCGCGGCGTCGATGCGGCGGCCGCCGGTGCGCGCGAGGGCCTTGATGATGAGCGCGCGCTCGAACTGACGGCCGAGGACGTCCAGAATGCCGGTGTCGCCGCGCGCGAGGCGACGCTCCGCTTCCTGCTCGAGCGCCGCGATCCAGTCGCCGGCGCCGCCAGCAGCGTCGGCAGGCAATTGGGTATGGAACTCGGGCGGCAGGTTGCCGAGATCGATCACCTGCCCAGGCGCCATCACTGTGAGCCAGTGGCACAGGTTTTCGAGTTGGCGCACGTTGCCCGGAAAGTCGAGGCGCGAGATATGCGCCAGCGCGTCGTCGGCGATACGCTTGGGCTCGACGCGGAGCTGCTGCGCGCTACGCGCGAGGAAATGCTTCGCCAATAACGGGATGTCTTCGGCGCGCTCGCGCAGGCTGGGTAGCCGCAGGCGGATGACGTTGAGGCGGTGGTAGAGGTCCTCGCGGAACGATCCCTCGCGCACGCGCTGCTCGAGGTTCTGGTGCGTGGCGGCGATCACGCGGACGTTGACCTTGATCTGCTGGTGACCGCCGACCCGATAGAAGGTGCCATCGGAGAGCACCCGCAGCAGCCGTGTCTGCAGCTCGGCAGGCATATCGCCAATTTCGTCGAGAAATAGCGTCCCGCCCTCGGCCTGCTCGAAGCGGCCGCGGCGCTGCTGCTGCGCACCCGTGAACGAGCCACGCTCATGGCCGAAGAGCTCGGACTCGAGCAGATCCTTAGGCATTGCGGCGGTGTTGATTGCGATGAACGGCTGGTGTGCACGCGCACTATGGCGGTGCAGGGCACGCGCGACGAGCTCTTTCCCGGTTCCCGATTCACCCGTAATAAGCACGGTCGCGCTCGATTGCGAAAGCCGGCCGATGGCCCGAAAGACCTCCTGCATGGCGGGCGCCTGGCCAAGAATTTCCGTTTCCGGCAGAGGTTCGTTTGCCCGGGTCTCGCGCCTTCTCTCTTCGAGCGCGCGCCGGATGAGCTCGACGGCCTGGTCGATATCGAAAGGCTTCGGCAGATACTCGTAGGCGCCGCCCTGGAACGCTGCCACCGCGCTGTCGAGGTCAGAGTACGCCGTCATCACGATCACAGGCACCGCGGGATAACGCTGTTTCACGGCTTGCAGAAGCTCGAGACCCGAGCGCCCCGGCATACGGATGTCGGAAACGAGCACCTCCGGCGTCGCGCCCGAGAGCGCGTCGAGCGCTTCCTGCGCGGACGCGAACGAGTTGTACGCGATGCCTTCCCGGCTGAGCGCCTTCTCGATCACCCAGCGGATGGAACGGTCGTCGTCGACGATCCAGACCGGTTTCATCGTATCGGCAGAAGGATCCTGAATATCGTTCGGCCCGGCCGCGACTCGAACTCGATGACGCCGTGGTGGTAATGCACGAACGTCTGCGCGAGCGAGAGCCCCAGGCCGGAGCCGCCTTCCCTGCCCGAAACGAGCGGATTGAAGATCCGATCCTGGATCTCCTCCGGCACGCCCGGGCCGTCGTCGACCACTTGCAATTCTAATGCCAGCTTGCAGCGGCGCTTGAGGATGGTGATCTGGCGCAGTACTCGCGTTCTGAAGATGACGGTTGTGCTGCCGGCCTGCGCGGCGTTGCGCGCGACATTGAGCACCGCCTGGATGAGCTGCTCGCGGTCGCCCATGATGTCCGGCAGGCTCGGGTCGTAGTCGCGCACGATCTCGACGCCGAATTCAGCGCGCACGAGGCTGCGCACGCGCTCGAGCACCTCGTGCATGCCGAGCGGCTCGAGCCGGGGGGCGCGGTGCGGCGTGAGCATGCGGTCCATCAACGCTTGCAGCCGGTCGGCTTCCTTGATGATCACCTGCGTATACTCGCGCTGCTCCGGGCGATCGAGCTCCCGCTCGAGAAGCTGCGCCGAGCCGCGCAGCCCACCGAGCGGGTTCTTGATCTCGTGGGCGAGGTTGCGGATGAGCTCGCGGTTCGCTTGCTGCTCCGACTCAATGCGCGCCTCGCGCTCGATGCGAAGCTGCTCGCTGATCGGGCGCAGCTCCGCGAGCAGCGCCATGCCGAAAGCGTCGATCCGCGTCACGGTGCACGAGAGCGGCACCGGCTGGCGGCCGATGCGGACGTAGGTGATGTTGCGCGCCGAGTAGTCCCAATGGATGACGCGCGCCTCCTCGAGCGAGCGCTCCAGGTCCGCGCGCTCGGCGAAGAAACCAAGGAAGGGCTGCCCGATGAGGCTGCGCGCGCCTGTAGTCAGCAGGTTCTCGGCCGCAGGGTTGGCGTAGCGCACCGTGAAGTCGTCGTCGAGCGCCACCACTGCCGTCGCCAGCAGATCGAGGCCGGCGAACGAGGCGGCCACTTAGTTCTTCAGGTTGGCGAGTTCGCGCTGAAGCGCTTGGATGTTCTTCTCGTGATTCTCGATCGTATCCTTGTAGGGTTGCAGTCGCTCAAGGACACGCGCGTAGTTGCGCTCGTCGCCGGAGCGCACGGCTTCCTGCTCGGCAAGCGCCTGCTGCGCCTGCCTCAGCGCCTGCTGCTCGGCGGCGAGTTCGCTTTCCAGCACCTTGCGCTGACGCTCGCGCGCGCTTGCGCTTTCCTGCGGCGTTTCGCGCGGAAATCCCGGGGTGCGGGCGGCTGCCGGCTTCGACGGCGCGACGTTGATCTGCCTCGTCACCAACTCGCACTTCTGCTTTTCCGCCTGGCGCCGGTCGTTGGTGTACGTAATCTGCCCCTGATCGTTGCGGCATTTGAAGACCTCGCTGACGCTTTGCTGGGCGTGCGCGTTCAGGGCCGGCACGCCAAGCAGCATTACCGCAAATACCCAAGCGCGGAGCATGCGCTAAGTCTATCAAGGCAAATGGAAATCTGCTGCTGACGGAATTCGGGGTCAGGGTGAAGATTCGCAATACGAGTCACGACCCTGACCCCGAATCGATGCCTTAGGCGGAGTAGTACATCTCGAACTCGACCGGGTGCGTTGTCATGCGGAAGCGGGTGAGCTCCTGCTCCTTCAGCTCGACATATGAGTCGAGGAAGTCATCGGAGAATA
>DASTPE010000154.1:0-4348 GCA_035762345.1 Burkholderiales bacterium
TGAAGCGCGCCGGGCCTTCGAGCGCGACTATCTGGTGCGCATCCTCAAGATCACCGCGGGCAACGTGACCAAAGCCGCACGGCTTGCCGGGCGCAACCGCACCGAGTTCTACCGCCTGCTCGAGCGCCACTCGCTCGAGCCGAGCGTTTTCAAGGCCGCCTGAAGGCCCAGCGTCTCAAGAAAGCTATCGCTATTGCGCATAGCAGGGCAAAGAACCCCAGAGCGTAGAACCCCGTAACGATGCCGTAGCGGTCGGCGAGGAAGCCCATCACGAGCGGCGTCGTGAGGTGCGACACGCTCCAGCCGAGGCCGCCCAGAGCGAGCGCCGAGCCGCGCTCTTCCGGGCGGCTCGCCTCGGAAATCGTGATCTGGAAGTAGAGCGTCATTGCCGCGGTGCCGGCGCCTACGACAAGCAGCCAGAAAGCGATCGGGGCGATGTGATTGACCGTGGGCACCAAACCCACCGACGCTGCCACCGCGATCCCGCAGCCGACTGGCCAGAGGGTATGTGGGCCGGTACGCACGAACCGGCTCGCAAGCAGGCTCGCCAGGATCGACCCGAGGGCGCGCAGCGCGAGCAGGATGCCGGACGTGCCTTCGCCGTGGCCATACTGCGCAAGCAGCAGCGGGTAGAACGACATCGTGAGCGAGAACGGCAGGGCCGAAAGGTAGGCGCACATGATGGCGTAGCCGATGATGCGGCTACGCAGCAGCGGTAGATAGGCAGCGAGGACGTGCTGCTTCTGGGGAGGCTTCCGCGGCTGTACTTCGGTCCAAAGCCCGGCCGCAAGCGCGATCACGCCGGTCAGTGCAAGGGCGCCGAACGTCGGGCCGAAGCCCGCCGCGGCGAGCAGGAACCCGCAAAGCGTAGTGCCGACAATCTGGCCGAAATTGGTCACGGCATTGAGACGCCCGAGCTGTGTGCCGCGCGCCCCGGGCAACTCGCTCGCCATCGCCCAGGTGGCCGGCCAAAAGGCCGCGCGGGCGAGGACGAACACGATCTGCCCCGCGAGCAGCATCCAGAACCCCTGCGCGAACATGAACCACAGCCCTGCGGCAATGGTGGCGATGCACGAGCCGAGGAGGATGCGGCGCCCGCCGATGCGGTCGGTGTAGGCGCCCCCCACCAGGTTCAGGGGGGCTTGGGCCAGCACGGGCACCGCGAAGAGGATCCCGATCTCTGCGTTGGGCAGCCCTTGCGCATACGCATAGAGAGGCACCGCAAGCCAAGTCATCCCCAGTCCGAGATTCCAGGCGAGCGAGACGAGAAAAAACGCGGCGTGCGTCGGCACGCCGAATTATCGCGGGCGAGGTCGTAAGCTCATGCCCGTCGTTTCGACCAACTCGCATGCGCATCGCCGGCGTCTTGCTAGGTCTTCTTCTTGTACTTCCGGTACAGGCCGCGCCATGCGTCTCGGAGTCCGGGCCGGGCACGGCGGCGCTCGTCGAGCTCTATACCTCGGAGGGCTGCTCCAGCTGCCCGCCGGCCGAGCGCTGGCTCGGCACGCTTGCCGAGCGCTACCCTGGCACCGCAGTGGTGCCTCTCGCATTGCATGTCGACTATTGGGACTACATCGGCTGGAAGGATTCCTACGCCAAGCGCGAGTTTGCGCTGCGCCAGAGAAAGCTTTCCCAGCTGCAGCGCATGGCGCTCGTCTATACCCCGCAGGTGATGCTCCAGGGACGCGATTTCCGGCGCTGGGGAACCGAGGCGTTCGACGAGGCGGTCAAGCAGATAAACGCCCAGCCCGCCCGAGCCCGCCTGAAGCTGACTCTCCTGAACGTGGATGAGAGGGGGTTGGCCGTCGAAGTGCGCGCCGAGCTGGCCCAGCCGGTCGCGGACGCCGCCCTTTATCTCGCCTCCTATCAGAGCAAGCTCGAAAGCAAGGTCATGGCAGGAGAGAACCGCGGCCGCATCCTGACGCACGACCACGTGGTGCTCGAGTGGCTGGGTCCTTTCGAGGTGGAGGGCCGCCGGGTGGAGCGGCGCACGCTGCCCTTGTTGCCCGGAGCGACTGGAGCCAACTCGGGGGCCGCCGCCTTCGTGCAGAACCGCCGCACCGGCGAGGTGCTCCAGGCCCTTCTACGCTCAGCCTGCTAAGGCCGCGATTTTCCTTTACTATTCGCGCCTTCAAGGAGACCCGGCCGGAGGCCGGGTCACGGAGACCGCGCGAATGCAGGCGACGCAGATCCGGCAAAAGGACGGCGTCTTTTACTTCGTCAGCTACCCGGCCAAGGACCTGCTGGGTAGGGTGCGCTTCATCAGCCGTTTCTACGGGGAGGGCGAGGAGATCAGCCCGGGCCGGATCTCCGAGGACGACGACATCGCCCAGTTCATAGCCAAGATCGAGCGCACGGACAAGGCGTTCCAGCGCGCGCTGTCGCGCTCGAAGGTGCGCCAGCTCAAGAACTTCTACGAGACCGCGATCTCGCAACCGCCGATTCCGGGCACGGTCCTGCTCTTCACCTCCGAGCGGCTCAGTTTCCGCGCCGACGGCAACGGGGGCGCCGGCTTCCTGACCGAACCCTCGTCGAAGTATTTGATCATCGACGGCCAGCACCGCCTGGCGGCGCTGCGTTTCTATCTGCACGAGCGGCCCGACGATGCCGCCTCCATCAACGTGCCCTGCGTCATCTTCGACGCGCGCAGCGAGGATTTCGCCACCGAGATGTTCGTCATCATCAATTCGACGCCGACGCGCATCAACAAGAGCCACCTCGTCGACCTCTACGAGCACGTCTCGTTCGCCGCGCCGGACCGCAAGTTCGCCGCGCGCCTGGTCGAGCGGCTCTACAGCGAAGGCGACAGCCCTCTGCGCTACCGCATCAACCGGCTGGGCGGCCGCAGTCAGCGCGACAAGTGGGTGCTGCAGGCCGAGCTCTTCAACGAGCTGCACCGCTGGGTGCGCGGGCGCTGGCGCTCGATCCAGCTCGCCGGCGGCAGCTCGAAGGAAGTGCCTCGCTACTACGCGCTCATCCGCGACTTCTTCAAGGCGGCCAAGGCGGTTTTCGGAGACTCGGTGTGGGGCAAGGAAAACTACATGGTCACCAAGCCGGTGACCATCAAGGCGATGGTGCGCGTATGCGCGGATCTGTCGCGCGACGATGCCGAGCCCGAAGCCGGCCGCGTCGCCCGTTGGGAAGCACGTCTCGGCCCCTGGAGCGAGATGGCGCGCCACTTCCGCGAGGAAGGCTTCTACGAGCGCTTTCCGGCCAAGGGCGAAGTAGAGCGCGTCGCCCGCATTCACAAAGATCTCGCCCGCGCGGCGGGCATCGAGGCCAGGAAATCCTGAAGCCGGAATAGCGGTGCCGCGGCGCTTGTTCGCCCGGCATGAGGTCCGCGCCCCTTCTTATCTTGCTGTTGTGCGGCTGCGCGGGCCTCGAGGCGGAGGATTGCCGCCGCGCCGACTGGTACACGCTTGGCTTTCGCGATGCCATGTACGGGCTCCAGCGGCAAGACGATACATACGCCTGGCAATGCGCGGCGCACGAGGCAAAAGTCGACATCCCGCGCTACGCGCAGGGCTGGCAGGAGGGGAAGTATGAATTCGAACGACGCACGGCGCAGTCTCAGGACTAGCGCGCTCCTCGCGTTGATCGCGACGCTTGCCGGTTGCGCGGGCATGGGGGATGCCGAGTGCCGCGGCGCCAATTGGTACGACGTCGGCTATCGCGACGCGCGCTTTAAGCTGCAGAGCCAGGCGGCGGTCTATGCCGAGCAGTGCGAGCGCCATGGCGTCAAGATCGATACCGCGCGCTACGAGCAGGGACTGCGCGAAGGGCGCTACGAGTTCCCCGATCGGATGATGTGACACCGAGGCACGCTGCGCTGGCGCTCGCCGTGCTGGTGTGCGGCTGCGCGACGACGGGCGAAGCCGAGTGCCGAAGCGCCGACTGGTACGACCTCGGCTTCCGCGACGCGCTGCTGGCGCTGAGGCCGCAGGACACGGTCTACGCGCACGCCTGCGCCAACTACGGCGTCACGGTCGACAGCGCGCGCTACGCCCAAGGCTGGCGCGAAGGCAAGTACGAAGCCGACTACCGCAACCCGGAGCCGATCCAGTAGCGACTAGGGACTTCGCTACTGGATGACTTCGTCCGCTCGCATAATCACCGCTTGCGGAATCGTAAGACTCAGGCCGCGGGCGGTCTTGAGATTGACACGCAACTCGTATTTCAACGGCTGCTCCATCGGTATCTCGCCCGGCTTGGCGCCCTTCAAGATCTTGTCGACAAAATGGGCAGATCGGCGCGCCTGTGCAAGGCCGTCCGGGCCATAGCCGAGGAGAATTCCTTCGGTGGCCAGTTCCCCAGCCCAGGCGATGGCGGGCATGGAGTGAGATTGCGC
>DASTPE010000155.1:0-12229 GCA_035762345.1 Burkholderiales bacterium
GGCTACTGGGTAACGGTGAACGATCCCTATAAGGGGGTTGAGCTGATCCGCGCGTACTCCAACCCGAGCGCCGGGCGGCACAGCCTACAAATCGAGATCAACAAGCGGCTTTACATGGATGAGCGCACGCTGCAGAAGGGCACCGGGTTTTCCGCTCTGCAGAAGAATCTTGGCGAGCTGCTCCGGATACTGATGGATGAAATATCGAATTGAGATAAAGCCGCCCAATATCTCGCGGTATCGGAGCGGCAACACCGGCGTGGACTACGTGCACGTCATGGATTCCGGGAAGCCGGGGCCGAACGTCATGGTGCAGGCGCTCACGCACGGCAACGAATTCTCCGGCGCGATAGCGTTGGATTATCTTTTCGGGGAGAAGGTCAAGCCCCTGAAGGGCAAGCTGACGCTTGGCTTCGCGAACGTCGCCGCGTTCGAACGCTTTGATTTTTCCGACCCGGACCGCTCGCGCTGCATCGATGAGGACTACAACCGCCTCTGGGCCGACGCCGTGCTCCTCGGCCCGCGCGACTCCGCCGAGCTCAGGCGTGCGCGCGAGCTGCGGCCGTTCGTCGACGCGGCCGACTACCTGCTCGACCTTCATACCATGACCGAACCCTGCCGCCCGATCATGGTGTGCGGCATGCTCGACAAGGGCGCTGAGTTTGCGCGCCGCGTCGGCGTTCCGGCCGATCTCCTGATCGACACCGGACACCCGGCAGGTCTGCGCATGCGCGATCGCGGTGGCTTCGGCGATCCCGCGAGCCCGAAGAACGCTCTTCTGATCGAAGCCGGACAACACTGGGAGAAGAGCTCGGTCGATGTCGCCATCGACACGATGCTGCGGTTCCTCCGGGTGACCGGGTTGCTGGACGAGGCGTTCGTGAAGTCCCGGCTGCGTCTCACACCTCCCGCGAAACAGTGCGTAGTGCGGGTCACCGAGCCGATCACCGCGCTAAGCACGCGTTTCCGCTTTGCACAGCCGTGGAAGGGCCTCGAAGTCCTGCCAAAGGCCGGAACGGTTGTGGCCATGGACGGCGACAGGATATGGCGAACGCCGTACGATCGTTGCGTGCTGGTGATGCCTTCCACTGCGCACGTCAAGCCGGGGAATACAATGGTGCGATTGGGACGTTACGACTGATCCAAGCAGCCTCGTCATGCGAAGCGCGCTATTCCTCGCCTTTCTGCTCTCCGCCACCGGCGCGTCCGCACAGATTTATCGCTGGGTGGACGATAAAGGCACCGTGCATTACTCGAATTCCTCGCCGCCCATCGGCGTAAAGGCGACCGTGTTCGACACCGATGCCAAGGCCGGCCCGCCGTCACCCGACAGCGCCGAGTGCTACACCGTGCGCTGCCAGGGCGAGCGCCTCGAGCAGCGGCTCGCGCGCCAGCAGGAGCTGGATGCGCGGCTGTCGGCCGAGCGCATCGCCGCCACGCCACCGCGCCCGCGCGGCCTCGACTTTCGCAGCTACATCTCGCTTTCCCGCGGCATGTCGGAAGGCGAGTTGCTCACGATCGCGGGCGCACCGGACCTGCTGTTCTCGGACGTGTTCGCGGTCAAGCACTACACCTACCTTCCCACCACCGTCGATCCCTTCACCACCACGATCCTGGTGATCAGCGGGCGCATCAGCCAGATCGAGCGCGTGCGCAAATTCTAGGGGGCAGCGTTGCCCGGGTCGCTGGGCGGCGGCGCGCTTTGCGCCCGGGGCACGAGCGCGAACGATGGTTTGCCTGTAACGACGCGCTCGCTCGTTCCGGCACGCACCTTGCTGGGAGGGGAAGCCGATTCCCCTAGGAGCGTGACAATGGAACAGGATCGCAAAGACGAGAAGGAAGGCAATGACGGCGTGGAAGGCGAGGGCAGCTACAGCGGAACCAAGGATTACAACGAGCGTACGGAGAAGTTCCTCAAGTCAGGCAAGGTGAACAAGGCGGCGAAGGCAGCGGAGCCCAAGTCCGAGGAGGAAAAGCACGCGATGCAGAAGGCTGAGCGCATCGGCAGGCAGCGGGCCAAGAAGTAACGACTACTGCTGCTTCCTGAGCGAGCCCCATAGGGCGTCGAGGCGCGCGTAACGGCCGCAGCCGGTCACGTAGTACCGATACTGAAGCGCGTTCTTCTTGTAATAGTCCTGGTGGTAGTCTTCCGCGGGCCAGAACTCGCTTGCCTTGGTGATCGGCGTGACGATCGGCTGGCGGAAGGGCTTCTGCTTCTCCCACTTCGCCTTAGACGCCTCGGCCAGACGCTTCTGCACCTCCGTGTGATAGAAGATCTCGGGCCGGTATTGAGAGCCCGAGTCGCAGAACTGCCGGTCCTTGACGGTCGGGTCGTGGTTGAGCCAGAACGTATCGAGGAGCTTCTCGTAGCTCACCTTCGTGGGGTCGTAGGTCACCTCGACCACCTCGGCGTGGCCGGTGCGGCCGCTCGAGACCTGGTCGTACGTAGGGTTCTTGAGCTTTCCTCCCATGTATCCGGACACCGCGGAGATCACTCCGGGCACCTTTTCGAACGCTTCCTCAGTGCACCAGAAGCAGCCGCCGGCGAAGGTCGCCTTCTCGAGCTTCTGCTGCTGGGCTAGCGCCGGCGTTGCAAGCGCCAGGATCAGCCCGACGAGGACGCTTCTCATCTCGATAGCTCCTTCATGACGGCATCGATGACCGGTTGGTCGCGCAAGCATAGCCGGACATTACGCAGCGGGGAGCCTCGGGCGGCTCGCACGTAGGCACGTGCGCACAGGTCGAGCGGCACGGCGAAAATGCCACTCGACACCGCCGGGAAAGACACCGACGCCCAGCCTCGCTCCTGGGCCCGCTTGAAAGCTTCCCTTAACGCTTGAAGAAGCTTGGTTTCCTCGTCGCCTTCGCCATGGCGCGGCCCGACGGCGTGGATCACGCCCTTGAACGGGAGCCTGCCGGCCGTCGTGACGACCGCGGAGCCCGCGGGCAGGGGACCAAGCTTGCGTATCAGCGCATCGCTCTCGGCCTGCAATTCCGGCCCGGCGGCACGCGAGATGATGCCGGCCACGCCGCCGCCGTGGGTGAGGTGGCCGTTCGCCGCGTTGACGATCGCATCCACCGGCTCATCGAGCAGGCTGCCCCGCACGACGAGGAACGTCTGGCCGGAAGAGCCTACTTCTTCCTGCGCGAGGACTTGCGCTTGCGTGGCACTTTCGCGCCGGCGCGGCGCGCCTGCGAGAGGCCGATGGCGATCGCCTGCTTACGGCTCTTGACCTTCTTTCCGGAGCGCCCGCTGCGGAGCGTGCCCCGCTTGCGTTCGCGCATCGCCTGGCGGACTTTCTGCGATGCTTTCCTGCTGTATTTCCGGGCCATAGAGACTCCTAGGTTCGATCGAGAATGCTCGGTGCTCTACCGATTATTCGATCTTCGCTTTTGCCCTTAGCCCCCGTATCAGCTCTTCGATCCTGTTTTGGGTCAGCTTCTGCTGGATCCGCGGCTTTACCTCGGCCAGCGTCGCGAACTTGGCGGGGCGCACGTCGTCGAGCTGAATGACGTGGAAGCCGAAGCGCGTACGCACCGGCGTTTCTGTGTACTTGCCTTTCTCGAGCTTCACCATCGCATCGGAAAACTGCTTGTCGTAGCCGGCGGGCACGTTCCAGTCGAGCTCACCGCCGCGCTGGGCGCTGCCGCCGTCTTTGGAGCTCTTCGTCGCCAGGTCCTCGAACTTCCCGCCTTTCTTGAGCTGCGCGATCAGCGCCTTCGCTTCGTCCTCGCTCTCCACCAGGATGTGGCGCGCCTTGTATTCCTTGTCGCCGTGCTCCGTCTTGGCCTTTTCGTATTCCTGCTGCACTTCGGCGTCGGTGATTGGGTGCTTGCGCACCCAGTCGCGAAGATAG
Organism: Burkholderiales bacterium; assembly: GCA_035762345.1. Lineage (GTDB taxonomy): Bacteria > Pseudomonadota > Gammaproteobacteria > Burkholderiales > SG8-39 > SCGC-AG-212-J23. The sequence goes on from DASTPE010000155.1 coordinate 3,858, forward strand.
GCCGACACGATGATTTCCTGGCGCGCCATGTCGAGCTGGGCCTGCACTTCCGGTTGCTTGGCGCTGCCAGCCTTCTGCGCCTCCTGCATCAGGATCTCGCGGTTCACGAGCTCGTCTCGCACCATGCCGCGCATCTGCTCGGTATCGGCGCCGCCGCGGCTCAGCTGCTGCTGCATCAGGTAGTCGGCGCGCGACTGCGGGACCGGCACGCCGTTCACGGTGGCGACGGGCTTCCCGCTGCCGGTCTTGGCCGGGGCGGACTTCGCCGCTGCGGACTTCGCGTCCTTCTTCTCCGGCACCTGGGCGAGTGCCAGCGCGGGAGCGAGAAGCGCTGCGGCGAGTATTCGAGTCTTCACAGGGATCCTTTCGTTTCTTCGGGGGTGCGCGCGGTAATCGCGAGCGCGTGGATGGGACTCTGCATCAGCTCGCCCAGCGCCTGGTACACCATGCGGTGGCGCGCGAGCTTCGTCTTTCCGGTGAAGCGCGGCGACACGATGCTGAGCCGCCAGTGAGTGCCACCGCCGGGACGCCAGCCGGCATGGCCGGCGTGCTTCGAGCTCTCGTCGACGAGCTCGATGTCCAGCGGTTCGAGGGCCGCGAGGCGCTCACGGATTCTCGCCGCGACGCTCATCCTTCTCTTCGATGAAGCGGGCGAGCACGAATGCCTGGGCGAGCACGAAGAGCAGCATCAGCCCCATGCCGCCGAAGAGCTTGAAATTGACCCAGTGGTCGGTCGAATAGTTGTACGCCACGTACAGATTCAGCGCGCCCATGAAGAGGAAGAACCCGATCCAGCTCCAGTTGAGCCGTGCCCAGACCGGGTCGGGTAGCTGCACCTGCTCGCATAGCATGACGCGGATCAGGTTCCGACGGAATGCAAGCGCGCCGGCAAGCACCGCGCCGAACAGCCAATAGAGCACGGTCGGCTTCCATTTGATGAAGGTCTCGTCCTGCAGGAGCAGCGTCGCGCCGCCGAACAGCACGATGATGCCGAGGCTCGCCCACAGCATCGGCTCAACGCGCTGGCCGCGCAGCTTGAGCCACGCCACCTGGACAAAGGTTGCGGCGATCGCCACCCCGGTCGCGACGTAGATGTCGGCGAGCTTGAACGCGACGAAAAAAAGGATCACCGGGAAAAAGTCGAACAGGAACTTCATTTAGCCCGAGTTTACCAGCGTGCGAGCGCTGACACCGATGCAACGCGCACGCGCCCGACGAGGTTGACGAGCGGCGCGAGCTCGGCCGCGGTCTCGCCCTCGATCAGCTTGACGTGCGTGGCATCGGCGTGCGCCTGGCCGAACGTCGCGTCGACCGGCCGCCAGCCGCGGCCCGCGATCCACGCCTCGTTCCAGGTGTGGTACAGAAAGCCGCCGTGCTCCTCGGAGTAGGCGATGCCGTTCACGACGCGCGCCGGCACGCCGAGCGCGCGTGCGAACGCGGCGAAGAGATACGAATGCCCCTGGCACTCGGCGCGCCGCGCCCGCAGTACGTCGGCGGCACTGAACGCGTCGACCGCTTCCTTGGCGATGTTCGCATCCATCCACGCGATCAGGCGCCCGATGCGCTCCTCGTCGCTCGCCGCCCCTGCGGTGATCTCGCGCGCAAGCGAGGTAATCTCGCCAAGCTTGCTCGGCACCGCGAGCGTCGGCGCAAGGTGGCGCGCAGGATCGCCGCCGGGGAGCGGCTCGGCGCGGTCGATGCGGCACTCGAGCCGGTCGGCCGCGCGTCGGCAGGCGGGATCCGCCACGTCGAAAGTTTCGGGAACGCCGGCGAGGACGATCTCCATGCGCGACACCCGGCGCGGCTGCTCGATAGGCCCCGCGCGCAGCAGGCTGAACTCGACCAGGGCATCGCGCTTGTTGAGGCTCGCCTCCACCAGATAGCGCCGCGCGCGAGCTTCGTCCTCGAGCGCCGACACCAGCACCCCTTGCATGGCAAGCTCGAGGAGCGGGCGGCCGTCGGCGCCGATCCATGTAGTGGTCTCCAGGCCGAGCAGCCGCGTCGCCACCTTGAATGCCGGCCCTTCGAAGAGAGCGCTCGTCTCGTAGGCGAGCACAGCCTGCTCGGCCTCGGCGATCGCCTGCGTTTCGCCGTGGAACACCGCGTAGCGCGCGCCTCGGCCGACCCGCAGGCCGTCGCTGACGGGCAGGAAGGCGAGCGCGCTCGAGGGATAGAGCGGCCTTTCAATCTTGAAGGTCTTTCTCTCCGAGCTGCCGCGCGCCGCGATATCGACTGCGAGAACGCCGTCGTTATCAGTGCCTGCCACCTGCATCATGCTGCCGTCGATCTCGTGCTCGTAGCGGAAGGCCTCCAGCGTGAGGTCGGACCGCACGCGGTCCACGGCGTGCAGCCGGACGCGCTTGTCAACGCCGAAGAACTGCAGCCGCATTACCGCCTCGGACTCGATTTCCCAGCGCTCGGGCGCACCGGCGGCGGCGCGCACCTGGCGGCGGGTGAATCCGATCTTGTCGCCGTTGAATACCAGCCCCGTCCACAGATCGCGGTGCGGCCAGTTTTCGAGCGTGAACGCGTCGGCGCGCGGAGGAGCTCCGGCGTCCTTGAAGTATGCAGTGCTGCACCCCGCTAGCAGCACCGCGGCAACCAGCGCGAAAACGCTTCTCATTTCCACCCGCTCACCGCCCTGCGCGCCGCTTCGTTGCCGGGCCGGACTACGAGCCCGCTGGTCGACACCGTGACCGAGTATTCCGCGCCCTCGGCCATCGGCACGTAAACGGCGCTGCCGTAGAGCGCATCCGCGAACGGCACGTACTGGTGATGCTTTCTGAGCAGAGACCACAAATCGAGGCCCGGATCCTCCGCCAGCGAATGCACGGTGCGCGCGGCGCTGCGCTCCTGCGTGATGTCGGCGTAGCGCCCGGACAGGCGTTCGAAGCGGTACACCGTATCAAAGCCGAGCAGGTTACCGAGCGCGCGCCACTTCAGCACGCGTGCGTCGATCTGCCACTCGTCGCCGCGCACCTGGAAATGGCGTGGCCGCGCCGTGCGCGTCTCCACGCTCACCACGTAGTGGCGATCGCCGAGCTGGCGTATCGACACGCGCGCCGCCTCCTGCTCGTGCGTGAGGCGCGCGTAGGTGTAGAGGTTCATCGCCACCAACGCGGCGCCGGCCGCAACTGCAATGACAAATCCTCCAGAGAGAAAGAACATCGTACCGCGGGCGATCTGGAGACGCCGCAGACGCCGGAAGGCCGCCACCTCGAGCGGCAGCGCGAGCAGCAGGCCGAGCGCCCCGATGCCGATCATCAAAGCGCGCGGATCGAGGCGGGCAAGCGAGTCGATCATGGGACGAGAAGCCGGCGGCTGCGATGCCAGTCGACGATCGCCTCGCGCGGGAATTCGCGGAAGCGCTTGCCGCGCTTGGGCACTTGCACCCAGTTCGGCTTCGAGCTGAGGAAGATGTGCTGGCGCTGGCGCGGGACCGGCAGAAGCGTATCGATCGCCGAGGCAAAGGGATAGACCCATTGCGGCCAGCGTTTGTCCCACACCCAGAGGGCGGACGCGCACTTGCCGCAAAAGTGCCGCTCACCCCATGATGGCCTCGCCTTGTAGATGCGCGTCCTGCCCTTCACCTTTAAGGTCTCGGCCTTGCCCATGATATTGATGGCGTAACCGCCGCCGCCCGCGGTCTTGCGGCAGATCGAGCAGTAGCACCAGAGATACGGGTAGGGCGTCTCCGATTCGACGGAGAAGCGCACCGCGCGGCAGTAGCAGGAGCCTTTGAGCAGCATGTCTCTAATATAGATGAGAGGAGATCGACACGTGGCACTTGTCAGGATTATCGAGTACGCGGAGGCGAGCGCCGAGGTAAGAGTTGTCTACGACGACATCATGAAAACGCGCGGCATCGACTGGGTCAACAACTTCTGGAAGGCGCTCGCCAACGACCCGGCGCTTCTCGCACGGGTGTGGACGCAGGTGAAACAGGTGATGGCGTCCGGCGCGCTCGATCCGCTTGTGAAGGAAATGATCTATGTCGCGGTGAGCGCAACCAACGGCTGCGAGTACTGCACGTACTCGCACACCGCCGCTGCGCGCAAGAAAGGCATGACGGAGGCCATGTTCATGGAGCTGATGGCGGTGGTCGGCCTCGCGAACCAGACCAACCGCCTCGCGAACGGCCTGCGCGTGCCGGTGGATCCGCAATTCATTCCTTGAGAAGCACGTTCCTGCCGTCGGGCGTGACGAGATAGCGGCGCCACAGCCTTCCCTCCGCGCGCACTTCCACCGGCCAATAGCAGCGCGCGCCCTGGCGTACCGGCGCGTCGAGTCGCACAACGTATCGGGGCTTCTCGCCCTTCTCGAGCATCGATCGGTGCCACTGGTGGACTTCCGCCAGCATCTCCACGCGGGTGACCGCTCGGCGCAGGGGCATACCGCCCTCGTCCGGATAGTCGCAAGCGAAACCGGACAGCGAGGCCAGGAGCAAGCAAACGATAATCGCAGCCCGCATGAAGGTAAAGCTATCACCCGGCACCGGGATCGTCATCCTGCTCGGCGTGGCGAGCGCCTTCGCTTCGAACCACCTGTGCGCGCGCATCGCGTTCGATCACGGCGCGAGCGTGGCGACCGCTGTCAGCGTGCGCGCCACGTTCACGGCGCTGTTCCTCTTTTTCATGATGCGCCTGCAGGGCGTGCGCCTCGCCATTCCGCGCGAGCTGCGCGGCGCAACGCTCGTCGCCGGCTTGCTCATCGCCACGCAGAGCTACACGCTCTATTCGGCGGTAGCGATCATTCCGCCGGCGCTGGCGCTGCTCGTGTTCCAGACGTCGCCCATGCTTTACGTGCTGCTTACGTGGGCGCTCGGCAAGGAGTCGCCGCGCTGGAGCGCGCTGCCGCCGATGATGCTTGCGCTGGTCGGGCTGGCGCTTGCCTTGAATGTCCGCGCCGCCGAGCACATGGCTGCCGGCGTCGCCTGGGCATTCGCCAGCGGGCTCAGCATGACGGTCGTCTACTATCTCAACGCGAACGCGCTCAAGCCGCTCGACGGACGGCTGCGCACTTTCGCCATGACGGCCGTAACCGCGGTGCTCGTGGTCGTCATTGCTTCCGCCGCAGGCGCCCAGACGCTGCCGCACGACGGGGCAGGCTGGACCGGGCTGGCGCTGCTCGCTGTGTTCTACTGCATCGCGATGATGCTTCTCTTCTACATCCTGCCGCGCGTGCCTGCGACGAGCACCGCCGCGCTCAATTTCGAGCCGATCGCGCTGCTCGTGCTGACCTGGCTCCTGCTCGACCACACGCTGAGTCCCCTGCAGATTGTCGGCGCCTTCATGACCGTCGGGGCGATCGCCTGGCTGGGCGTAAAGAAATAATCCTCAGCGGATGACGTCCGCGCTATCGCCATACAACTTTCCTACCTGCGCGGCGCGGCGCTCGAGCACCGCGCGCTGGTTCATGTAACCCTTGTCGGTGATCTCGTTGGCGTCGATGGAAGGCGGCTCTGACATGAGAAGGAGCCGCCGGGGGACCATGGAGGTGCCGCCCTCCTGGGCGAGCTGCGCGAGAACGGCGGAGAGCCGAGAGCGAATAGCGTCAGGCGACATGTCCTTGGTGCCCGGGCTGAGGAACACCAGCGCGCCAATCTCGGTGCGGTCATGGCCGGTGATCACCGCGTCCTGGATCAGCGGGTCGGCCGCGGCGATGAGTTTCACCCGTACCGCACCCACATGCACCCAGGTGCCGGTGGAGAGCTTGAAATCCTCGGCGACCCGGCCGTCGAACACGATGCCCTTCGCCGGGTCGTCGGGCTCGGCGAACTTCACCGCGTCACCGATCCGATAGAAGCCTTCCTCGTCAAACGCCGCCCGCGTGATGTCGTCGCGCTTGTAATACCCGGGCGTGACATTCGGCCCGCGTACGCGCACCTCGAGCTTGCCCGCTGACGGAACGAGCTTGAGCTCGCACTCCGCGACCGGCAGGCCGATCACCCCGGCGCGCTGCATGGGGAAGTGCACCGACGTCGCGAGCGGCGCGGTCTCGGTCGAGCCCCAGGCCGACAGCATGGCGAGCTTTGGTTTGTTTTCCGCTCTCGCGAGGCGGACCAGCCGGTCCCACAGGCTCTGCGGCAATGCGGCCGCGGCGTAGAAGAGCACGTCGAGGTCGCGGAAAAAATTGCGGCGCAGCTCGGCGTCTTTTTCGAGGAAGGGCAGCAGCAGGTCATAGCCGCGCGGCACGTTGAAATACAGGGTCGGCGCCACTTCCTTCAGGTTGCGCGCGGTATTCTCCACCAGGCCAGGCACCGGCTTGCCGCCGTCGACGTACATCGTGCCGCCGTTACGCAGCACGAGGTTGAAGTTGTGATTGCCGCCGAAAGTGTGGTTCCACGGCAGCCAGTCAACCACCAGCGGCGGTCGGTCCTCGACGAAGGGCCACGCCTGCGCGAGCATCTGCTGGTTCGCGCACAGCATGCGGTGGGTGTTGATCACGCCCTTCGGGATCCCGGTCGAGCCTGAAGTGAAAAGGATCTTCGCCACTGTCTCGGGTCTTACTTTCGAGAATTCTCTTTCCAGCGTCGAGCCCGGGTTGGTTTCAAGGAGCTCTGCCACCGGCGTCGAGGCGGCGCCGATCGCGGCGAGCGCCAGGGCGAACTTCTGTGGGTCCGCCGTGTACACGAGCCCGGGCCGCACGAGGTCGAAGATCAGCTTCAGCTTGCCGAAGTCCTTGGACATCAGCGAGTAAGCGGGGGAGACGGGCGCCACCGGAATGCCCACGTGCATCGCGCCCAGGGCGAGAAGCGCGTGGTCGACGCCGTTGTCCGACAGGATCGCGACCGGACGCTCGGGCCCGAGACCCCGATCCAGCAGCGCCTGCGCGATCCGGCGCACTGCGCCGTACGTTTCCCGGTAGGTCATCTTGCGCCACGAATCGCCTTTGCGCTCGGCGAGAAAGACCCGGTCGGGCGCGCGGTCGGACCACCGCACGAGCCATTCGGTGACGCAGCGCGCGTAGGGGCCGAGCTTCTGCGGCGAGCGCAGCAGAATGCTGCCGTCAGGGCGCTTCTCGACCTCGACTTTCGGCGGCGCGAATCTTAGATTTCGCTCCATGCCAGCATGCACATTCTAAGAGAAGCCGGAAAGGAGCTCCGATGGAAGAGCAATTGAGGTTCATGGACCAGATCGCCACCGCCGCGGTCGACATGGGAATACGCTTCGGGCCGAAGCTGCTGGTCGCGGTGCTGATCCTGGCGGCGGGTCTTCTGGCCGGGCGCTGGGCCGGCCGCGCGCTCGGCCGGACGCTCGTCAAGTTCCACCTCGAGCCGCCGGTGCGCGCGCTGATCGAGCGCATTGCCTACATCCTGGTGCTCGGGGTGTTCGTCATCATGGCGCTGCAGAACTTGGGTGTCGAGCTCCTTCCGCTCATCGCGGGCCTCGGCATCGCCGGAGCCGGGATCGCGCTCGCCATGCAGGGCGTGCTCGGCAACGCGGTCGCCGGGCTGACGATCCTCTTTACCCGCCCCTTCCGCGTCGGCGACTATGTCTCGATCGTGAAGGAGGAGGGCGAAGTGCTCGAGATCAAGCTGTTCAATACCACTCTCGGCCACGCGGACCTTTCGCGCGTGGTGATCCCGAACCGAAAGATTGTCGGCGAGATCTTGCATAACTACGGCAAGATCCGGCAGCTCCCAATCGAGGTCGGGGTAGCGTACGACACCGACGTCGCGGTCGCCCTGAAGGCGGCGGATGAGGTGCTGCGCTCCAATCGGCGTGTGCTCAAGGACCCGGGTCCCCTTGTCCGGGTCCTCAAGTTCGCGGACTCGAAGGTGGTCATCTTGGCGGCGCCCTGGGTAAGCGTGCCCGACTACGGTTTAGCCGGAGCCGAGCTGTACCAGGCGATGCTTGAGGAGTTCCGCCGGCGCGCGATCGTCATTCCCTTTCCTCAGCGCGACATCCGGGTGGTTTCGAGCACGGCTTATGTCGGGAAGAAGGAGAGCGCCTACGCCGGCAGCGCCTGAACCAGCCGCTCGCAGGCGGCGATCGTGCGCAGGTGCGAATCGCGCATCTTGACGAATACGTCGCTCGCTTCCGGATCGAGCTGCGGCAGGGCTTGCTCGAACTTCTTTACCGCCCACTTCAATCCGAGGACCAAGAACTCCAAGCGCGCCTTCGGCCCTTTCACCGCGACCGCCTTGTCGTAGAACTTGCCCGTGGCGTGGCTGTAAGGCGTGCCGGACCTCTCGAGCAGCTTGCCGATAAGCGCGCAGTTGTGGGCCTCGTCGGCCTGGATCTGCCGCAGGATCTTCCACGTCTCGGAATTGCGTGGGAAGTCGTTCATGTAGACGACGAGCGCCTTCGCGCCCGCGCGCTCGGCCTCGAGCATCTCGTTCAGGAATTCAGTGACGCGTTGCACTAGTG
>DASTPE010000156.1:0-5099 GCA_035762345.1 Burkholderiales bacterium
CTACGACTCAGGCGATTTCGCCAAGCTGACCGACCGCGCGCTCCAGCTCGCCGAGTGGAACGGCTTCGCGGCGCGCAAGCTCAACACGGACCCCGTGGAGATTCGCCGGCGCAACTACATTCCGCAGAGCGCCATGCCGCACAACACCACCGCCGGCTGGACGGTCGGCGCAGCAGTGGGCTGGACCTACGACTCTGGCGACTTCACCCGGCTGACCGACCGCTGTCTCGAGATATCAGATTGGGGTGGTTTTGAAGCTCGAAGGAAAACGTCGGAGCAGAACGGCAAGCTTCGCGGGCGAGCGCTCATCTACTACCTCGAGGACTCGGGTGTCTTCAACGAGCGCATGGAGCTGCGCTTCGATCCGAGCGGCATGGTGACGATCGTGGCGGGCACGCATAGCCACGGCCAGGGGCACGCCACCACCTACGCGCAGCTCGTGTCCGACTGGCTCGGCGTTGCGTTCGAGAACATCCGACTTGTCCAGGGCGACACCGACGCGGTGTCTTTCGGCCGCGGCACGTACGCTTCCCGCAGCGCGATGCTCGGTGGCTCGGCGCTCAGGGCGGCGGCAGACGGCATCATCGAGAAAGCGAAGCCGCTCGCAGCGCATCTCATGGAAGCTTCTCCGAAGGACCTTGAATTCCAGGCGGGGAAGTTCATCGTGGTGGGTACCGACCGCTCGATCCCGCTCGCCGACGTAGCGAAGGCCTCCTATCGCCCGGTCGGGCCGACGACGAGGTTCGGCATCGGCCTCGACGCGAGCGGCTCATCGGCCGCGTCTCCGACCTTCCCGAACGGCTGCCACGCGTGCGAGGTCGAGATCGACCCCGAAACCGGAGTAGTGGAGGTGGACCGCTACGCGGTGGTCGACGACGTCGGAAGAGTGATCAACCCGATGATCTGCCACGGCCAGATCGAGGGCGCGCTCGCGCAGGGCATCGGGCAGGCGCTCATGGAGAACGTGGTGTTCGACCGTCAATCCGGACAGATGCTCTCGGCGAGCTTCACGGACTACGCGATGCCGCGCGCGGCGGACCTGCCGCACCACTACGAGCTCGACTTCATCGACGTTCCGGCAAAGACCAACCCGCTCGGCGTGAAAGGCATCGGCGAAGCTGGCTGCGTCGGCGCGCCGCCCGCGGTGATGAACGCCATCCTCGATGCCTTGCGTCCGCGCGGTGTCACGCAACTGGACATGCCGGCGACCCCGCGTCGCGTTTGGGAAGCTTTACAGAACGCGAAGCACTAGCTTCCCACGCAGGTGACGCGCTTCGCTTAGGCGGTGGGCTTCCGCCGCCTTGGCGAGCGGATACTCAATGATCGCCGGTAGCGGCACCGCGCCCGAGGTGACGAGCTCGGTGACTCGCTCGAGAGCGCGCCTCTCGCGTTTCACGTTCGGCCGCAGAGAGGTGACGTCGGGTCTCGGCGAAGCGGGCGCGCTCGCGCCGACAGCCACGGTGGCGAGCCGGCCGCCGGAGCGCAGCACCGAGAAGCTCCTCGTGGTGACATCGCCGCCGGCGGTGTCGAACACGGCATCGACGTCCTTCACTCGCCTGGTGAAATCCTCGGCGCGGTAATCGATGACTTCGTCCGCGCCGAGCGAGCGAACATAGTCATGGTTCGTCGCGCTCGCCGTGGCGATGACGCGCGCGCCCAGGTGCTTCGCGAGGCCGACCGCGAAGCCGCCGACCCCTCCCGCGCCGCCATGGATGAGGATTGTCTCGCCGCGCTTGAGCTTCAGCGTTTCTTCGAGCGACACCAGCGCCGTCAAGCCGGCGAGCGCGATAGCCGCGCACTGCACATGCGTAAGATTCTCGGGCTTGCGCGCGACGATACTTTCGCGAATGGCGATCTTCTCGGCGTATGCGCCCTCGCGCGGCACCTCGCACACCGCGAGCACGGCGTCGCCCGGCTTGAAGTCACCCGCGCTCGTCATAACCACGCCGGAGAAATCACGCCCCAGAACATGCGGAAACGAGATCGACGCGCCGTACTGCCCCGCCCGCATTTTCCAGTCGGCGGCGTTGACGCTGGCCGCGTGCACTGCGACCAATACCTCGCCGGCGGCCGGCGCAGGATCCGGCAGCTTGCCGTACTCGAGCACTTCGGGCCCGCCATAGCGCCGGAAGAAGCAAGCTTTCACGTTTCTAATCCAACGGACATGAGCGATCTTACGCGTGGCTGACTTACACTGGCGGCGAGAGGAGGATGGTCGTGCGAAGGAGCTTCTTTACCGCAATATTGGCAACGCTTGCGGCGCTGGTCACGCTTCAAGCCTGGAGCCAGGGTACCCCAACCGTCCTGTACGCGTGGTAGTCGCGGCGGCGACCGGCGGGCCGGCCACCGCGGCGCTTGCCTCGGGCGGGTGCAGGCAATGTTCGCATCGCCCGCGCCGCTGATGCCGCACTTCAAGAGCGGGCGCGTGCGGTTCTCGCCTGGACCGGCGCCCAGCGTCATCCCGGGTTCCCGGACGTTCCGACCACGGCGGAAGCAGGGCTGCCGCAGTACAAGCACGACGGCGGCTGGTTTGGCATGTTCGCGCCGGCGACCACGCCGACTGACATCGTCGAGAAGCTCCACCGCGAGGTGCGCAGCGCGATGCAGAACATCGAGGTGCGCGACCGCCTGACGAAGATCGGCGTCGAGCCGGTCGCGGACTCGCTGGCGGACTTCAAGAAGTTCGTCCAGGCCGAGATCAAGGCCTACGCCGAGCAGGCGCGGCTCGCCGGCGTCAAGCCGGAATAGTCCAGGAGGCGAAGCCGCAGCCGACGATCACCTTCGGAACTGGCAGGTAGTCAACCAGCTCGAACCCGCGCGCTCCGGCGGCGCCGTGCGCAACCAGCCAGTTGCGCACTTCCTGGGACCCATTGCCGTGCGTGGGCAGGTTCTTGTCCAGAAAAGAAATCAGTTGCTGCTCCGAAGACGAGAAAAGCCGGATTGTCTCGCGGTCGAAATCGTCGTAGATCGCGCCCATCGTCGGCTCGCCGATCGAGTGGCTCAGGCCGCCGGTGGCAAGAACTCCGACTTTCAGACTGTGCGGAAATGATCGGATCGCGCTGGCGAGCTGACGACCCCATGCGAGGCAGCGCGACAGCGATGGCAGCGGCGGCTCGATGCTGTTTACGAGCAGGGGCACGATACGCGGCAGGCGCTCCAAGCCCATGCGCCAGAGCGGAATGCATACCCCGTGATCGAGCTTGAGGCGGTGCGACACGGAGGGCTCGAAGCCCTGCGTCATCACTTCGCTCACGAGGTGAAGCGCAAACGCGGCGTGCCCGGGAATCTCCCGGTGCGGAAACGCCTTCATCCATGGCTCGGGGGGACCTTCGTTCGACTCGCCGACGCCGATGCAGACCGCGGGCACGTTATCGAGGAAGAAGTTCGACCAGTGGTCGGGCGAGACCACAATCAGCACGTCGGGCTGCGCCGCGGCGATGCGTTGCCCGAGCGTTTCGAAGGCACTCTTGAGCTTCTGCCGCTCGCCCTGTGCCAGCGCGTCCCACTCGCGCACGAGAAGCGGGCCGTGGCTCGCGGCGCAGACGCCGACCAGGCTAGCCATCGCGCAGCCTGTGGACAAATTCGTCGTCTTTCATCCCGACGGCGAAAAAGAAGTAGCGCAGCAAATACGGGTTGGTGCGCTTGGAGAGGAAGAACACGTCATTGGCGAGGATGGCTTGTTTCACCTCGGGTTCGAGGTCGTATCTGGCCAGGACCTTCTCGCGATCCGCACGGTACTCGGCGGCGGCCGCCGGGCTCTGCAGGTCGAAAAACATTTTCGACAGCCAGTAGTCGGTCATCGCTCGGTCGAGTTTATGCCAAAATCTTTTTGCGATGATCACGATCGAAGTGAACGGCGCCCGCCATAACGTTGCCGCGGAGTCCGAAACGCCGCTGCTCTATGTGCTGCGCAACGATCTGGGTCTCGCGGGCACGCGCTTTGGCTGCGGCAGCGGCCAATGCGGGGCATGCTTCGTGCTCGTCGACGGCCGTGCCATGGCGTCGTGCGACATCCCATTGTCTTTCGCTGTCAACAAGAAGATAACCACGATTGAGGGCCTGAACGGCGAGCATCCGGTGCAGAAGGCGCTCGAGCGCCACCAGGCCGCGCAGTGTGGCTACTGCATGAGCGGCATTGTGATGAGCGCCGTTGCACTCCTCGCGGGCGAGAAATCGCCATCGGAGGAAGCCATCCGGACCGCCCTGGACAAGAATCTCTGCCGCTGCGGCTCGCACAACCGGGTTGTGCGGGCGATCCTCGATGCTCGCTGAGAAGCCGCCGGCGTTGTCGAACGCGAGGCGCCTCTCGCAGCGCGTGCATTTCGAGCGCGACGGCACGGTATCGATTGCGAGCGGCAAAGTCGAGCTCGGCCAGGGCATCCTCACCGCGCTCGCCCAGGTCGCGGCCGAGGAGCTCGGCGTTCCGCTGGAGAGAATCCGCATGCTGCCGGCCTGCACGGCGTACAGCCCGGATGAAGGCGTGACCTCGGGCAGCCTCTCGATTCAGGATGCCGGCAAAGCGCTGCGCAAGGCCTGCGCCGAGCTCCGCGCGCTGCTTAAAAGGGGCGGTGCGTCCTCGTACTGGGACCTGCAACCCGACGCCGATGTTCCAGGTGACGCGCCCGAGAAGCCTGCGGCCGAATACGAGGTCGTCGGCACAAGCGCGCCGCGGCTCGACCTGCCGGGCAAATTCGCCGGTCGGCCGAGCTATGCGCAGGACATGGTGTTGCCCGGAATGCTGCATGGACGGGTAGTACGTCCGCCTTTCGCGTTCAAGAGACTTCTTGCAGTCGAAGAACCGAAGAACGCTACGCTGGTGCGCGAGGGAAACTTCCTTGGTGTCCTTGCCGAGCGCGAAGAGGACGCGATCGCCGCCGCAGCGAAGCTGCGTTCGAAGTGTACGTGGGAGCCGGCGCCGTCAATCCCGGACGACATCCATGCCTGGCTCAAGGAACATGTAGCCGAGCGCATCATCTCGAAGGAGAAAGCCGATTCAGCGGCTGCGGCGCGCGGCGTGAAGCGAGTCAAGGCCGCGTACACGAAGCCGTACATCGCGCATGCTTCCATCGGGCCGTCGTGTGCGCTGGCGCGCTGGAAGG
>DASTPE010000157.1:0-13832 GCA_035762345.1 Burkholderiales bacterium
GGATGAAATCGGTCATGCGCTGCACGCCTGCCTCGATCGCCTGCTTGGAGGCGGCGTAGGAGAAGCGCACGTGCTGGCCTTCGCCCGGCACGCGCACGCCGAAGTGGATGTCGGCGAGCACCGCGACTCCCGCCTCGTGCAGCAGCCGCTTCCTGAAATCTTCGGAGTCGGCCGCGCCGATCCGGCGGCAGGCTTCGGTGATATTCGGCCAGACATAGAAAGCGCCGCCGGGTACCTGGCACTTCACGCCGGGCACCTCGTTCAGCAGGCCGACGATGAGGCCTCTTCTCTCCAGAAAAGACGTTCTCATCGAGGCAGCGGCGTGTTGCGGCCCGGTGATCGCCTCGAGCGCCGCCCACTGGCTGATCTGCGAGGCGCACGACTCGGTGTTGGTGATCCAGCGCGTGAATACCGGCGCGAGCGCCGGGTTGGAAGTGAAGCCAATGCGCCACCCGGTCATCGCCCAGGTCTTCGAGGCGCCGTCGGAGATGATGGTGCGCTCGTACATCCCGGGCAGCTGCGCGATGGAGAAGAATTCGCCGTCGAACACCAGGCGCGAATAGATCTCGTCCGCGTACACCCAGACCTGCGGGTGCCTCCTCAGGATGCCCGCGATCTGCTCGAGCTCCGCGCGCTTCAGGCAGCCCCCGGTCGGGTTGTGCGGGTAGTTGAGGATCAGAAGCCGGGTTTTGCTGTTTAGGAGTTTTTCCAGCTCTCGAGGATCGAAGGAGAAGTTCCGCCCCTCGTGCAGGTGGATCGGCACCGGCTTCGCGCCGTTCGCGGCGATCTGCGACTCGTAGATCGGGAAACCCGGGTTGGGGTAGATCACCTCGTCGCCCGCACCGTAGTCGGTGGTGGAGAGGATGGCGTAGGCGATGAAGGGCTTGGCGCCGGCGCCGACGACCACGTCCTCGGCGCGGATCGGCAGCCCGCCGCGCACTCTCGCCATGTATTGGGCCGCACCGGACCTCAATTCATCGATGCCGGCCGACGGCGTATAGCCGTGCTTTCCGCCCCGGATGGCGCGGATCGCAGCCTCCTGCACGTTGTCGGGCGCCGGAAAATCGGGCTGGCCGATGCAGAAGCTGACGATGTCCTTGCCCTGGCGCGCGAGCGCATTTACTTCGGCGAGGACGACGAACGCGTTTTCGGTTCCGAGGCTCGAGGCCCGGCGGCTGATTTCAGGCATAAGGGTCGTATTATGCCGTCCCATGCTGGTCAACTGCGTTGTTTACCAGAACGGCCGCAAGTTCGCCGACATCGAGAAGCACGAGATCAGCAACTACCTCGCGCGCCCGGGGTGCTTCGTGTGGGTGGCGCTGCGCGAAACCACCGAGGCCGAGCTCGCCGAGATGCAGGCGGAATTCGACCTGCACGCGCTCGCGGTCGAGGATGCACGCCACGGCCACCAGCGGCCCAAGATCGAGGAATACGGCAATTCGTTGTTCGTGGTGATGAACACGATCGAGGTCGAGGGCGAGGACCTGCGCGCGGGCGAGATCCATGTGTTCGCCGGCCCGAATTACGTGCTCTCGGTGCGCCACCGCACCGAGCGCGGCTTCCAGGACGTGCGCGCGCGCGCGGAGCGCGAGCCCGAGCTCCTGAAGCACGGCTCGGGCTACGTGCTCTACGCGCTGATGGACGCGATCGTCGACCGCTATTTCCCCGTGCTCGACGCGGTCGAGATGGAGCTGGAGAAGCTCGAGGGGCGGCTCTTCACCCCGGGGGCCTCGCCCCGCGAGAACATCGAGTCGCTGTACTACGTGAAGCAGAAGCTCACTACCATGAAGCACGCCACCGCGCCGCTGCAGGAGAACGCGGGCAAGCTCTACGGCGGCCGCGTGCCGAGCGTGTGCAGCGGGCTCGGCGAATACTTCCGCGACGTCTACGACCATCTCGTGCGCATCAACCAGTCGATCGACGCGGCGCGCGAAACCGTGAACACCGCGATCCAGGTCGCGCTCGCCATGGTGGCAACCGGGCAGGGCGAGATCACGCGGCGCCTCGCGGCCTACGCCGCGCTCGTCGCGGTGCCGACGATGATCGCCGGCATCTACGGCATGAACTTCAGGCACATGCCCGAGCTCGCCTGGGAGCTCGGCTACCCGGTCGCGATCGGGATGATGGTCGCGATCGACGTCTTCCTCTTCACGCGCTTCCGGAAAGCGGGATGGATCTAGAAGTCAATGCGCGGCGATACTGGAGCACGGTCGAGCGCTCGGCAGAGATCGGCGTCGGCCGGCCCGGCGGCCTTGCCCGCGTGGCGCTGTCGGATGCCGACCGCGAGATGCGCGACCAGTTCGTCGCCTGGTGCCGCGAGGCGGGCTGTACAGTCAGCGTCGACCGGGTGGGCAGCATCTTTGCCCGGCGCAAGGGCACGGACGACTCCCTTCCTCCGGTTGCCATCGGCAGCCACCTCGACACCCAGGTGAACGGCGGTCGCTACGACGGTATCGTCGGCGTGCTCGCAGGCTTGGAAGTCATAAGAACCTTGAATGAGAGCAACCTGCAGACGCGGCGCTCCATCGAAGTGGTCGACTGGAGCAACGAGGAAGGCGCGCGCTTCTCGCCGCCCATGATCGCCGCGGGCGCGTTCGCCGGTGTGTACCCGGTCGATTGGGTGCTCGACCGGCGCGATGACGACGGCAAGCGCTTCGGCGACGAGCTCGAGCGCATCGGCTACGCCGGCGCGGCGCCGGTCGGCGGGCGCAAGCTCGATTCGTACTTCGAGCTGCATATCGAGCAGGGCCCGCTCCTCGACGCGAAGGGCATCGACGTCGGCGTCGTCACCCATGGCTACACCGCGCACGGCTTCATCGTGGAAGTGACCGGCGAGACGGCGCACACCGGCCCGTGGCCGATGGACAAGCGCAGGAACGCGCTCGTCGGTGCCGCCATGCTCGCCGTCGCCGCGCACGACATCGGCTGGAAATACCATGCCACCCAGGGCAAGGGGACGGCGGCGCGTATCGTCGCCTGGCCGAACAAGCCCGGCATCCTTTCGGATTGGGCGCAGTTCACCGGCGACCTGCGGCACGAGAACCCGCATGCCGCCGCGCGCATGTTCAATGATTTCAAGGCGGCAATGGCCGAATGCGCGCGGCGCGCCAACGTCGAGACGAGGATCGTCGACCAATGGACGTGGAACGCCGAGCTTTTCGACCCGGAATGCATCGCGCTTGTGCGCAATAGCGCAAGGCGGCTCGGCCTTCAGTCGCTCGACCTGCCCTCGCAGGCCGGGCACGACGCCTATCACGTGGCGCGCGTCGCGCCCACCGCAATGATCTTTTCACCGTGCAAGGACGGCATCACGCACAACAATAAGGAACACGCCGACCTCGAGCGCACCGTGCCCGCGGTCAATGTGCTCGTCAACGTGGTGCTCGAGCGAGCGAACCGCTAGATCAGCGGTTTCCTGTCAGGCGACTTCTTTCACTATCTCGCCCACGACCCCGAACATCAGGTCGAGATGCTTCTTCTCCGCGATCAGCGGCGGGCAGAAGGCGAGCGCCTCGCCCACTGGGCGTACGAACACGCCCTTGTCCCAGCATTTCTCGAACGCCTCGAAGGCGCGCGTGCCGTAGGTGGCCCCAGGGCGCGGCGCGAGCTCGACCGCGCCGATCAGCCCGAGGTTGCGACAGTCCACCACGTTCGGCAGCCCCCTGAGCGAGTGGATACCCTGCTCGAAGTCCTTCCCGAGGCTGGCGGCCCTTTGGAAAAGCGCTTCCTCCGCGTAGGTGTCCAGCGCGGCGATCCCCGCCGCGCAGGCGAGCGGATGCCCGGAGTAGGTATAGCCGTGGAAGAACTCGATCCCGGGCCCTTGCGCGCCGGTGAAGGTCTCGTAGACCGAGTCCCTGACGATCACGCCGCCGAGCGGCACCGCGCCTGAGGTGACGCCCTTCGCGAAGGTGATGAGATCGGGCTCGACGCCGAAATACTGCGCGGCGAACGCTGTGCCAAGCCGGCCCCAGCCCGTGATGACCTCGTCGAACACGAGGAGGATGCCGTGGCGGGTGCAGATCTCGCGCAGCCGCTCGAGGTAGCCCCGCGGCGGCAGAAGCACGCCGCCCGAGGCGGCAATCGGGTCCACCACCAGCGCCGCGATGTTCGAGGCGTCGTGGAGCGCGACGATGCGCTCCAGCTCGTCGGCGAGCTCTGCGCCGCGAACCGGCTGCCCGCGCGAGAAAGCGTTTTCCGGAAGGTGCGTGTGGCGCAGGTGATCGACCCCGGGTAGCAGCACGCCGCTATAAGCCTTGCGGTTGGCGGGCACGCCGCCGAGCGAGATGCCCGCGAGGTTCACGCCATGGTAGGAGCGCTCGCGGCCGACGAAGCGCGTGCGCGTGCCTTGGCCGCGCAGGCGGTGGTACCCCACTGCGATCTTCATCGCGGTGTCGATTGCCTCCGACCCGGAGTTGGTGAAGAACACGTGGGCCATGCCTTTCGGCGCGAGCGCGGCGATGCGCTCGGCGAGGCGGAACGCCGCCGGGTGGCCGAGCGAGAACGAAGCCGCGAAGTCGAGCTCTCCCGCCTGCCTGCGGATCGCTTGCACGATGCGCGGGCGCGCGTGGCCCGCGTTCACACACCAGAGAGTGGCCAGGCCGTCGAGGATCTGCCGCCCCTCCGAGGTGGTGAAGTGCATGTCCTTCGCCGCGGTCACGAGCTTCGGCTTCGCCTTGAAGCGCCGGTTGTCCGTGAACGGCATCCAGTACGGCTCGAGGTTGAGCGCGCTGGTAGCCGAAAGGTCGCGGGGGTTCATGCGACAACGATACTCCGCCTGTTTGACGACGATGACGTAGCGAAGATTCCTGCTACCGGACTAAAGTTCCAGCTCCGCGTGTAACAAATCCCACGTTACCGCGACGAGCCCGTCGGCGCGCCGCTCGATGAGCCCCATCTCCGCCAACTGCGTCACGTCGGTATGGACGTTCTTGTAGTCGCGCGCGAGGCGCTTCGCCAGCTCGTAGATCGAGCAAGGCCCATTCGCCCTCAGGCTTCTGAGGAGCGCCCAGCGGGCCGGCGAAAGGCTCTTCGTCAGGAGCGGCAAATCCTCGAAGCTGAGCACTTCGAGCGGCCTCATGGCGCGGCCTTCGCGCACGCGGTTCCAAGCCGCCTCGAAGCGATCGAGCGCGTCGGCGGCGGCGCCGACGCGGATGTCAAGCTTTCTCGACATCGCGCTCGAAGTCGTAGCGCAGCTGCTCGACCGACCTGAAGTCGTACCGACGCTTAGGGTCGTACACGATCCCTCTCCAGCTCAGGCGGTAGCGCAGGTCGTCGTGCAGCTCGATCTCGAGCATTCCCTCGTTCGTGACGACCTTCTCCCGCAGGAGCAGCATATATGGCTTAGTACACCATAACACAGGTGGGCGTAAAATGCTTTGGTGAGGGACTTTTTCAACCTGTATCGCCACGGTTTCGCCCGCGTGGCGGTCGCGACGCCGGTCGTCCGCGTGGGCGATCCGCAGTACAACCTCGAAGCTACGCTCGAGCTCATGCGCGAGGCGGCGCGAGAGAAAGCCGTGCTCGCGGTATTCCCGGAGCTCGGGCTTTCCGCCTACACCTGCGACGATCTCTTCCACCAGCAAGCGCTGGTCGAGGCTGCGGAAGAATCCCTGCAGAAACTTCTAGCCTCTACCCGGAATTTGCCTCTGGCCGCGTTCGTAGGTCTGCCGGTCGCGCTGGACGGGCTGCTCTACAACTGCGCGGCGCTCGTGTGCCAGGGACGACTCGCGGGCGTGGTGCCGAAGACTTACCTGCCGAACTACCGCGAGTTTTACGAGGCCCGGCAGTTCACTCCCGGCGACACCGCGCGACAGAATTCGATTGTGCTAGCCGGGCAGACCGCGCCGTTCGGGAGCGATCTGCTGTTTCGTTTTTCCGAATTGAGAGGTTTTGTGCTGCATGTGGAGATCTGCGAGGACCTGTGGGTCCCCACTCCGCCGTCCTCGTTCGCGGCACTTGCCGGCGCCACGGTGATCGCGAATCTCTCCGCCTCGAACGTGGTGATCGGCAAGGAAGGCTACCGCCACCAGCTCGTCGGCAACCAGTCGGCGCGCTGCCTCGCCGCCTACCTCTACAGCGCCGCCGGCCTCGGGGAGTCGACCACCGACCTCGCCTGGGACGGCCACGCGCTCATCTACGAGAACGGCACGCTCGTCGGCGAGTCCCGGCGCTTCGCCGATGCGCCGCAGCTCGCGCTCGCCGACCTCGACCTCGAGCGCCTCGCTGCCGACCGCATGCGCCAGAACACTTTCGGCGCCGCGGCGCTTCGTCACGCCGATCGGGTGTTCAGGAACGTCGAGGTCGAAGTACCGGCTCCGCGCGGAAAGCTTCTCCTGGAAAGAAACATCGAAAGGCTGCCCTACGTGCCGAGCGACCCGCGCACGCGCGATGCGCGCTGCGAGGAGGTGTACCGCATCCAGGTCCAGGGGCTGGTCACGCGCATGCGCGCTACCGGCACGAAGCGCCTCGTGATCGGGGTCTCAGGCGGGCTCGACTCGACCCAGGCGTTGATCGTGTGCGCGCGCGCGATGGAGGAGCTCAGGCTCCCGCGCACCAACGTCCTCGCCTACACCATGCCGGGGTTCGCGACCTCCACGCGCACCCGCAGTCAAGCGTGGCAGCTCATGCGCGCGATCGGCGCCACCGCCGAGGAGATCGACATCCGGCCCTCGTGCCTGCAGATGCTGAAGGACATCGGGCATCCGTACGCCAAGGGCAAGAAGGTGTACGACGTCACCTTCGAGAACGTGCAGGCCGGCGAGCGCACGAGCCATCTCTTCCGGCTCGCCAATCGCCACGGTGGCATGGTGGTCGGCACGGGCGACCTCTCCGAGCTCGCGCTCGGCTGGGCGACCTACGGCGTGGGCGACCACATGTCGCACTACAACGTGAACGCTAGCGTGCCGAAGACGCTGATCCAGTTCCTGATCGGCTGGGTGGCCGAGTCCGGCGAGTTCGGCGCCGATGTGAAGCGGGCGCTGCGCCGCGTGCTCGAGACCGAGATCAGCCCCGAGCTCGTCCCGGGGCGCCAATCGAGCGAGACGAGCGTCGGGCCTTACGAGCTGCAGGATTTCCACCTGTACTACATCCTGCGCTTCGGCTACTCGCCGACGAAAGTGGCCTTCCTCGCCTGGCACGCCTGGCGCGGCAAGTACAAGCTACCGGCGATCCGCAAGTGGCTGGGCGTGTTCCTCAAGCGCTTTTTCCAGAACCAGTTCAAGCGCAGCGCGATTCCGAACGCACCCAAGGTCGGCTCGGGCGGCTCGCTCTCGCCTCGCGGGGACTGGCGTGCTCCCTCCGATGCCAGCGCCGAAGCCTGGCTCAGGAACCTGAAGGAAGTGCCGACGGACGGCTGAATCAGGCCACGTCGCGGAAGGCGAGCATGGATCCGACCTTGGCCGAGGCGCCGCTATAGAACCCCGCTTCGCGCGGGGCGGAAGCGCGGGGATTGCGGAAGGTGCCGAAAACCATGTCCCAGAGGGGCAAGTCGGAATAGTTCCAGCGGTGGATGCCCCGGCCATGGTGGATGCCGTGGCTCTCGGGCCGCTGCACGAGGTAGCCGAGCCAGTGCGGCGTGCGAATGTTGGCATGCTGGAACGCGGCATTGAAGGCGAGGAAGGCGCCCGCGATGGCCCCGGCCTCGGGGGTTAGCCCGAGCAGCGGGTAAAACGCGATCACCGCCCAGGTCGTGAAGAGGGCGGCATCCAGCGGATGCAGGTAGTACGCGCCGAACGCGTCGATGCTTTCCGCGCTGTGGTGCATCTGGTGGCCGAGGCGCCAGAGCCAGTTCCACTCGTGCGCAAAGCGGTGGTACCAGTAGTGCAGGAGCTCGTAGACCAGGATCCCGGCGAGCGCCCCGCCCCAGGTGCCGAGCGCGGCGCCGTCCGCCAGGCTCCACGAGGGGAGCACCGAGCCCCACGCGCGCCCCACTGCGAGCGAGACCCCGAACACGGCAAGTGAGACGGCGGCGGCGCGCCAGCGCCAGCCGCGCGGCGCGTCGTAGCGGCGCGCACGCCAGAAGAATTCGAGCGCGAGGAACGGCGCGAGAAAGAGCAGCGAATAGTAGTCGACCCATTCGAGCAGCATTGCGGAAAGCCCTCCTTACAAAGGATCGCAATGCTGCCCCGCGGCGGTATCCGTCTTATTGCCGCTTTGTCGCCGATTGTTTCTATTCGGTCACGCCCGGCGTCTGTCAAAGATTGAAGCGGGCCATCCGCGGCCAGCGCGCGGCGTTAGGCTGCACACATGACGCGCAACGCACCGCACCTGATGGCCTTGCTCAACATGGCTCCCAGCGCCTTTGCGAGCGGAGACATGCGGCCGGGGCGGCGCATCAAGTCGATCTCACACCTGCGGAAGGAAGTCGAGCGGCACTTCGGCAAGCAGTCGAGCCAGGACACCGAAGCCCTGGTCGGCTGGTTCAACCGGAACTTCTTCCGGCTGGAAAAATAGGTAACGCCAGGGGGTTTTCCAGGGGTCGGATTCCGATTCGTCGGGGTCTGACCCTCTTTTTTTCCGGGGTCTGACCCGGTTGTTCTACTTGCGGTAAGCCTGCTTGAAGGCGCGCCCGCGGCGCTTGCCGCGCGTGGGCGAGCCCATTTTGCACTGCGAGCCGAAGTTGCGGCTGTTGTCGTGCATTTCGGCGGCGCGCTCGCGCATCCTCTGCTCGGCGAGCGTCTCGCGCGCGAGCGCGGCTCCGTACTTGCGTTTCATGAAAATCAGCCTCTCGTGGTGGTCTTGCGGATCTCTTTCTCGTCGGACCATTCCAGCAGCCCGTTGCGGATGTTCCAAAGCTGCAGGTTCAGCTTGTAGTAGACATCCTTCGTGTCCTCCACCTGCTTGACGATCGAGACGATGTTGCCTTCGAGCCGGTACTGCGCGCCGACCATCTGGCCCATCTCGGCGGCGCTCTCCTTGGCATACAGGCCGCTCTGCTGGCGCTTGAGCTCGTCGACCTGCGGGTTCATGCCGGCCTGGTCGACCGCGAAGCGTACCCGCCCGCCCTTCTGCAGCTCGGCGCGGATGCTGTCGGTGATCGCCCGCGTGTCGATGTACTCGCTCGTCTTGTTCCTCACTTCCTGCACGGTGACGACCGGCAGGTTCGAGCTCGCGATTACCGGCGCCTGGAGCATCGAGCGCGCCATCGACTCGGCCATCATCTGCAGGTCGGTCGAGCCGAACTGGTTGGTGACGGTCTCGACCCCGCGCGCATCTCCGTAGCGCGTCTTTTCCTGCGCGCAGCCGCCGGCGAGCGCGAGGGCGGCGAGCGCGGCCACGATCCGGGACTTCATTCCTCGCTCCTCAAAACGAGGCGGAAATCCACCGCCTTGTTGGTCGGCGAGATGGTGTTGATGACGAAGTTGGAGTTCTCGTAGAGCATGAGCGGCTTCCACGGCTCCTCTTCCCAGGCGCGCATGCCTTCGCGGTCGATCCAGCGAAACTTGTACGCGATGCGCTTCACGCTCTTGCTGTCGTTGTTGAGGTTGGTGTCGATCCTCAGGAGCTCGCCCGTCTGCGAGCAACGCATCTCGGTCGCCTGGATCGTGGTGCGCCGGCCCTCGCTTACGACCTTGGTCCTCACCAGGTCGTCCATCGAGCTCACCTTGGATTCGCCGATCGGGCAGCCGAACGCGAAGCCGGGCTTCTCGAAGCCCTTCTTTGCCGCGCAGCCGGCCACGAGGGCGCCTGCGGCCATCGCGGCAATTACGAGTGTGGGTTTCATTCCTGGCCTCCCTATTTCAACGGGCTGTGCGTCCTTTTGGGAGCGCTTACGAATAGCTGGTGGCGCAGCAGCCGCAAGTCTACCACCGCGTAGCGTCCCGACAGGCTCAGGCTGGAGTTGCGCGGCCCTTCCGGCGTGCTCAGTGTGATCGTGTGCACACCGCGCGGCACGCGCACTCTGGCGATCGAAACATCCGAAGGCAGCGCGCGCCAGGTGCGATCATCGGCCGACGCGAACACGACCGAGCCCGCCGTGGCGATGCCGGCGGCAAGCGCCATGGCGAGGTTGTGCTCGCGGTCGGATGCGCGCTGCGCCTGGTACTGGAGCGTGGCGGTTAGGGTCGAGCGGATCGTGGCGCGCAGCATGATGGCCGGCATGTCGTCCATCAGACGGCGGCGCGCCATGAGGTCGATGCTCGTGATGCGCGCCGCCGGCAAGCTCTGGCGGTCGAGCGTCACTTCGGTCGGCAGCGGTGTCCACGAGGTCGGGCTCATCACGGGGAACGCGTTCGCGAGCAGCACGACGCGGTTCTCGATCACCACGGGCAGCATGAACTGGCGCGACTGGATCGCCGGCGCCGATCCGGTGCCGAGGATGATCAGGACGTCGGTCATTCCATCGCCGGGCCCGCCGGCGACGCGCTCGTCGAGCCCGGCGAGCGCCTCCTCCAGGAGCGGCTGGCCGGGCTGCAGCTCGTTCGCGAGCCGGTACCCCGGCGCGGCGAGGCTCGGCTCGCCGAGCGCCTCGTAGATGAACCCGGCGAGGTAGTGCGAGAGCGCGCTCTGGTAGCCGTTGCGCAGCGCGTTGACCTCCGGCGTGTCGATGGTTTCGATCGGGTAGCCGTTCAGCTCCTTGAAGCTCGTGCGCGCGCCGCGCTTGCGCGCCGACTCCTCGACCTCCGCGTACTGCTTCGCCCGCAGCTCGGCGATCTGCGCCTCGAGCTCGTGCGCCTGCTTGATCGCGACGCGGGCGCCGTCGAAGTCGCCCATGGCAAGGTGGTTGAGCGCCATGTAGGTGAGGAGCATCACCTTCTCGTAGTCCTGGCCGGGGTACGCGCGCACCTTGTCGTTGACGACATAGCTCGAGACGCCGCGCACGAACGCAGATGCCTCCGCGAGTCCGCCCGCGTTCTCGACCTCGATGCGCGCGGCTGCGCTCTTCCACGCTTTCTGGCTCTGCTCGTAGCGGCCGCCCAGCCGCTCGAGCATGCCGAGCTCGAGGTAGTAGAGGAGATCTTTGTCGCGCTGGCGGTTATTCGACTCGAGGAGCCGGATCGCGTCGTCGACCGAACCGGTGGAGGCGCGCTCGAGCGCGACGTAGAGCTCGGCGTCGTAGTTCCGAACCGCGGCGCAGCCCGACAAGAGCAGCGCCACACCCCAGAGGGGAAGAGCGCGGCGCCACGCGGGCCGGATCACTTGCGCGGAAACGTGATGAGCTTGGGCGCTTCGGTGGGCTTGCCCGCCTTGGCCGCCTGGTAGAGCGGATCTACCTGCGCGCCCAGCTCGGCGAGCCGCGTGGCGCGGTTCTCCGGCGAGGGGTGCGTCGAGAGGAATTCGGGCGTGCCCTTGCCGCCGCCGAGCTTGCCCATTTTCTCCCACAGCGTGACCGCGGCTTTCGGGTCGTAGCCCGCGCGCGCGGCGAGCTCGATGCCAATCTGGTCGGCCTCGGATTCGCCCTGGCGGCTGTTGGGCAGCTGGATCGCGAGCACCGAGGCGAGCTGCGCCCCGGTGAGCGCGAGGCCGGCGCCGGGACCCGCGTCGCTCGACCCGACCACGATCGCCGCGGCGGTGGTCGCCACCGCCGTGGTCATCGCGATCGACATGCGCTCGCGCGTGTGGTCGGCGAGCGCGTGCGCGATCTCGTGGCCCATCACCTGCGCGATCTCGTCGTCGGTCGCCTTGAGCTGGTCCCACATGCCGGTGTAGATCGCCATCTTGCCGCCCGCCATGCAGAACGCGTTCACCGTCTTCGGGTCATCGATCACCTGCACTTCCCAGGACCATTTCGCCGAGTCGGGCCGCACCCGCACGGCCTCCTTCACGAGCTTATCGGTGATCTCCTTGACTTTTTGCGCGCGCGGCGTGCCGGCCTCGATCTTCTTCTTCTTGCCGAGGTCGGCCATCATCTGCGAATAGGCCGCGGCAGACTCCGACACCGCTTGCGAATCCGAGACGACGAGGAACTGACTGCGGCCGGTGAGCGGGCTGGTGGTGCAGCCGGCAAGCAAGGCGAGAAGGGCTAAAGCCGCGCGGATCATGCGTTAAGGCTTCTGATTTCAGAGAGGATTTTACTTCGTTTACTTCGCCTTTCGGGTGGCATAGACTTCTTTTCCCCAGCCCATGCTGCCGATCCGCTCAGGCCCGAAGCTTCCCGACGAACCGGCGTTCAAGCACCCTCCGCAGTGGATCCACGAAGCCGGCAAGTGGCTTTTTTCCCGGCGCGAATCGCGCAAGCGCGAGCTCGTCCGGCTGATCGACCGTCTCGCCCCCGCAAAGAAAGAAAAGTAAAGCCTTCTTAGGCGGCTTTGCGCTCGCCCGGCGCGGGCAGCTCGCCGATCGCGGTGCGGATCGCGTCCTCGACCCTTTCGAGGAACACGAACTCGAGCTTCGCGCGCGCTTCGGCCGGCACGTCTTCCAGGTCCTTCTCGTTGCGCTTGGGCAGCATCACGGTTTTGATCCCCGCGCGCAGCGCGGCGAGGGTCTTCTCCTTCACGCCTCCGATCGGCAGCACGAGGCCGCGCAGCGAGATCTCGCCCGTCATGGCGACATCCGCTCGTACGGGTTTTCCACTCAATAGAGAAATCAGGCTCAGGAACATGGCGACGCCCGCGCTCGGCCCGTCCTTGGGTGTCGCGCCCGCCGGCACGTGGACGTGGATGTCGACCTTTTCCAGCGACTCGCGGATGTGCGTCTTCGCAAGCGTCAGCGCCGCCTGCGCCGACTCCTTCATCACGTCGCCGAGCTGGCCGGTGAGGATCAGCTTCCCCGTGCCCGGAGTGCGCGAGGCCTCGATGAACAGGATGTCGCCGCCGACCGGGGTCCAGGCGAGGCCGGTCGCCACGCCCGGCACCGAGGTGCGCTCGGCGATCTCGCTCTCGAAGCGCCGCGGACCGAGGATCGCATGCAGGTCCGCCTTTTCGATGGTGACTTTTTCTTTCTTGCCTTCCGCGATCCGCATCGCCGCATTCCTCAGCACCGCGCCGATCTCGCGCTCGAGGTTGCGCACGCCTGCCTCGCGCGTGTAGTCCCGGATGATGGCTTTCAGGACTTCTTCAGTAATTTCGGCTTTTGAAGAATCAAGCCCGTTGGCCTCGAGCTGCCGCTTGACCAGGTAGCGCTTGGCGATCTCGAGCTTCTCTTCCTCGGTGTAGCCGGGGAGCTGGATGATCTCCATGCGGTCGCGCAGCGGCCCCGGGATCGTGTCGAGTACGTTCGCGGTGGTGATGAACATGACCTTCGAGAGGTCGAAGTCCACGCCCAGGTAGTTGTCGCGGAAGTGCGAGTTCTGCTCGGGGTCGAGCACCTCGAGCAGCGCGCTCGACGGGTCGCCGTGAAAGCCGCCCATGCCGATCTTGTCGATCTCGTCGAACATCAGCACGCAGGTGCGCGACTCGGCGCGGCGGATCGCCTGGATCACGTTGCCGGGCAGCGCACCGATGTAGGTGCGCCGGTGACCGCGGATCTCGGCTTCGTCGTGCACGCCGCCGAGCGCCACGCGCTGGAACTTGCGCCCCGTGGCGCGCGCGATCGACTGGCCAAGCGAGGTCTTGCCCACGCCCGGCGGGCCGACGAAGCACAAGATCGGGCTCTTGCCCTCGGGGTTGAGCTTCTTCACCGCGAGGTGCTCGAGGATGCGGCGCTTGATCTTGTCGAGGCCGAAGTGGTCCTCGTCGAGCACCTTCCTCGCTTCGGCAATATCGATTTCCTTGGTGTCGGAAATCTTCCACGGAAGCTCCGCCAGCCACTCGAGATAGGTGCGCAGCATCGAGCCCTCGGCGCTGCCCTCGCCCATGCGCTGCAGGCGCTTGAGCTCCTTGACGGCGTGCTTGTGCACGTCCTCGGGCATGCCGGCTTCCTCGATCGCCTTCGCGAGCTCTTCGAGCTCGGCCGCG
>DASTPE010000158.1:0-10055 GCA_035762345.1 Burkholderiales bacterium
GGTGAGCGTTTCGTGCGCGAGGCCGGCTATAACCGGTGGGCGGACACGAACCGCCTGATCGTGCTCTATCCGCAAGCGCTGGCGCGTTACTGGTGGTGGACGTACAACCCGCGCGGGTGCTGGGATTGGTGGGGTTACACCGGCGAGGCGTACGCGACGAAAGAGGCGCCGCAAATCCGCGCCGTGATGGCGATGGTGGAGCGGCTGGGCACGCGGCGATAGTGTTCTTGATCAAGGAGCATTCATGACTCAAGTATGGAGAATCCTGCTTCTCGGCCTGGCGCTCTCGGTATCGGGCTGCGGATATAACACGTTGCAATCGACCGACGAGCAGATCAAGTCAGCGTGGTCCGAAGTCCTCAACCAGTACCAACGCAGGGCCGATTTGGTGCCGAACCTCGTCGAGACGGTCAAAGCCTTCGCGACCCAGGAACGCGAGGTCTTCACGCAGGTGACCGAGGCGCGATCCCGCGTTGGCAGCATTCAAGCGACGCCGGAGCTCGTCGAGAACCCGGAGGCGTTCGCCAAGTTCCAGCAGGCGCAAGGCGAGCTGACGAGCGCTCTCTCCCGCCTTCTGGTCGTCGCCGAGAACTACCCGCAGCTCAAGTCCGTCGCGAACTTCCGCGACCTGCAGGCGCAGCTCGAGGGTACCGAGAACCGCATCGCCGTGGCGCGCAATCGCTACATCAAGTCTGTGCAGGACTACAACGTCACGGTGCGCTCGTTTCCGTCCAACCTGACCGCGATGCTGTTCGGCTTCAAGACAAAGCCCAACTTCACCGTAGACAACGAGCGCGCCATCTCGACCGCGCCCAAGGTGGACTTCGGTCAGAAGAAATAAATGATTCGCGCGGCGGGTCTTTTCTTCATTGCCGCAGCGGCGTGGGCCCAGGTCGCGGTTCCGCCGCTCACCGCGAGAGTCTCGGACCTTACCGGCACGCTTACGCGCGAGCAGCAGGCGGGGCTCGAGCGCATGCTGCAGGAATTCGAGGCGCGCAAGGGCACTCAGCTCGCGGTCCTCATTGTGCCCACGACCGCCCCCGAGCCGATCGAGCAGTACGCGCTGCGTGTAGGCGAGCAGTGGAAGATCGGCAGGAAGAAGGTGGACGACGGCGCGATCCTCGTCGTGGCGAAGAATGACCGCGCGGTGCGCATCGAGGTTGGCTACGGTCTCGAGGGCGTGCTGAACGACGCAACTGCGAGCCGGATCATCCGCGAGATCATCGTGCCGCGCTTTCGCGAAGGCGACTTCTACGGCGGTGTTAATGCGGCACTGGACCGCATGATGCGGCTGATCGACGGCGAGCCCTTGCCAGAGCCCTCGACGAGGGCGCCCGCGGACGAGGGTGGGTTGCTGCAACTCCTTCCGGTGCTGCTGATCGTGGCGCTTGTCGGCGGCGCGATCCTCCGCGCGCTGCTCGGCAGGTTTCTCGGTGCCGCCGCGACCGGCGCCGTGGTCGGCTTCCTTGCCTGGATGATTGCGGGCGCGGTCCTAATTGCCATCGTTGCGGCCTTGTTTGCCTTTATCTTCACGCTCGGTGGAGGCGGCGGTCGCCGCTACTACGGTGGTTTCCCTGGAGGCGGTGTTGGATTTCCGCGCGGCGGAGGCGGGTGGGGTGGAGGAGGGGGAGGCTTCAGGGGCGGCGGGGGTTCCTTCGGCGGTGGCGGTGCATCCGGGAGGTGGTAATGGATCTGCGGCGCATCTCACGGCACCTGCTTGTCCTCCCCGGCGCGGTCAGCCGCGCCTTTCCGGCGTCCGCCATGGCGGCAATCGAGCAGGCCATAGCGAAAAGCGAGCGCGAGCACAGCGGTGAGGTGCGTTTCGCCGTCGAGCCGGCGCTCCATACCTCGGCGCTTCTCGCCGGCGAGTCTGCGCGCGAGCGCGCGCTCGAGGTTTTTTCGCTTCTGCGGCTCTGGGACACTGAGGCGAGGAACGGCGTGCTCATCTACCTGCTGCTTGCCGACCGTGACATCGAAATCGTCGCCGACCGCGGACTGAATGTTGTCACTGCCGTCGAGTGGGAAGCGATCTGCAAGAGCATGGAGCAGGCGCTGCGCCGCGGCGAATTCCAGCAGGCCTTGGTGGATGGCGTTCAGGCCGTCTCGCGCCTCGTGGCGCGCCATTGTCCCCGCCGCGCCATGGACCGCAACGAGCTACCGGACCGGCCTGCCGTGGTCTAGGGCTTGACCTTCCCACCATGGGAAGGTTCAAACTGGAGCCCGTGAACATCGGACAGGCATCGGCGGCTTCGGGCGTAACCGCCAAGATGATCCGCCACTACGAGGAGACCGGGATCATCCCGCAGCCGCGGCGCACGGCGTCCAACTATCGCTCGTACTCGGAGAACGACGTGCACGTGCTGCGCTTTATCAAGCGCGCACGCAACCTCGGGTTCGGAGTCGGCGATATCAGAGAGCTGCTCGGTCTGTGGCACAACAAGGCCCGCTCCAGCGCTGCGGTGAAGCGCATCGCGCGCAGCCACATCGAGGAGCTCGAGCGCAAAATCGCCGAGCTGCAATCCATGGTGCGCACGCTGGAGCACCTTGCAAGCCACTGCCATGGGGACCAGCGGCCGGAATGCCCCATCCTCGACGAGCTCGCGCGATGAGCATCGATCCCGTTTGCGGAATGACCGTGGAGCCGACGAAGGCAGCCGGCCACCTCGACTACAAAGGCAATACCTACCACTTCTGTTCGAAGCATTGCGTCCAGGCCTTCAGCGCGGACCCGGAGAAGTACCTCTCGAGGAAGCCCTCGCAAGCGGCCATGGGTCACGCGATCCCGATCCAGCACATCGGCAAGAAACCGAAGCGGGCGGGTAAGTACACCTGCCCGATGCATCCCGAGATCGTGCAGGAGGGCCCAGGGTCGTGCCCGAAGTGCGGCATGGCCCTTGTGCCGATGGAAGGGGCAGAAGAGGACAAGAGCGAGCTGCGCGACATGACGCGCCGCTTCTGGGTCGGCGTGATCCTGTCGGTACCGTTGCTCGTGCTCGCCATGGCGCCGAATTTCGGGGTGACGGAACCGTTCGGCATTCCGCCCGACATGCGGGCGTGGCTCGAGCTCGTGCTCGGCACGCCCGTCGTGCTGTGGTGTGGCCTGCCCTTCTTCCGCAAGTTCTGGCTCTCGCTCACGAACCGCAGCCCGAACATGTACACGCTGATCGGTCTGGGCGTTGGGCTCGCTTATGTGTTCAGCCTCGTAGCCGTCCTCGCTCCCGGAATGTTCCCGCACGAGTTCCGCGAGCATGGTGGCCGCGTCGGCGCGTATTTCGAAGCGGCGGCGGTGATCGTCACGCTGGTACTGCTCGGCGAAGTGATGCAGCTGCGCGCGCTAGGGCAGACGAGCCAGGCGATCAAGCAATTGCTCGCGCTTGCGCCGAACACGGCGCTGCGCATCGAGCCCGACGGCCGCGAAGCCGAAGTTCCGCTCTCCGAGGTGCAGGTTGGCGATCGCCTGCGCGTGCGTCCCGGCGAAAAGGTGCCGGTCGACGGCATCGTCCTCGAAGGCCCGTCGAACGTGGACGAATCGATGGTGACCGGAGAGCCGCTGCCGGTACCAAAGAAGCCCGGCGACCGCGTCACCGGCGCGACCATCAACGGCAAGGGCACGCTCGTGATTCGCGCCGAGCGCGTCGGCTCCGACACGCTGCTGGCGCAGATCGTGCACATGGTGGCGCAGTCGCAGCGCACGCGCGCGCCGGTGCAGCGCCTCGCGGACGTCGTTGCAGCCTATTTCGTCCAGACGGTGATCGTCATCGCGATCGTCACTGCGATCGTGTGGGGTTTCTTCGGCCCGCAGCCGGCCCTGACGTACGCCCTGATCAACGCGGTGGCGGTGCTGATCATCGCCTGCCCCTGCGCGCTCGGGCTCGCCACACCGATCTCGATCACGGTGGCGATGGGCCAAGGCGCGCTGAACGGGATTCTTTTCCGCAACGCCGAGGCGGTCGAGAAGCTGCGCGAGGTCGACACGCTCGTCGTGGACAAGACCGGCACCTTGACGCTCGGCCGGCCGCAGCTCGTCGATCTTGTGGCCGAGCAACGGACCGATGCAGCGACGGTGCTCGGCCTGGTCGCGAGCCTCGAGCGCGCGAGCGAGCATCCGCTCGCGCAGGCGATCGTGGCCGGGGCGGAACAAAAAGGCATCGCACTCGCACCGGTCGAGGACTTCGCTTCCATCACTGGGAAGGGGGTGGTGGGCACGGTCAAGGGCCGGCAGGTCGCGGCGGGCAACAGCGCGTTCATGGAAGCGGTCGGAGTGCCGAGGGCGGCGCTCGAAAAGGCGGACGCGCTGCGCGCCGAGGGCAAGACGGTGCTGTTCGTGGCCGTGGACGGGCGCTATGCCGCCTCTATCGCAGTTGCGGATCCGATCAAGGAGACGACGCCCGAGGCCGTGAGGGCGCTCAAGTCCGAGGGGGTACGCATCGTCATGCTTTCCGGCGATTCGAAGAAGACGGCGCAAGCGGTTGGCCGGCAGCTCGGCATCGAAGAAGCGATCGGCGAGGTGGTGCCCGAGCAGAAGCTGGAGATGGTCAAGGCGCTGCAGGCGCGGGGCCGCATCGTCGCCATGGCCGGGGACGGCATCAATGACGCGCCGGCGCTCGCGCAAGCGCACGTCGGCATCGCCATGGGAACCGGCACGGACGTCGCGATCGAGAGCGCCGCGGTCACGCTCGTCAAGGGCGACTTGCGCGGCATCGCGAAGGCGATCCGGCTGTCGCGCGCGACGATGCGCAACGTCAGGCAGAACCTGTTCTTTGCGTTCGTCTACAACGCGCTCGGAGTGCCGGTCGCGGCCGGCGTGCTCTATCCCTTTTTCGGATTGCTGCTCTCGCCGATGCTCGCCGGCGCGGCGATGGCGATGAGCTCGGTGTCGGTCGTGACCAACGCCTTGCGGCTGCGGCGGGCGCGCCTTTGAGCAAGCGATCCGCTTGATCTGAGTCAACATGGCTGGCCAGCATCGAGTCATGCTTTTTCACTGCATGATTCCGTTCCGAATCTGGCGACGGCTGACAGCCATTGCATTTACCGCACTGGCGATCCTGGCATTGCGGCCTGTCTGCGAGGCCGCCGAGCCTGTCGGGGTCGCGACAGCCGGCGGCACGAAGCAAGCGTACGCGGGGCAGCAAGACCCCCAAGGCGGAGCAGAGCTTTGCTGCGCGTCCATCGACGAGGCGCCAACGCTCTCTCCCGCGAGCTCGGCTCTGCAGCCTGCGGAGCTTCCCCCGGTCGCTCCGCCCCGGCTCACATGGCAGCAGTGGGCTCTTTGCGAGCGCTGGCGGGCGTCGGTGGGCTCGGCGCCGCCGCCGCGCAGCCTGCCCTACCACGCCCGCTCGGCGCGCCTGCTCCTCTAGCCGATCGTTGACCGTTTCGTGAAGCGGCTCGCTTCGCAGCCGCTTCGCGCGCTCGTCGTCGAAGCCCGAACTGGATTCGAAACTCGAGGAGCTTGTCATGAGCAATGTCATTCGCACCGGAGCAGCATTCGCGATCACCGTAGCCGTCGGCTACGCGCTGTGCACGCTCGTGTTCTGGATCTGGCCGGAGGCGGCGGCGGGCTTCATGAACGCCCTGTTCCACGGCCTTGATTTCACCAGGCTGCAGAGCGGGCCCACGCTGTTCAGGTTCGGATCATTCTTTTACGCCCTGATCGTGCTCGCCGCGTGGGCCTTCGGCCTTGGCGCGCTGCTCGGCTGGATCTTGGGACGGCTGGGCCGTGCGCGCCCGGAGTAGCGGTCAGCGCAGCCGCTGGATATTCCTGGGCTTCGTCCTCGTCGCGGGTTTTTTCCTGTGGACCGAGCACCGTGCGCACGCCTTCCAGTACCTGCCCTACCTGCTGGTGCTCGCCTGCCCGTTGATGCACTTCTTTCACCGCCACGGAGGTGGCGGTCGTCACGATGACACCCCGAAAAAGGACTGAAGGAGATGACCCCAGTGGACACCTATTCCGACGCGGCCTACGGCCTGTGGTCGCTCGCTATCATCAACTCGCTCGTCTTCATCCTGTTCGCGTTCAGCTTCTCGCGGCCCAGGACGAGCCGCGATTGGAGGTCGTTCGGCGCTTTCTCCGCTTTCCTGGTGGCGCTGTTCACAGAAATGTACGGCTTCCCGCTGACGATTTATCTGATGGCGGGATGGCTCCAAACACGCTTTCCAGGCGCCGACCTGCTGTCGCACGACGCCGGGCACCTGCTGGAGCTCGCCTTCGGGTGGAAAGCCAACCCGCACTGGGGACCGTTCCACATCCTGAGCAACGTCTTTATCTTCGGCGGTTTCTGGATGCTCGCCACGGCGTGGAACGTGCTCTACCGCGCGCAGCGCGAAGGGAGGCTGGCGAACACCGGACTTTACCGCCGGATGCGCCATCCGCAATACGTCGGCTTCGTCCTCATCCTGTTCGGTTTTCTGCTGCAGTGGCCGACGATTCTCACGCTCGCCATGTTCCCCGTGCTGGTCACTATGTACCGCCATCTGGCACGGCGGGAGGAGGAGGACATGATCGCGCGCTTCGGGCAGCAGTACCGCGACTACGCGGCGCGGACGCCGCGTTTCTTTCCCCGGCTGGGCGTAGCCCGGCCGATCATTCAACGATGAAAGGAGTTTCTATGAAAACCTTGTTAGCCGCAGCCATCTGCGCATTCACGATCCTGGGTACCGGCGCGCTCGCCGCGCCGGATGAGGCGCAGAAGCAGCTCATCCAGCGCACCCAGGAAGCAAAGCAGAAGCTCGCCGCGGCGCAAGCCGCTTCCGGCGCGGAGCGCCAGAAACTCATGCAGGAGCACATGAAGATGATGCAGGACATGACAGCGCAGATGCAGAAGGCAAAGCCGCGCGCCGGCATGACACCCGAGCAGATGCGCGAGTGGATGGACGAGCACCTAAAATTGATGGACCAGCTCATGGGACAGATGATGGACGAGCATCACATGATGATGCAGGGCATGGGCGGCATGGGAAGCGGAGGCATGATGGGCGGCGGCACGGGCAAAAAGTAGGTGCGCACCTCACCGAGTAAGGAGATGACCGTGAATGCTCGGACATTGACGGCAATCACTCTCGCGATAGTCGCAGTGCCGATCGCGGGTTGCGGCGAACGCGAGCAGACGGCGCTGTACAAGGACGGCAAGTACCGCGGCAAGCCGGACACGCGGCCCTGGGACAACGCGCCGCCTACCCCAGGCTCAGCCGAATGGAAGAAAGGCGACCAGGCGAGCTGGGAAAATGCGGTGCGCACGCGCAACGCCGGGCAGAACGAGAACCGGCGTATCGGCCATTAACCGTACGGCGATTTCCTCTTGGTCGCTGTTGAATTCGCCGCGCTCGCAGCGTCGCAGGGGCCATCGGCCCGCGCGACATCATCGACCGGGCCGTTCACCGCGCTTGACCTAAGTCAAATTGGGTCGGGGCATCAATGACATGCTTTTGGGGGCAGCATCGGTCGTTTCAATCAACCCAGGAGATCATCATGTTGAAAGCTAAACTGATCGCCTCCGCCGCAGTCGCGCTCGTCGCAGGCCTCGGGGGTTGCGCCAGTGCTGGTGGCGGCTCGTCGAGCCCCTATGCCGGACCCCACGACCATCAGAGGGATGCCAAGCAGGGAGCTGCCCCTTTGTCGAGCGCCGTGCCGTCTCCGGCGTACACGCGCAAGTCGCTCCGCCCGGCGTCCTGAAACGCGGCGGTGCATAATCAGTCCAGCTGACCATCCATGAAGCGTTCGCGCCGCGTCTTTTGGATTGCTCGCATCGCTGCCTTGGCGGCAATGCTCTTCGCCCAAGCGGCTTTTGCGCTGGCGGCGTGCAACCTGAGCAGCTCGGCATCGCGCGCGCAGATGATCGCGACGCAGGGCGCCGAAACCGCGGGCTGCCACGAGGCGCCGGATAACGCGCACCTCTGCCTGGCGCACTGCCAGGGCCGGGAGCAGACGCTGGACAAGCATCAACTGAAGCTCCCGGAGGCGCCGCTTCACTTCATCCAGCTCGCGCGCGCATGGCACGATGCGCCGCAGCTCGCGCGCTTTGCGCCGCGCGTGTCCACTCCAACCGTCGGCCCTCCACCCCGCATCCTGTTCCGCACGCTCCTGATCTGATCTGCTGTCCCCCGCTGCCGGGCAGGTGAAGTCGCGTCTTTCGTAGTTATTGATCAGGAGCTCGAGGATGAAAACTTGGTCTTGTGTAGCCGGAATCGTGCTTGCCGCAGCCCTACCGGCGGCGGCGCAGGAACCCATCGACGCGCAGCTCGCGGCGCTGCTCGCCGACGCGGCGCAAAATAATCCCGACGTGCAGGCGGCGCGCCGCGAGGCGAGCGCCACGCGCAGCCGTATCTCCCCGGCTGGAGCGCTCGACGACCCGATGCTGGAGGCGGGCGTACTCAACTATCCCGTCGAGTCCCGCAGCTTCAAGACCGAGGATATGACGATGAAGATGATCGGCTTCACGCAGCGGCTGCCGTATCCTGGCAAGCGCGCGCTGCGGCGCGAAGTCGCGGAGAGCGAAGCGCTCACCGCCGAAGCGAACCTGCAGGAGCTCGCCAACCGCGTGCGGCGGGATGTGAAGGTGGCGTACTTTGATCTGGGTTTCGTCGACGAGTCGCTGCGTCTGGCGGAAGGGAACCGGCGGGTGCTGGAGCAGTACCTCGCGCTCGCCGAGACGCGCTACAGCGTCGGCCAGGGGACTCAAGCCGACGTGCTCAAGGCGCAGACCCAGGTGTCAAAAATGCGCGAGGAGTTGATCAAGCTCGGACGCGAGCGCCCGATGCTCGAATCGGAGCTCAATCGCGCGGCCGGCCGCGCAGCGGCGCCGGCCGCCATCACTCCGCCGCCCGCGAAGGCTAGGGACGCGACCTTTGAGCTGGAAGAGCTGCGTGCAGCGGCGCGGGTGAACCGCCCGCAGCTTGCAGCGCAGCAGCGCATGATGGATCGCAACACGAGGGCGGTGGCGCTTGCTCGCAAGGACTACTACCCGGATTTCGATGTGCGCGTCTCCTATGGCCAGCGCGATAACTCCGCGGACATGCGCCGCGAGGACATGATCAGCTTTACTGTAGCGATCAACCTGCCCATGTGGCGCGAGTCGAAGCGCGATCCTCGCGTCGCCGAGGCCGAATCGATGCGCGAACAGGCCTCGGCCATGTATGTGGCGAGGCTGAACGAGCTCGACGCCATGCTGCGCCAGCAAGTGGCGGCCGCCGAGCAGTCGCTGAAATCGGTGCGTCTCTACGAGACGGGGCTCTTGCCGC
Source organism: Burkholderiales bacterium (assembly GCA_035762345.1). Lineage (GTDB taxonomy): Bacteria > Pseudomonadota > Gammaproteobacteria > Burkholderiales > SG8-39 > SCGC-AG-212-J23. The sequence continues at coordinate 9,235 of DASTPE010000158.1, forward strand.
AAGCGCGGCTCACTGCCGATGCCTCGCTCGCGGCCTATCGAGTGGGCCGCGTCGATTTCTTCAGCCTCCTCGACAGCCGCATGACGGTGTTCAATGCAGAGGTCGGGTATGCCGCGAGCCTCGCCGCGTACAACAAGGCGCTCGCCGAGATCGAATTTCTGATCGGAAAATTGCTATGAGTCGAACGATGGCAATTGTGGTAGCGGCGCTCGCCGCCGCTGCGGCGCTCGGCGCGGGCTATTGGCTGGGCGGGCGCGGCAACAACACCCACACCCAAGCGGCCGCCCCGGCGGGTGCGAGCGCCGCGAAGAGCGAGCGCAAGGTGCTCTATTACCGCAATCCCATGGGGCTGCCCGATACCTCGCCGGTGCCGAAGAAGGACTCGATGGGGATGGACTACGTCCCGGTGTACGAGGGCGAAGAGCCTCGTGCCAAGGCCGGGACGGTCAAGATAAGCCTCGACAAGGTGCAGCTCCTCGGCGTGCGCACCGAGCCCGCGGCAAAGCGCGAGCTTCGCCGCACCGTGCAGGCGGTAGGAACCATCCAGGCGAACGAGCGGCTGCTCTACAAGGTGACGCCGCGCTTCGAGGGCTATATCGAAAAGCTGCATGTCAACACTACCGGCCAGGCCGTAAAGCGCGGCGAGCCGCTCATGGAGGTCTACAGCCCCGAGCTGGTCGCGGCCCAAGAGGAGTACCTCATCGCGTTGCGTGGAATCAAGGAGGCCGGCGCAGCTGAGCCCGTGATGCAGCGCATGGCCGACGCGGTTCTGCGCCGCCTGAAGAACTGGGGTATCGCCGAGAGCGAGCTCGAGACGCTGC
>DASTPE010000159.1:0-7135 GCA_035762345.1 Burkholderiales bacterium
TCGATCGAGTACTCGCCGTCAAGGATCGCACCGACGCCGCGTTGCATGTCCTGGTGGCCGATGTCGGTCATGAAGCCGAGTCGGCCCTGGTTGATGCCGACGAGCGGCACGCGGCGGCGTACGAGCTCGCGCGCCGCCGACAGCATCGTGCCGTCGCCGCCGATGACGATCGCGAGATCGGCTTCGGTTTCGCCTTCCGCAAGAACCTGGCAGCCGCGCCTCGCGAGGAACGCGCGCAGATCGCGCAGCGAAGCATCGATTTCCGGGCTGCGCAGCTTGCCGATGAGCGCAATCCGACGGAAATCCGCAGGCATGCGCCGAGTGTACAATGAATTCCATGCTCGACAAGCGCGCACAGATTCTTCTGAAAACGCTGATCGAGCGTTACATCGCCGAGGGCCAGCCGGTCGGCTCGCGCACGTTGTCGAAGTATTCCGGGCTCGATCTCTCGCCTGCAACGATCCGCAACGTGATGGCCGATCTCGAGGAGCTCGGCTTCATCGCGAGCCCGCACACCTCCGCCGGCCGCGTGCCGACGCCGCTCGGCTACCGCTTCTTCGTCGACACGCTGCTCGTGATCAGGCCGCTCGAGTCGTACGCCCTGCACCGCCTCGAGGACGAGCTGCACCCGGACAATCCCCAGCGCGTGATCCAGGCCGCTTCGCAGCTGCTTTCGCAGCTCACGCAATTCGCCGGCGTCGTCATGACGCCGCGGCGGCGCGCGGTGACGTTCCGCCACATCGAGTTCCTCAAGCTTTCGGAGAAGCGCATCCTGCTCATCGTGGTCACGCCCGAAGGCGACGTACAGAACCGCATTCTCTTCACCGAGCGCGACTACACCGCCGCCGAGCTGCACGAGGCGGCGAACTACATCAACCAGAACTACTCCGGGCAGACGTTCGAGGACGTGCGCGCGCGCCTGCACGGCGAGCTGCGCGACCTGCGTCAGGATCTGATCACGCTGATGTCGACCGCGCTCGACGCCGGCAGCCGCGCGCTCGCCGAGGCCGGCGACTATGTGATCTCGGGCGAGCGCAATCTGCTCACGGTGCAGGACCTGTCGCAAGACGTAACGCGGCTCAAGCAGCTGCTCGAGCTCTTCGAGCGCAAAAGCTCGCTGCTGCACATCCTCGACCACTCGCTGCGCGGCCAAGGCGTGCAGATCTTCATCGGCGGGGAGTCAGGCGTCGCCGCCCCAGACGAAGTGGCGGTGGTCATCAAGCCCTACAGCGTGGACGGCGAGGTCGTCGGCACGGTAGGCGTGATCGGGCCTACGCGCATGGCCTACGACCGCGTGATCCCGATCGTCGACGTAACCGCGAAGCTCCTGTCGAGCGCGCTGTCCCAGCACTGAAGAGCGTTCTCCTCGTCAACCTGGGAACGCCCGCCGCGCCGACGCCGCAAGCGGTGCGCTCCTACCTCGCCGAGTTTCTTTCGGACCCGCGCGTGGTGAAGCTGCCGCGCTGGCTTTGGCTCCCCGTATTGAAGCTGATTGTTTTGAAGACGAGACCCGAACGTTCGGCCGAAAAGTATTCTCAGATCTGGATGACCGAGGGCTCGCCGCTCGCGGTGTACACGGCGCGTCAGGCGCGGCTGTTGGAGGAAAGAACTGGCCTTCCGGTCCGGTATGCGATGCGCTACGGCGAACCCCGGATCGGGAAAGTGCTGAACGAGCTTGAAGACCCGATCGTGCTACCGCTTTATCCTCAATACTCCGAAAGCACGACGGCGAGCGTCGCCGATGTGCTGCCGCCCGGGGTGCCGATGCTCGGGCATTTCCACGACCACGCCGCGTACATTGATGCGCTCGCAGCAAACGTGCGCCGGCACTGGAGCCGGCACGGGCACGGCGCGAAGCTGGTGATGAGCTTTCATGGACTGCCCAAACGAGGATCGGAGCGCTACGAGCGGGAATGCCGCACCACGGCGCGGCTCCTTTCAGAGACCCTGAAAACGGAATATCTCGTGACGTTCCAGTCGCGCTTCGGGTATGCCGAGTGGCTGCAGCCCTATACCGAGCCGACGCTCATCGGTCTTGCAAGGCAAGGCATGCAGCGCGTGGATGTCGTGTGTCCCGGGTTCGTTTCCGACTGCCTCGAGACTCTGGAGGAAATCGGCATCACCGCACGGCGGGCATTCCTCGCTGCCGGCGGACGCGAGTTCTACCTGGTGAGCTGCCTCAACGACGCTACGGAATGGATCGAGGCCCTCGCCGCGCTCGCCGGCGGCATCGGAAACAGCCGCGCCAGCGCCTGCGCGAGCGACTCGGGCGGAAGCGGGCGGCTGAAAAGGTAGCCCTGCATCTCGGTGCAATGGCGCTGGCGCAGATAGTCGACCTGCCAGGGTTCTTCGACCCCCTCGGCGATCAGGCCGATGCCAAGCGAGCGCGCGAGCGTAGAGATGGCGTTGACGATCGCCGCGTCCTTGGGGCTGGTGGCGATGTCGCGCACGAAGCTCTTGTCGATCTTCAGGCTGTCAATCGGGAAGCGCTTCAGGTAGCCGAGCGAGGAATAGCCGGTGCCGAAGTCGTCGATCGAAATCGCCGCACCGATCGCCTTGAGTTTCCCCATCACGCCCATGGCGTGCTCGACGTTCTCCACGAGCAGGCTCTCGGTCAGCTCGAGCTCAAGGAGCGCCGGCGCGAGGTCGGCGGCGCGCAGCGCCTCGCTCACCGCTTCGGCGAGCGCATCGCTACGGAACTGGCGCGACGACAGGTTGACCGAGACGCGCAGCGGCGCGAGCCCCGCGGCCTGCCACGCCCGCGCCTGGCGACACGCCTCGGCGAGCACCCAGGCGCCGACCGGCACGATGAGGCCGGTCTCCTCGAGCAACGGTACAAAGCGCGCCGGCTCGACCAGTCCCCAGTCCGGGTGTCGCCAGCGCAGCAGCGCCTCTGCGCCGGTGGCGCGACCGGTGGCGACCGAAACGCGCGGCTGGAAGTGCAGCACGAATTCTTCGTTCTTGAGCGCGCGCCGCAGTGCCGCCTCGAGCATCATCTGGTTCTCGAGGCGCTCGTTCATCTCGCGCGCGAAGAACGCGAAGCGGTTCCGGCCGAGCTCCTTGGCGCGGTACATCGCGGTGTCGGCGCTCTTCACCAGGCGTTCGCCAACCGCATCGTCGCGCGGGTACAGCGCAATGCCGATGCTCGCGGTGACCGCGATCTCGTGGTGCGAAAGCGAGAGCGGCTCGGCCATGGCTTCGAGCACCCGGCTCGCCGTCAGCGCCGCTTCTTCCGGCCCCCGCACATCCTCCAGCAGCACGGTGAACTCGTCTCCGCCCATGCGGAACAGCATGTCGGCCTCGCGGACCGAGCGGCGGATGCGTTCGGCAGCGACGCGCAGCAGGCGGTCGCCAGCGTCGTGCCCCAGGCTGTCGTTCACGCGCTTAAAGAGGTCGAGATCGAGAAACAGCAGCGCGAGCGGCCAGCCAGCACGCTTCGCGCGCCGCAGCGCTTCGTCCAAGTGCTCGGTGAAGCTCGCCCGGTTGGGCAGCCCGGTGAGCGGATCGTGGTAGGCCTGGTGGCGGATGCGCTCTTCCTGCGCGGCGCGCGCTCGCTCCTGTTCGCGCAGCAGGCGTTCGTAGCGCGCGAGGATAAGCTGCAGCAGCGCGTACACCAGCGCCATGGCGCCGAGCACCGCCGCGAGGATCTTCCGCTGGCTCGCCTGGCTCGCCTCGACGAGCGGCGTGACGTCGCTGTAGATCTCGAGCACCGCCTCGACCGGGGTCGCGTCATACACGTGCACCGGGGCGTAGGTGGCGAGAATGTGCCGGTCGGCGATCTCGCCTTCCCAGCTGTCCATCCGACTGCGGTAGGTAAGGTTGCTCGCCGGGTAGCCGTCCCGGGCGCGTCGGAAGCCGGGATTCTCCGCCGCCGACAGGCCGATCTGCCGCGCGTCAGTGGAATACACGGTGAGGCCGTGCAGGTCGTAGATCTTGACCTTCACAACCGGCAGTCCATCGGACAGGCGGCGCAGGTCGTTGTCCATCGCCGCTACTTCGGGACGGCCGGCGAGCGTTGCGCGATCCAGCGACCCGGCGCGCGTGACGAATCCGGCGTGCGAGCCCCACACGGCATTGGCGAAAGCTTTGGTCAGCGCGATGCTCGCGTGCGTCTCGGCTTCGACCATCGAGTCAACGAGCACCCTGCGATAAAGGAGCGAAAGCGCGACCACGATGGCGAGAATCAGCGCTAGCGCGATAAGCTGCGAGTAGCGCAGCAGGTTCAGCATCGAGTCCGGAGCTTACGAAGCGCTCCAGACTCGTACCCTCGGGGATTTCCGCGCCCGGGCGGAACCTTACCGTCCTAACAATCCCTTTAACTTGTCGCCGATGCGCTCCTCGAGCTTGCCCCGGTTCTGCTCGATTTGCTCCTTGACCTTTCCTCCGACCTGAGACTTCGCCGCTTGGCCGGCCAGGGCGCGCACGTCCACCTGGTACTTCAAGTCGTCGAAGCTGCCGCTGAGCTTGACCGGCACGGTGAGCCCGGCGAGGTCGTCGCGCTCCTTGCCGCCCTGTCCCTGCGAGGTCGCGACGAGGGAAGCCTTCACTACGTAGTCGAGCGTCGAGGCGGGGATGTTGATGTCGCCCGCGCCTCCGAGCCGGAAAGCCGGCGCCTTGGCGTCGAGGTCCTCGTTGTGCGCGATGCCGTTCTTGATCGCGAAGCTCGCGCTGAGCTCGGTGAAGTCGGTTTGCTGCATCTTGCCGCCCGCGTTCTCGCCGGCCGCGGCCTGCTGCTGCGAGCCGCCGAGCGCGCTGCGCGCCTTGCGCAGGATTTCGCCGATATTGATGCCCTTGACCGCACCGTCGCGCAGCTGCACTTTGGCGCTGCCATTGAGCGCGCGCTTCATCGCGTTCACCGTGGCGCCCGCGGTAGTGACATCCATCGCCACGTTGCCGTGTCCTTCGAGCCGGTCCTGGCCGGCGAAGTCGCGCAGGATGGGCCCGATGGAGACGTTTTGGAGCTGCTCTTTCAGGCTTACCGAGTTCTTGTTCGCGTCGACCGCGAGTTCGCCCGAGAGGCTGCCCTCGTAGAGCTTTGCCGAGTGCGGCGCCATCGCCACCCGGCCATTGGCGGCGTTGACCTGCGCGTTGACCTCGGCGAGCTTGAGACCACGCACCTCGAGCGCGCCAACGTGAAGGCGCCCCTTGGCGTTGATCCCCTTGAGAGCCGAAAGATCGACGGGCGTATCTGCTTCTTTTGAGGGAGATTTCTCTGCTGCGGGTTTCGCAGCAGGCTTGTCGGCCGCGCCCAGGTAGCGATCGAGGTTGACCTTGTCGATGCTCGCGTCGAACTCGTAGGGCTCGGCCAGGGTGAACTTGGCTTTGATCGTGGACTCGTCGAGTTTGCCGTTGACGTCGGCGCTGAGCTTGCCGCCATCGAGCTTGTACCGGCCGTCGAGCGCGAGCTTCGCCTGCAGCGGCGGCGCCTTTCGCTTGGCGAGCGTCGCGAGCTCGAGCTTGCCTTCCGCATTCTGCGCGATGCGGCCGGTCTTGAGCGTCAAGTCCTCCAGCGCGTACTCCTGGCCCGCCTGAAGGTCAATGTAGCTGAGGGACGCGCGCTCGATGTTGACGCCGCCGATATCGAACATGATCGGAGCGGACTTTTCATCTTTCGGTTTCTTTTCCGCGGGTTTCTTGCCGCCCTGCTCGACCAGGTCCGAGAAATTGAAGCGGCCGTCCTTCTCCTTGACGATACGCGCCTTGAACCCGGACAGGCTGACCTTATCCACGACATACTGGCCGCTAAGTAGCGCCATCAGCTTGACCGAGCCATGCGCGGAATCCAAGGAAACAAAATTCTGGTCGGAACCTTTCTCGGAAAACGTCACCCCGGAGACCTGGGCGCCGAGGCTCGGCCAGAAGGCGAGCTTGATGTCGCCCTTGATGCGGAGCGTGCGGCCGGTCTGCTCCTTCGCCAGTCGCTCGATCTCGCCCTTGTACCGGTTCGGATCGAACGTCAGCGCGAAAACCGCGATGCCGGCCACCACGAGCAGGATCAGCGCGCTTAGGCCGAGCAGCGTGTACTTGATCGGTTTTCTCATAAAATCAACACCTTTAATTTAACCTCGGCGGCTTGAAACCGGCCGCCCCATCCCCATTTCGACCTAATGCAGGAGAAAACCGTTCAGCATACTGACGACGCCCAAAAAACGAGCGAAGAATCGCAGAAATCCCTCGAGCAGCAGCTCGCGGAAGCCCAGGCGAAGATCGAGCAGCAGCGCGACACCATGATGCGCGCGGTTGCGGACGCCGATAACGCCCGCAAGCGCGCACAGGCCGAAGCGGCCGCAGCCCAAAAGTATGCGCTTGAGCGCTTCGCCGAGTACCTGCTCCCGGTCCTCGACAGCCTGGAGGCGGCGGTCAAGAGCGCCGACCCGAGCGGCGTCGAGCTGACCCTCAAGCAGTTGCGCGCCGCGCTGGAGAAATCCTACGTACGCGAGATCGATCCCAAGCCGGGCGAGCGCTTCGATCCTTATCGCCACCAGGCGATGGCGGCGGTGGAAGCGGACGCCGAGCCCAATACCGTGGTGGCCGTCATGCAGAAGGGCTACCACCTGCACGACCGGGTGCTGCGCCCGGCGCTCGTCACGGTCGCCAAAGCGCTTGAAAAACGCGACGAAAACCCCATCTCCGACACAGACTTGGACTAATCGGACCACCCCATGGCAAAGATCATCGGCATCGACCTCGGCACCACCAACTCCTGCGTCGCCATCATGGAGGGCGGCAAGCCCAAGGTGATCGAGAACTCGGAGGGCTCCCGCACCACCCCGTCGGTGGTGGCCTATACCGAGGAGGGCGAGATCCTGGTCGGCGCGCCGGCCAAGCGCCAGGCGGTCACCAACGCCAAGAACACGATTTACGCGGTGAAGCGCCTGATCGGGCGGCGCTTCGAGGACAAGGAGACGCAAAAGGACATCAAGTTGATGCCCTACAAGATCGTGCGCGCGGACAACGCCGACGCATGGGTCGAGGTCCGCGGCAAGAAGATCGCGCCCCAGCAGGTGTCCGCCGAAGTGCTGCGCAAGATGAAGAAGACCGCCGAAGACTACCTCGGCGAGGAAGTGAAGGAAGCCGTCATCACCGTCCCGGCCTACTTCAACGACTCGCAGCGCCAGGCGACCAAGGACGCCGG
>DASTPE010000160.1:0-68469 GCA_035762345.1 Burkholderiales bacterium
GCGCGCGGAAGCTTTCCACACCTGATTTTCGAAACCGCGCGAAGCGGCAAGCAGCGCGTCTCCCCGCGAGCCGCCGAGGAATTTCGGCGCCCAGTAGCTTTCGACCGAATGGCGCGTGAGCGAGGTGAGAACCAGCATGTCGAGAAGGTTTTCCACGGCGTTCTCGCCCATCGCGATCTGCAGGGCCGCGGTGCGGGTGCCGAGCTTCCAGCCGGTCGCGAAATAGCCGAAACGCTCCCCGCCCTCCGCGTCCCGGACCCGGTCGGCCTCCTCCGCCATGGTAACGGCGTACCGGTCCGCTACGCGCATCACCTCCGCGCGCAGCATCTCCCGCTTGATCGGCTTCCCGGCCTGCGCGCCGAGCGTCGCCACGGACACCGTGTCGCTCTTCGGCGCAGGCGGCGCGCCGACGCAGCCGAGCAACGTCAGTACCACCATGGCGGCGGGGGCTCTATGGCACAGGGTCATGCCCGGATGCTATGGGCGGGCCGCATGCCCAATTTGACGTAGATCAAGCAGGGCACCTTGTGGCTAGCTGCGCAAGAGCAGCAACCCCTTTAGATACTCGCCCTCCGGGAACCGGAGCGCCACGGGGTGGTCGGCCGCGGCGGTGAAGCGCTCGATGATCTTCGCGTCTGCGCCTGCGTCCAGCGCCGCACCGGCGACAATCGACTGGAAAAGCTCGGCCGAGACGCCGCCGGAGCAGGAGAAGGTGGCGAGCAGACCGCCGGGCGCGAGTAGCTTGAGCGCCCATAGGTTGATGTCCTTATAAGCGCGGGCCGCCTTTTTTACCTGCGCGGCTGTAGGGGCAAATTTCGGCGGATCCAGCACCACCAGGTCGAATTTCGCATTCTGATCGCGCAGCCTTCTCAACTTTTCAAATACGTCGCCCTGCTGAAACTCGATGCGCGAAGCGTCCAGGGGATTGGCGGCGAGGTTCTCCCTGGCCACTTCGAGCGCAGCCGCGGAGCTTTCGATCGCGGTGACACGCTTCGCGCCGCCCGCGAGCGCGGCGATCGAGAATCCGCCCGTATAGCAGAAGCCATCGAGCACGTCCCGTCCGGCGGCGAGCGAGCGTACGCGCTGGCGGTTCTCGCGCTGGTCAAGGAAGAAGCCGGTTTTCTGGCCCTGCTCGACGTCGACGCGGAAGTTCAGCCCGTATTCGATGATCGGACAGCGCGCGGCGTTGCGGTTGCCGCGCGCGAACCCGACCCGTGGCTCGAGCCCTTCGAGCTTGCGCACTTCGGCGTCGGAGCGCTCGAAAATCGCCGCGCAGCCGCTGAGCTCCATCAGCGCATCGAGAATAGGTTCGCGCCACCGCTCGACTCCGGCGGCGAGAAATTGCGCGACCAGCACGTCGGCGTACCGATCCACCACGAGGCCCGGCAGGGCGTCGGATTCGCCGTGCACGAGGCGCAGCGCATTCGCATGCTTCGCCGCGGGTAGCGCTTCGCGCAGGGCAAGCGCCGCCTGTAACCTCGTTCTGAATAAACTTCCATCCACCTGCTCCGACGGGTCGAACGTCCAGACGCGCGCCCGGATCTGCGACTTGGGACTGTAGGCCGCACGCGCGAGCAGTTTCTTTGCCCTATCGAGCACGTCCACCGTGTCGCCCAGGGCCGGTTTCCCGTTCACCTTTTCCACCGCGCCGGAGAAAATCCACGGGTGCCGGCGCTTGAGCGACCTCTCGCGCCCTTTTTTCAGGAGCAGATTCATTTCTTGCGGGCGCGCGGATGGGCGGCGTCGTAGATCTTGGCCAGCGCCTGGAAGTCGAGGTGGGTGTAGACCTGGGTCGTCGAGATGCTCGCGTGCCCAAGCATTTCCTGCACCGCCCGCAGGTCCTGCGAGGATTGCAGCATGTGGCTCGCGAACGAATGCCGCAGCATGTGGGGGTGCACATGCTCGGCAAGGCCGCGGCGTTTTGCCCAGCGCGTCAGCCGTTGCCAGACGCGGCTCGGCGAGATCCTTTTCCCGCGGGCGCCCACAAATAGCGCCTTCTCATCCGGCACTGCAATCTTGTCCCTAAGTGATAACCAATGCTTCAGCGCCTCGCGCGCTTTCGCGCCGACCGGCACGGTCCGGGTCTTCGATCCCTTGCCGGTCACCGTGACTTCACCCTTGTCCGGCTCGTCGCTCAAATCGAGCGCAGTCAGCTCGCTGACCCGCAGGCCCGACGAGTAGAGCAACTCGAACATCGCCGCGTCCTGCAATGTCAACGCAGACTTCTCTTCGAGTTCGCCGTCCAGGAGCCGTTGCGCCGCCTCCACCGACAACGCCTTGGGCAACGGGCGCGCAGCCTTAGGCGCGCGGATGCCGAGCGCCGGGTTGGCACGCAGGTTGCGATGCCGCGCAAGCCAGCGGAAGTAGCCGCGCCACGCCGACAGCGTGAGCGCCAGCGTGCGCGGCGACGCGCCTTTGGCGTGCAGCATCGCGATGAGGCGCCTCACCTGTGCCGGCTCGAGCGATTCAGGACAATCGGCTTCCTTCAGAAGCAAGTCGAGAGCGTGGGCGTAGTTGCGCAGCGTTGCGGGCGAAAGCCGGCGCTGGTGCTCGAGCGCCTCGAGATACTCGCGCGCTACAGCCGCGCCGTCACTCCGGCTGCGCATAGCTCGCCGATGCGACGCAGGTACAGCGTACCCATGTCGGGATAGAAGCGCTTCGCGTCCTCGCTCCCGAGCGCGAGTAGGCCGAACACCGCAGTCTGGCCGAGCGGCACGAGCGCCACCGAGCGCACGTGCTCGGCTGCTTCTCGAAACCACGGCACGAACGGATTGCCGGCGGCCGGGCCGCACTGCGGCGCGGCCATCGCGCCGGCGTGCAGGCGCTGCACCTCGTCCACAGACCGCGCCTCCTCGAAATCCGTTGGCACGCTCTTGCCCCAGACGCGCAGCGCCACGTGCGGCACGGCGAAGTCCTCGCGCAGGTGGAAGTAGAGAGCGGCGACGAGCGCCGGAAAATCCTTGGCACCCGCGAGCGCCACCGCGAGGCGGTGCACCTTCTCGCTGATCGCGTCGTTCTCTTCGCCGAACTGCAGCAGCTCGCCGAGCCGGCCTTCGAGCACCTTGAGCTTCTCGCGCAGCGCCACGGTCTGGCGCTCGGCGAGCGGAATCGCCCGTCCGCCGTAGGGATGCGGCACGTTGATGGTCTCGAGAAGCTCGGGATGCTGGTCGAAAAACTGCGGATGGGTACGCAGGTATCGCGCGATGTCGTCGGCGTTCATTCTTATAGTTCTAGTGTGCCTTCGAAGACGGTGACCGCAGGTCCTTTCATGATCACGGCATTCTCGCCGCCAGTCCACGAAATGGTCAACGTGCCTCCGCGCGTGCGAGCCTTCACCGGGGAATCGAGCAAGCCGCGCGAGATGCCCGCGACCACCGCGGCGCAGGCGCCGGTGCCGCACGACAGCGTCTCGCCAGCGCCGCGCTCCCACACGCGGAGCGCGATCGTGCTGCGCTCGAGCACCTGCATGTAGCCGGCGTTCACCCGGTTGGGGAAACGGGGATGCGTCTCGAGCGCCGGGCCTTGCACCGTAACCGGCGCGCTCGCCACCTCAGGCACTACCTGCACCGCGTGCGGGTTACCCAGGGAAACGATCGTCACCTCGACGTGCCGGCCCTGCACGCTCAGTCGCTCGATCACCGGCGGGGAGGGCTTTCCCATGTCGACGCTCACTTCGCCATCGGGCTCGAGGCGCGGCTTGATCGTGCCGCCGAGGGTTTCGACCCGGATCTCGCGCTTCGCCGTGAGGCCGCGCGCGTGCACGAACTTGACGAAGCAGCGCGCGCCGTTGCCGCACTGCTCGACCTCGCCGCCGTCGGCGTTGAAGATGCGGTAACGGAAGTCCGCCGCCGGGTCGCGCGGCTGCTCGACGACCAGGACTTGATCGCAACCGACACCGAAATGGCGATCGGCAATTCTTTTCAGCTGCGAGGAATCCAGGCGAAACGGCTGCTCGGTGCAATCGAAAACCACGAAATCGTTGCCCGCGCCTTGCATCTTCGTGAAGGCCAGGTTCATGCGGCGCTGCGCACGCAGGCCGCGATGCGGTCGATCGACGCCTCGTCGAGCAGCGGATGTATCGGCAGCGACAGCACGCTCTTTGCAACCTCCTCCGCCGCAGGCAAAGAAACATCCTTCGCAATGCCCGCGTACGCCGGTTGCTGGTGCAGCGGCAAAGGATAGAACACCGAGCTCGCGATCCCCTCCTTTGCCAGTGCTTCGCGGACGGCGTCGCGCCGCTGCGCCCGGATCGTGAACTGATGGTAGACATGCGTGCCGCGCCCATGCTCGACCGGCAGGACGACCCTCGCGCCGGCGAGCTTCTCGCGATAGCGCCGTGCCACGGCGCGCCGCGCGTCGTTGAAGCGCGGCAGGTGCTTGAGCTTGACCCGCAGGACCGCGGCCTGCAGCTCGTCCAGGCGGCTATTCCAGCCCACGCGCTCGTGCAGGTAGGTCTGCCGGCTGCCGTGATGGCGCAACATGCGCAGGACTTTCGCCTGACCCTCGTTCTGCGCCGTGACCAAGCCGGCGTCGCCGGCGGCGGCGAGGTTCTTGGTGGGGTAGAAGGAAAACCCGCCGAAATCACCCCAGCTGCCGGCTCGCCTGCCGTCGTAGTCGGCGCCGATGCACTGAGCGCAGTCTTCGACCAGCACGAGCTTTCTCTCCCGGCAGATTCCTGAAATCTGGTCGAGCGCGGCGCACTGCCCGAAAAGATGAACCGCGATGACCGCCTTCGTCCTGTTGGTGATCCTTCCGGAAAGCGAAGCAGGATCGAGATTGAACGTGCCTTCATCCACGTCGGCAAACACCGGCGTCGCGCCGGTGTACGAGACCGCCTCGCCGGTGGCGAAGAAGGTGAAGCCCGGGATGATCACCTCATCGCCCGCCCCGATGCCGGCCGCCACCAACGGCAGGTGCAGCGCATCGGTGCCCGAGTTCACCCCCACGGCGTGATTGGCGCCGATAAAGGCAGCGATCTCGCGCTCGAGCCCCTCGCCCTCCGGGCCGAGCACGAAACGCCCCGAGGCAAGCACGCGGCTAACCGCGACGTCGATCTCGGCCTTAAGCGCGCGGTATTCCCCCGCCGGGTCGACCATCGGAATGCTTGGATTCATGCGAACCGTTCCAGGCGCTCGCGCACCAGCCGGCCAATGTCGAGCGCAATCTTGAGCACGCGCCGCCCCTCGGCTCCGTCGACCGCGGGCGGCTTGCGGCTGCGGACCGCGGCGACGAAAGCCTCGGCCTGCGAATAGAGCGCATCGCCGCTGCCATGCGACTCCTCAGTCTCCTGGATCTCGCCCTCGGCCTGGCGTACATAGCGCAGCTTCCCCGCCTGCAGGTCGGCGGAGACGTACACGCCCGGCTGGAACACGCGGAACTTGCGCACCGCGGACTGGCTTGCGCGGCTCGCGGTAAGGTCGGCGACGCAGCCGTTGGCGAACTCGATGCGCGCCGAGGCGATGTCGATGTCCTTGGTCAGCACGCGGAAACCGCAGGCGCTCAAGCCCGCGACCTCGGAGCGCGCGAGCGACAGCGCAAGGTCGAGGTCGTGGATCATCAGGTCGAGGATAACGTCCACTTCGGCGCCGCGCTGCTTGAACCCCGAGAGGCGCTCCGCGTCGATGAAGAGCGGCCGGTCCATGCGCTCGACGAGCGCCTGGAATGCCCGGTTGTAGCGCTCGACATGACCCACCTGAAGCACCACGTTCTTCTCGCGAGCCAGCCTGACGAGGTCGTCAGCCTGCTCGAGCGTGCTGGCGAGCGGCTTTTCGACCAGCAAGTGCACTCCGTTCTCGAGGCATTCGCGCCCGATCGCGTGGTGCAGGTCGGTGGGGACGGCAATCACCGCGGCGTCGAGGCGGGGAAGGATTTCCCTGAAGTCGGAGATGCGGGCGCGCGCCGGATCGCGGTCGACCACGGCGGCGAGCTCGACGCCCGGCAGGCGCGCGAACTTGTCGGCGTGGTAGCGCCCCATGTGCCCCGCGCCGATGACCGCAAGCTTCAATAGAACCTCGGCTCGCCCGCCGGGCGGGTCTTGAATCTCTTGTGCAACCAGAAGTACTGCTCGGGCATCTCGAGCACCCGCTCCTCGATGAAAGCCATCATGCGTCGGGCGTCGATGTGGTCGTCGCCGCTCGGGAAGCGGGTCCACGCGGGATACAGGCGTGCGACGTAGCCGCCGTCCCCCGGCAGCATGCGCGTCACGCAAGGCACCACGGCCGCCCCGGTCGCGCGGGCAATATACGCGAGTCCCGTGACGGTCGCGGCGGGAACGCCGAAGAACGGCACGAACACCGAGCGCTTCGGGCCGAAGTCCAAGTCGGGAAGATAGTAGTACAGCGTGCCCGAGTCGATGAGCTCGATGCCCCGGCTAATGCCGCCCTGACGTGGATACATCACGCCGCCGAAGCGTGTTCGCCCCGCGACGAGGCGCGCCTCGAAGCGCGGGTCCTTCTGGCGCGAGTACATCATGGCGACGGGGTATTCGAGCGCGAGGCGCGCGAGCGTCGCCTCGAAGCCGACGAAGTGCGGCGCGAACACGATGGTCTTCCTGTTCCCATCGAGGTGCTCCCGCCCTTCGAGGCGCACGAGCGCCTCGATTCGGCGGCGCGACGACCACCAAAGGATGCCTTGCTCGATGAAGGCTCGGCAGAAGGCCTGGAAATGCGCGCGCGCAAGGCGCTCCCGCTCGGCCGGGTGCATGCGCGGAAAGCATTTCTCCAGGTTGATGCGCGTCACCCTGCGCCGCTCGGGAATAAGCCAAAAAAGCATTCTCCCCAGCGCATTCCCGACGCGCGACAGAATGCCAAGAGGCAGGAAATGCACCAGCCACATGAAGGCGAAGACGATCCTGCTCATGCGGCGGGGCGGGGCTTTGCGCCGCGCGGGGTCTTGTAGCGGTTGTAGCCCCACAAATACTGCCCGGGACATTCGCGCACCAGATCTTCGAGCACGCGGTTCAAGTGGCGCACCGGCGTCTCGTCAGGAAGGGGCAGCGGCAGCGGTTTCACCACGATGCGGTACCCGACGCCCTGCGCCAGCCGCTCCGCGTAGGCAAGAAAGCATGCAACGTCGGCGCGCTGCGCGAGCCGCGGCGCGAGCGTCGCGGTGTAAGCGAGCTCGCCGAAGAACTCGGCCCATTCGCCCTCTCCCTCGCCCGGCACCTGGTCCGGGAGGAAGCCCGCGGCCTCGCGGCGCTTGAGCGCAGCGAGCACCTCGCGCACGCCGCGCGCATCCGCCGGTGCGAGACGCACGCCACCCCGGCCGCGTCCTGCGCGCATCAGGGGCTCGAGCCACATTAGCTTCGGCGCTCGATAGAGCACCGTCAGCGGCATGTGGCGCGCCGCGTACTGCGCCGTGATCTCGAAGCAGCCCATATGCGGAGTGAGAAAGAGCAGTGCCTTTCCCGCGGCGCGCGCCGCGTCCACCGCCGCCAGGCCGTGAACTTCGTTCACCAGCGCGGCGACGCGCTCCTGCGGGCGTAGCCACACTGCGGGCGTCTCGGCGAGCAGCTGTCCCGCGTGTGCGATCGCCGCGCGGCGCACGCGCGGTTCGTGGTACCCGGCGCGGGCAAGATTCGCGCGCAGGTGCCGGCGGTAGGTGGGCGACATCCCATACATGGCCCAGCCGAGGACGGTTCCCAATCGATGCAGCAGGCCGAGCGGCAGCTTGGCGTAGAGACGAAGAATGGAACCGAGGGGAATTCTGGGGAAGCGGGGCAAGTTTTGGTATCCTTGCGGCCTTCCCATTCAGCAGAAGAAACGCAGGCGATGAGCGATTTTCTGTTTACCTCCGAATCGGTGTCCGAAGGCCATCCCGACAAGGTCGCCGATCAGATCTCCGACGCCGTGCTCGACGCGATTCTAAAGCAGGACAAGACCTCGCGCGTCGCGGCCGAGACGCTGGTCAAGGACAACCTCGTCATCCTCGCCGGCGAGATCACCACCAACGCGCGCGTGAGCTACGACCTCGTCGCCCGGGACACCATCCGCCGCATCGGCTACAACGATCCGACGCTCGGCTTCGACGCCTCGACCTGCACCATCATCGTCGCCTACGGTCAGCAGTCCCCCGACATCGCGCGCGGGGTGAACGAGAGCACCAACGTCGACCTCGAGCAGGGCGCCGGAGACCAGGGTCTGATGTTCGGCTATGCCTGCGACGAGACGCCGAGCCTGATGCCACTGCCGATCTACCTGTCGCACCGCCTGGTCGAGCGCCAGGCCGAGTTGCGGCGCAACGGCCGCCTGCCCTGGCTGCGGCCCGACGCGAAATCGCAAGTGACGATCCGCTACCTGAACGGCAAGCCCGACTCGATCGACACCGTGGTGCTGTCGACGCAGCACGCGAAAGGCGTCGAGCACACGAAGCTTTCCGAGGCGGTGGTCGAGGAGGTGATCAAGCCAGTGCTGCCGAAGAGCATGGTGAAGGGCAAGATCAACTACCTCGTCAATCCCACCGGCGCCTTCGAGATCGGCGGCCCGAAAGGCGACTGCGGAGTCACGGGGCGCAAGATCATCGTCGACACCTACGGCGGCTCGGCGCCGCACGGCGGCGGGGCGTTCTCGGGCAAGGACCCGTCGAAAGTCGACCGCTCGGCCGCGTACGCCGCGCGCTACGTCGCCAAGAACATCGTCGCCGCCGGGCTTGCCTCCAAGTGCCTGGTGCAGGTCTCGTATGCCATCGGTGTCGCGCGTCCGACGAGCGTCATGGTAACCACCCAGGGCACCGGCAAGATGTCCGACGACACGCTCTCGGCGCTCGTCAGCAAGCACTTCGACCTGCGGCCGAAGGGCATCATCCAGATGCTCGATCTCCTGCGCCCGATCTACGAGAAGACGGCTGCCTACGGCCATTTCGGGCGCGAGGATCCCGAGTTCACCTGGGAAGCGACTGACAAGGCGCTCGCGCTAAAGCAAGCGGCGTAGCCTTACTGTACTGAGGAGGAGCGTATGAAGAACCTCGAGGAGGTGCTGAGGGCGGCCGGCAATCCGGTCGACATGCTGCGCAACTCGCAGATCGGCGCCTACGTCTACCCGGTGGTGCCGAGCGAATTCTCCAACTGGCGCGACGAGCAGGTCGCGTGGCAGAAGACGGCGGTGCTATTCGACCAGTCGCATCACATGGTCGAGCAGTACGTCGAAGGCCCCGACGCGGTGAAACTGTTCTCCAGCCTGGGCGCAAACAGCTTCGCCAACTTCCCAGTCGACCGCGCCAAGCAGTTCGCGCCCACAAATTACGACGGCTACGTCATCGGCGACGGCATCCTGTTCCACCTCGCCGAGAACAAGCTCGTGTTTGTCGGACGGGCACCCGCGGCGAGCTGGATCGAGTATCACGCGCGCACCGGCGGCTTCAAGGTCAAGACGGAGAAGGACGACCGCTCGCCGGGCAACACCAAAGGCAAAGCCATCGTGCGTCGCCACTACCGCTTTCAGATCCAGGGCCCGAAAGCAACCAAGGTGATCGAGAAGCTGCACGGAGACCCGGTTCCCGACATCAGGTTCTTCAACATGGGTATGGTCAACGTTGGCGGGCGCAAGGTGCGGGCGCTGCGCCACGGCATGGCTGGCGCGCCGGGCCTCGAGATCTGGGGACCTTACGAGGAACGCGAGGAAGTCCGCGCTGCGATTGTCGCCGCGGGCCGGGATTTCGGTCTCAAAGAAGTCGGCGCGCGCGCCTACGCCACGAACACGCTGGAATCGGGTTGGATCCCGTCACCGCTGCCGGCCGTGTATACCGGCGAGAAGATGAAAAAGTATCGCGAGTGGCTGCCGGCGACGAGCTACGAGGCGACCGGCTCGATCGGAGGGAGCTTCGACTCGAAGAACATCGAGGACTACTACGTTACGCCGTACGAGATGGGCTACGGCCCGTTCATCAAGTTCGACCACGACTTCATCGGCCGCCAGGCGCTCGAGAAGATGGCCGGAACGCCGCATCGCAGGAAGGTCACGTTCGCGTGGAACGCCGACGATGTCGCTAAAGTCTGGCGCTCCATGCTCGAGCCGGGCGATCCGTACAAGTACATCGACCTGCCGCTCTCCAACTACACCTCCGCCTCCTACGACAAGGTCACGCGCGGCGGCAAGACCGTGGGGCTGTCGATGTTCGCGGGCTACAGCTACAACGAGCGCTCGATGCTCTCGCTCGGCATCGTCGACCCGGACATCGAGCTCGGCACCGAGCTCGAGCTCCTTTGGGGCGAGGAAGGCGGCGGCTCGAAGAAGACCACCGTCGAGCGCCATCGCCAGATCGAGCTCCGGGTCGTCGTGAGTCCCGTTCCGTACGCCAAGCAGGCGCGCACATCGTACGCCGAGGGGTGGCGGACCAAAGCAACGGTGTAATCATGAAGGCGCCGTTTCGCGCAGACCACGTCGGAAGTCTCCTGCGGCCGCACGAGCTGCACGACCTTCGCGAGAAAGTGCGCGTTGGCAAAGCGCCGGCCGCGGAGCTCAGGCAGATGGAGGACCGCCTGATCCGGGATGTGGTGAAGCTGCAGGAGGACATCGGCCTGCCGTCGATCACCGACGGCGAGTTCCGCCGCGACTGGTGGCACATCGATTTTCTTTCGGGCTTCGACGGCATCGAGCTGCGCCAGGAAGATGACCCCTACCACGGCGTGCAGTTCAAGGGAACCGAGGCGAAGCCGCCGACCATGTTCGTCACGAAAAAGCTGCGGCGCACGAAGCCAAGCATGGTGCCTCACTTTGAATTTCTAAAGAGAACAGTTACCCGAGGGGCTCCCAAATTCACTATGCCGTCGCCGGCAATGCTGCATGCGCGCGGCGACCGCGCGTCGATTCGCGAGACTTACCCCGACGCCGGCGAGTTCTGGGCCGATCTCACGAAGTGCTACCGCGAGGAAATCGCCGATCTCTACAAGGCCGGCTGCCGCTACCTGCAGATCGACGACACGACGATCGCGATGTTCGGCGACCCGAAGGTGCAGGAGCAGTTCCGGAAGCTCGGCGACGACCCGAAGAAGGACGTCGCCGTCTACGCCGACGCCGTCAACGCGGCGATCCGGGACGTGCCGGACGACATGACGGTCGCGATCCACACCTGCCGCGGCAACTTCAAGAGCACCTGGCTCGCGAGCGGCTCCTACGACTACGTGGCCGAGACCGCGTTCTCCAGGCTCGACGTGGACGGCTTTTTCCTGGAGTACGACGACGAGCGTTCAGGCGGCTTCGAGCCGCTGCGCCATATCCCCAAAGGGAAGCGTGTCGTCCTCGGCCTGGTGTCCTCCAAGGTCCCGCAGCTCGAGCCAAAGGATGTCCTGAAGCAGCGCATCGAACAGGCATCCAGGTTCGTCCCGCTCGAAAACCTGTGCCTCTCGCCGCAATGCGGCTTCTCCAGCACCCACCACGGCAACAATCTCACAGTGGAGCAAGAGAAGGCGAAGCTTCGCCTGTGCATCGAAACCGCAAAGGAAGTATGGGGCAGCCTTTAGGACGAACCAATCGCTATCCCCGACACGACTATCTTCGACTTGCGCAAGTCCGCGCACGGCTACCGCCTGAACAAGCTGTGCGGATCCCTGTGCGATCCTGCCAACCGGGAGGCGTTCAAGCGCGACGAGGAAAGCTACATGGCGCGCTTTCGTCTCACGGAAGAAGAAAAGCAGTTGATCAGAAAACGGGACTTCGCAGGCATGATTCACGCCGGCATGAACATCTATTGGATGCTCAAGATGGGCGCGGTTACCGGCAACAGTCTTTACCGCATGGGGGCGCAGATGCGCGGCGAGACCTACGAGCAGTTCCTCGCTACGCGAAACTTCAAGGATGCCGTCTAGGGTCATAGCGGGCCTCGGCCTGTCGCACGTGCCGTCGGTGGGAGTCGCCTTCGACCGCGGAAAGATGCAAACCCCCGCATGGAAGCCGCTCGCGGATGCCTACGTCCCGGTTCGCGCCTGGCTGAAGAGCCTCAAGCCCGACGTGGCGATCGTGGTGTACAACGACCACGGCGCCGACTTCAGGTTCGACAAATATCCGACTTTTGCCATCGGCGCCGCCGAGCGCTATGGCATCGCGGACGAAGGCTTCGGCACACGGCCGTTGCCGGAAGTGCGCGGCAACCAGGAATTTTCCTTCCATCTCGTTGAGAGCTTGGTGGCTGACGAGTTCGATCTCACCGTCTGCCAGGAGATGTCGGTGGAGCACGGCTTTCTCGTGCCGATGAACCTCTGCTTCGAGCACGGCACCGACGGCTGGCCGGTGGCAGCGGTCCCCCTCCAGGTGAACGTCATCCAGCATCCGCTTCCAAGCGGGCGGCGCTGCTTCAGGCTTGGTCAGGCGCTGCGAAAAGCAGTTGAGAGTTACCCTGGCCATATCAGAGTGGTCGTGATGGGAACCGGGGGCATGTCGCACCAGCTCCAGGGAAAGCGCTTTGGCTACATGAGCGAGGCTTTCGATCAGCACTTCTTGACTGAGCTGGAAAACAATCCCGAGCAACTGGCCGGGATGTCGCACCATGAGCTGATGGAGAAGGCGGGCGCCGAGGCGGTCGAGCTCATCATGTGGCACGTGATGCGCGGCGCACTTTCGCCGAACGCCAAGCGCGTGCACCGGCATTACTACGCGCCCATGACAACTGGCATGGGACTGATTACGTTCGAAGACTAGACGAGCGCGATGTAGCTCCCGGCAAGCGCGCCGAGCAGCGCGAAGACGAAGAGCCGGCGCGCCGGCGCATCGGCTGCAATCCTTCGCAGGATCCCGACCGGACGCGGCGCGTGCCCCATCTTCTGCGCCTTGGACAGCCGACGCAGCGCCGCGGTGCAATCGAAGTGGCGCGACACGGGCAGGCGCGTGTCCACCGCAATGGCCGCCGCGGGAGGGGCGCCGACGGTCGGCTCGCCGTCGGCCGGCAGTTTCTGGGTAGTGTTGCTCTCGCCAGCCTCGTCAGCAACGCCCGCGGCTGCACGCAGCTCCGCGAGGCAGGTGTGCAGGTCGGCCGCCATCTCGTCGGCGTCCTGATAACGTACCGCGGGGTCCTTCTTCAACGCGCGTGCGACGACGAAGTCAAGCATGGCCGGCAGCTCGGGATTGACGCGCGTCGGCGGCTCGTGCTCGTCGTAGGTAATGCTGTGGCTCACTTGCGCGATCTCGGTACCGCTGAAGAGACGCCGCCCGGTGAGCATCTCCCACAGCACGATGCCGAGCGAGAATACGTCGGAGCGGTGGTCCACCGGCTGCCCGGAGATCTGCTCGGGCGACATGTAGCGCGGCGTGCCCAGCACGATTCCGGTGCTCGTCTTGTGGTCCGCCAGGCGCATCCGCGCGAGGCCGAAATCGGTGATCTTCGCCGGCCCGCGCTCGGGCAGCATGATGTTGGCCGGCTTAATGTCGCGATGGACGATGCCGCGCTGGTGTGCGAAAGCGAGCCCCTCGGCGACCTGGCAGGCGATCTCCACTGCCTCCACCGCCGGAATGGCGCCCTGCTGCACGCGCTTACGCAGGTCGGTCCCGTCGATGAGCTCCATCGCCATGTAAGCCAATCCGTCGACCTCGCCAAAGTCGTACACCGTGACGATGTTCGGGTGGCTGAGCTTCCCGGCGGCTTTCGCCTCCAGCATGAAGCGCTTGTGGTACTCGGCGCGCCCTTCGGCGTCCTTCTCCAGGCCGATAGTCTTCAGCGCCACGGTACGGTCGAGGTTCGGGTCCTCGGCCTTGTAGACGACCCCCATCGCGCCGCGTCCAAGCTCGCCGAGAATCCTGTAGCGCCCAATTTTCTTTGCCGGCTTCGCCATCAGTAGCTCACGCGCTGGACGAGGTCGCGCCAATAGGGCGCGGTTCTTTCGAGCACGGCGTCCACGAACGGCCGCTGGTTCGGCGTCGACGAACGGACCGCAATACCGGTTCCGATCAAGGCGAGAGCCACGATCACCGCGATGGCGCTGTAGCGCTGGCGCCGGCGGCCGGGCGCGCGTTCGTTCGGCCCGAAAACCTCGTGCGTGCGCAGCCCCTGATCGGTGAATGTGCCGGCAGGCACGAGCGCGGCCTCGGCGCCGGGCTCGACCTCCGCGACCGCATCGCGAAACGAGCGCGAGACAAGTACACGCGCCTGCGGCGCGAACGCCGCGACAGCCGCGGCGACGGCGATGCCATCCCCGGTCATGCCTTCGCCGCCCTTGCGGCCGGCAAGCTGCAGCGCGCCGTAGTTAAGACCAGCGGAAAGCGGCAGACCGACCGCCACTGCGGTCAACGCGCGCTGCGCGAGACGTAACGCCAAGCGCGGCTCTTCGAGCACGACGACGGCTGCGCCGTCGGCAGCGTCGAGCATGACGCGCCCGGGCAGGGGAATTTCCGCCGCGGTCACCGCGATCACTGCCTGAAGCTGCGCCCGCAAGCGCGCCTGCTCGGTCGCCGGACGGCGCGCAAAGTCGTGGATCTTCAGGAATACGACGCTCGCGTAGAGGGACGAGCGCAGGGCCGCAGCCATGCGCCCAAGCATGCAGCGATTGCGCGCGCTTGAACAGGGTATAATTCGATTTGCTGAGGAGCGTTGCGTCCTCCCTAACCAGTGGCGGAGGTCAGGCTCAGCGAGGCGTGCAACCCTTATTCAACGGCGCTCGCATCGGAAACGGTGCGGGCGCTTTTTGCTTTTGGAGGCTCATTGTCATGAAGATCGATTCGAGGTTCACCGATTTCAAGGTCGCCGATCTGGCGCTCGCCGACTGGGGACGCAAGGAGATCGCGATCGCCGAGTCCGAGATGCCGGCGCTGATGGCGATCCGCAAGGAGTTCGCCGCGACCCAGCCGCTGAAGGGAGCGCGCGTCGCCGGATCGCTGCACATGACGATCCAGACCGCGGTGCTGATCGAGACGCTGAAGGCGCTCGGCGCGGAGGTGCGCTGGGCCTCGTGCAACATTTTCTCCACGCAGGACCACGCCGCGGCGGCGATCGCGGCGAGCGGCACGCCGGTATTCGCCTATAAAGGCGAGTCGCTTGACGAGTACTGGGAGTTCACCCACAAGATCTTCGAGTTCGGTGCAGGCCGAGGCCCGAACATGATCCTGGATGACGGCGGCGACGCGACATTGCTGGTTCATCTCGGGATCCGGGCGCAGAAGGATCCCCGCCTGCTCTCCAACCCGACCAGCGACGAGGAAAAGGCCTTGTTTGCGTCCATCAAGAAGCGCAAGCCCGGCTGGTATGCTGATATGGGGAGGGACATCAAGGGCGTGAGTGAGGAGACCACCACGGGAGTGCACCGGCTCTACCAGATGGCAAAAGAGAAGCGGCTGCTTTTTCCGGCCATCAACGTGAATGACTCTGTGACGAAGTCGAAGTTCGACAACATTTACGGCTGCCGTGAATCGCTCGTCGACGGCATCAAGCGCGCCACCGACGTCATGGTGGCCGGCAAGGTCGCGGTGGTGTGCGGCTATGGCGAGGTCGGCAAAGGCTCGACGCAGGCGCTGCGCGGGCTGCAGGCGCAGGTGTGGGTCACCGAGATCGACCCGATCTGTGCGCTGCAGGCGGCAATGGAAGGCTACAGGGTCGTCACGATGGACTACGCGGCGGACAAGGCCGATATCTTCGTCACGGCCACCGGCAACTTCAAGGT
Source organism: Burkholderiales bacterium (assembly GCA_035762345.1). GTDB lineage: Bacteria > Pseudomonadota > Gammaproteobacteria > Burkholderiales > SG8-39 > SCGC-AG-212-J23. Next base: position 15,578 of record DASTPE010000160.1, read on the forward strand.
GATCACACACGAGCACATGATGCGCATGAAGAATAACGCCATCGTGTGCAACATCGGCCACTTCGACAACGAGATCGACATCGCCTCGCTCAAGGTCTACAAATGGGAGAACATCAAGCCCCAGGTTGACCACGTGATCTTTCCCGACGGCAAGCGCATTATCCTGCTTGCCGAAGGCCGGCTGGTGAACCTGGGCTGCGCCACCGGCCATCCGTCGTACGTCATGAGCTCTTCCTTTGCGAACCAGGTGCTTGCACAGATCGAGCTTTACGGGAACACGGACCGGTATCCGGTCGGCGTCCACATCCTGCCCAAGCGCCTCGACGAGAAGGTGGCGCACCTGCAGCTCGTGAAGCTCGGCGCGATGCTCACCGAGATGACCGATGAGCAGGCGCGTTACGTCGGTCTGCCCAAGGAAGGCCCGTACAAGTCGGATCACTATCGGTACTGACATGCGCATCGCAGTGATGGGCGCGGGCGGCGTGGGCGGCTATTTCGGCGCACGCCTCGCCCAGGCGGGTCACGACGTGACGTTCATCGCGCGTGGCAAGCACCTCGAGGCGATGCAGCAAAAGGGCCTCGCGCTCCAGAGCCCCCTCGGTGACGCGCTAGTAAAAGTGAAAGCGGTGGGAGCGGCGGCCGAGGCCGGTCCGGCCGCCATCGTGCTCTTCGCGGTAAAGCTCTGGGACACTGAGTCAGCCGCGCGCGAGCTCCGTCCAGCGGTGGAAAAAGGCGGCCACGTCATTCCATTCCAGAATGGCGTGGAGTCGGTCGCGCGCATCGGTGCCGTCCTTGGAAAAGAAAAGGTCATGGGCGGCGCCGCCTACATCGCAGCGCGCATCGTCGAGCCGGGAACGATCTCGCAGACTGGCACCGTGGCGCGCCTTCGTTTCGGTCCCGCACTACAGGCGCAGCGCAGGGCCGCCGAGGCTTTTCAGGCCGCTTGCGCGGCCGCAAGCATCGACTGCGAGCTCGCCGAAGACATCGAGCGCGTGCTGTGGGAAAAATTCGTGCTGCTGGTGGGCATCTCGGCAGCTACGACGCTGACGCGCGGCACGATCGGCGTCGTCCGCGCCGACCCGGATCTGCGGTGGCTGCTCGAAGCCGTAATGCGCGAAACGTGGGCGGTGGGCCGCCAACGCGGCGTCAAGCTTGCCGACGATCTGGTCGCGAAGACGCTGGCCCAGGCCGACACGTTCGCTGCGGAGATGCGCGCATCGATGGCCGCCGATCTCGAAGCCGGCGGCAAGCTGGAAGCGCCCTGGCTTTCGGGCGCGGTGGCGCGCATGGCACGCGAAGCCGGGCTCGAGGCCCCGGTGAACCGCGCGGTGTATGCCGCGCTCAAGCCGTTCGTGAATGGATCTGCGGGCAAAACTGCCTGACCCGGGGCAGCCCGTTTTCCTGTACGGCACCACGCCGCCGCGGCTGGGTACGCCGCCCGAGCAGGTCGCCGCCGCCGCCGACAAGCTTGCCGCGCGCCTCGCCGGGTTGCCGCTCGACGGCGTCGTGCTCTACGACATCCAGGACGAGACCGGCCGCACGCAATTGCCGCGGCCTTTTCCGTTCGCCGGCACCATCGATCCGCGTGAATACGCGAGCTTCTTCAGGCTGCCGGCCATCGTCTACAAGGCGCTCGGCATGACGGACGAGAGTCAGTGGCGTGCCTGGCTGGCGGAAAGCACAAAGCGGAAGATCGACTTTCTGTCCGTCGTCGGACGGCCGGCGTCGGGCCGGGCGTACCCGCTCGCGCTGTCGCGCGCCATCCGCATCGCCGCCGAGACCGGCCGCTTCGTGGTCGGCGGCGTGGTGATCGCCGAGCGTCACGACGCCGTGCGCAGCGAAGCGGCGCGGCTCCTCGCGAAAGGCATCGAGGGATGCGGCTACTTCATCTCCCAGACGGTCTATCAAGCCTCGCCAACGCAGCGCCTGCTCGCCGACTACCTGCGCGACTGCCGCGGCGCGGGCACAGCGCCGAAGCGCGTCATCCTGACCTTCGCGCCCTGCGGGCGCGAGAAAACGCTTGCGTTCCTGCGCTGGCTCGGTGTCAACGTATCGACCGAGACCGAGCGCGCTATCCTCGACGCGGTGAGCCCGCTCGCCAAGTCGATCGAGATCTGCCGCGACAACCTGCGCCGTATCCTGGACGGCTCGTATGCAAGCCATATCCCGCTCGGCATCAATGTCGAAAGCGTATCGATCAACCGCGATGAGATCGATGCGACCGTAGACTTGTTTCATGCGCTGAAGGAAGTCCTGGCCGGCCGATGAGGCGCAGGCGGTGCGTCAAGAGATAACCAGCTTCCACGCCGCACCCGGGGTGTCGCGGCAGACGCGGTAGCGAAACGGCATCGTTTCCCGCCCCGGCGTCAGGAATCTAAGGTCGGTGAACCAGACGCAGGTCGAGCCTTCGCTCATGCCGTCGAACGCCGGCAGGTCGGCGAACCAGCGAAAGAACGCAAGTTCTCCGGAATTCCACGCCTCGCGGATCGTGGCGTGATCCGTCGCCCCATACCGCGGCCGCGTAACCCAGATTGCCTGCGCCACCGGCATATACGGTGAGTCGATTCGCGCGATGAGGCCGTCGCCGGGCTGGTAGCGCCGCTGCTCACTGCGCACCAGGTTCACGTGGGCGTAGCGGTGCGCCTCGTCGTCGCTCACGAATACCGTCCAGTTAAACGGTGATACCGGCCGCGGGTGCACGCTCACTTTCGCGCTTTTCAAGTCGAGCGCCTTCGCATACTGCTCTCCCAGCCCCACGGCCCGCTCCTTCTGCACGTACTGAAAACCGACGTAGCCTGCAAGCACGATAGTCGCAGCGACAGCCGGAATTCTGGACCAGAAAAAAACCGCCGACGCGATCAGCCCGGCGAGGATGACGGCGCTGAACCACAGATCGATGATGAACGTAGTGCCGATCGCCGCGCGCCAGTCGGAGAAAGGCGCGAGGACCATGGTGCCGAAGCTGGTGATGAGGTCCCCCACGATGTGTGTCAGCAGCGCAAGCGCGGTCACGCCGTAGAGCGCGCGCCAGCCGCCGCGATCGCGCAGGAGCTTGGCCAGGAACCAGGAAATAAGCAGCGCCCACACGGGCAATAGCACGACCGAGTGCGTGACGCCGCGGTGGGTCAGCAGGTATTCGACCGGGCCGATGAAGCCGATGACGAAGTCAAGGTCGGGGGCGGCGCAAGCAAGAAACCCGGCGGCGATGCGCCGCGGTATCGAGCGCGGCGGCGCCTCGGCCGATGCTGTCGCGCGCGCCACGAGCGCGCCCGACAGCGCGTGCGTCAGTGTATCCAATCGGGAAAAGCGAGAATCGGGGTCAGGCCCCGATTCTCGCCTATGCCGCGCGTTTTTTGCGCTGCGCGTCCTTCACGTGCATTTGGGCGTAGGCGCCGTGAGCGGCCGCCTCAGCGTCTCCCACGTGGACCGGCAACCCCATGTCGGAGAGCACGGAGCCGAGCGCCGAGAGGCACAGCATCACGTTGTCCGGGCGGCAACTGTAGCCCATCAACCCGAAGCGCCAGATCCTGCCCTTGAGGGGGCCGAGCCCGGCGCCGATCTCGAGGCCGAATTCGCCCAGGAGCGTGCGGCGCACCTCCTCCTCGTTTACGCCTTCGGGGCACACCACGGCGTTCATCTGCGGTAGTTGATATTGCTCTTTCACCAAGAACCTCAACCCCATGGCGTCGAGGCCGGCCTTGAGCGCGACATGGTGGCGCAGGTGGCGCCCCCACGAGTTTTCCAGGCCCTCCTCGCGGATGAGCAGCAGCGCCTCGTGCAGCGCGAAAAGCGAATTCGTCGGCGCCGTGTGGTGATAGGTGCGGGTGCTCGCGTTCCAGTAGCCCAGCAGGAGGTTCATGTCCATGAACCAGCTGTGGATCCTGTCCTTTCTCTTCTTCACGTGCTCGACCACGCGCTCGGAAAACGACACCGGCGAGAGCCCCGGCGTGCACGACAGGCACTTCTGGCTCGCCGAATAGATGGCGTCGATCTCCCATTCGTCCACCTTGACCGGCGAGCCGCCGAGCGACGTCACCGCGTCGACGATGACCAGTGCGCCGTGCTTGTGCGCGATCTGGGTCAGGAGCTTTGCGTCGGACTGGCAACCGGTCGAGGTCTCGGCATGCACAAAGGCGACCACCTTCGTATCCCGGTTCTTCTTCAGCGCGTCCTCGAGCTTCTGCGGATCGACGGGCTCGCCCCACTTGTCTTCTACCACCGCGGGGTTGCCACCGCAGCGGATAGCGTTCTCGAGCATGCGGCCGCCGAAGACACCGTTCTGGCACACAACGACCTTGTCGCCGGGGGCCACCATGTTGACAAAGCAGTACTCCATGCCGACCGAGCCCGGCCCCGACAGGGGGAAGGTGAGCGCGTTCTTCGTCTGATAGACATAGCGCAACAGCGCTTTCAGCTCTTCCATCATCTCGACGAATATCGGGTCCAGGTAGCCGATCGCGGGCTGGCTCATCGTGGTCAGCACGCGCGGATGGATCTCCGTCGGACCCGGACCCATCAGCGTACGCTGCGGCGGATGGAATGATTGGATGCGCTTCGTGGGGGCGTACTGGGTCATGGTCTCCTCGGAAAAAATCCCAAACGGCGCGTTCTCCGGGCGCGACTTCACGCGCACCGGGTTCTTTACGCTTGCCTCGTTGACGATTTCGACCGCGCTGATGCGGCCCTGGGTCACGCGCTCGACTTCACCCGCCCAGCGCGCGGGCACGTAGCCCGCCTTCACCCAGTTGTGAATGACCGCGCGGTCGAGTTGAAAAGCCCGCGCGACTTCGGCCTGGCTGCCGAACAGCTCGACCAGTCGTTCAGCGCAGTTCATCGCTCCGCAAGTTTACGGTGTCAATTTTCTCTTGACAATCCGCCGATAGAGACTGTACCAGAGAGTACATATTAAGTACTATCTGGAGCATGCGCGAGCCGGCATCCCAAGTCGATCTTCATGCCCGCACGAGCCGCGAGCGGCTGGCAAGGATGGTGGTCTCGCTGCTCGAGCATTGGAACGTGCCGCTTAACGACCAGGCTGCCCTGCTCGGCCTTTCCGCCCAGTCGCGTTCCACCATCGCACGCTACCGGCGCGGGGAGCCGCTCGCCGACAGCGCGGACTTGCTCGCGCGCGCGGGTCACCTGCTCGGGATCCACAAGGCGCTTCGGATCTTGTTCCCGCACGACCGCGACCTCGCCTACCGCTGGGTGAGCACGCCGAATCGACGCTTCGCCGGCGCGAGGCCTGTCGACATCATGAAGCGTGACGGCTACGAGGGCATTCTCGCCGTGCGGCGTTACCTCGACTTCGAGCGCGGCAGGTAGGTGTTCGAAAGCCTGGTCCGCGAGGTCGCCGACTACCGCGGCGACCTGATGCGCAACATCAAGGGCATCCGCGTCTCACAGGATCTTTTCGACGATCTTGCGCGCGATGCTGCCGATACGGATGTAGCGATCGCCGCAGAAAGCGCGACCCGAATTCCGAGCCCGGCGCCGCTCATCACCCGTCCGTTCGACTACGGGACGGTGATCACCTACCCCTTCGCGCCGTACAACTGGCACGCGACGCGCTACTCCGACGGCCTGGAATACGGCGTGTGGTACGGCGCGCTGGCGATCGAGACCACGGTGTACGAGACGCTCTACCACTGGTATCGCTTCATAGAAGAAAGTTATCCCAACCTGGAGCGCGAGGTGGTCGGAGAACGACGCGTGTTTCAGGTGCGCTGTGAAGCGATTCTGATCGATTTGCGTAGAGCAGCCGAGCCGCGCCTGATCGATCGCAACGACTACTCTTACACTCACCAGCTCGGACGCTATTTGTGGCAGCGCGCGCAAAGCGGGCTCCTCGCCCCGTCGGCGCGCGGCCCCGGGACTTGCGCGGCTATTTTCCGGCCCGAGACGCTGTCGGAAGTGCGCGACGTTTGTTTTCTTACCTACCGCTTGAAAGGCGACACGGCGCGCGTCGAGCGCTCGCCCGGCGACAACTGGCTAAGGATTACCATTCCCGCATGAAACCCGACCATCCCGTGGCCTTCAAGCCCGAAACGGCAGCCGATGCGTGGCTTGGACTGCTCGCCGCGCGCGGCATCGAATACCTGTTCGCCAACGGCGGGACCGATTTTGCCCCAGTGGTGGAGGCCTACGCCAAGGGACAGAAGCTCGGCTGGCGCCTGCCGCAGATCGTGATCGTGCCGCACGAAAACATGGGCGTCGCCATGGCGCACGGCTTCGCCATGACGACCGGGCGGCCGCAAGCCATGATGGTGCATGTGGGCGTTGGCACCGCGAACTCGCTGAACGGCCTCATCAATGCCTCGCGCCAGAACGTGCCGATCCTTTTCACGGCGGGCCGCACGCCGATTACCGAATCGGGGGCGGTGCCGGCCGCGCGCAACAACTACATTCATTGGGCGCAGGAGCACTTCGATCAGGGCGGCATGCTGCGCGAGTTCGTCAAGTGGGACTACGAGCTGCGCCACGCCGAGCAAGTCGAAACGGTCCTCGACCGCGCGCTCGCCATCGCGAAAAGCGAGCCGCAGGGCCCGGTATACGTGACTTTGCCAAGGGAAGTGCTCGCTTCCTCCTTTCCCACGGATTATTCGTTGAAATCGACGATTTCTCCCGCTTCCGCGCCCGCCGCGGAGCCTGAAGCCCTCGAAGAAGCCGCCAAGCTCCTGGGGGGCGCGCAGCACCCGCTACTGATCACGGCGAGCGGCGGGAGAACGTCGGATTCGGCCCGCGCAATCGAGCATCTCGCTCAGATGCTCGCGGTTCCGGTAGTGCATTACCGCCCGCGCCACCTCGCGCTCTCGACCGAGCATTCGATGCATTGCGGCTGGGATCCGCACCCGCTGCTCAAGGAATCCGACGTAGTGCTGGTCGTCGACTGTGACGTGCCCTGGATCCCGAAGGAAGGCAAGCCCAAGCCCGACGCCAAGGTCATTCACATCGGCCCCGATCCGCTCTTCGCTTCGTACCCGCTGCGCGGCTTCCGTGCCGACCTCGCGCTCACGGGCGCGGTCGCGCCCACGCTGCAGGCGCTCTGGCGCGCCGCGCAAAAGGAGGCCGTTTCCCTCAAACGCATCGAGGAGCGCCGCAAAGCCATTTCACTCGTCTCCGCCGACATCAGGAGGAAGAGACGAGCTGGGGTGGAGCCCATGCCGGCGAGCATCACCGGGAAATGGCTCTCCGCGTGCGTCAACAAGGTGCTCGACGAGAACACGATCCTGGTCAACGAGTACCCTATCGTGCTCGAAGAAATCGCGATCACGGAACCGCGCCGGTATTTCGGCAATCCTTCTGCCGGCGGCCTCGGCTGGGGCATGGGCGCGGCGCTCGGCGCGAAGCTCGCCTTCGCTGACAGGACCGTGATCTGCGCGGTCGGCGACGGCGCCTACATGTTCGGCAATCCGACCGCAGCACACTACGTATCCGAAGCGATGCGGCTCCCGGTTCTCTTCGTCATCGCGAACAACGCTCGCTGGGCCGCAGTGCACCGATCGACGCTTTCGACTTACCCGAAGGGCTACGCCGCCGCCGACAAGGAGCCGCCGTTCGCGACACTCGAGCCTTCGCCGCGCTTCGAGCATGTCGTGCAGGCAAGCGGCGGGCACGGCGAGCGCGTGAGCGAGCCAATAGAACTCCTGCCCGCTCTCGAGCGAGCGCTAAGAATTGTCAAGGAGGAGAAGCGGCAGGCCGTGCTGAACGTCCGCCTGGAGGCAAGCTACGTCAAGACTAGCTAAGCGTGAGCTTTGGCGGACAGAGAGGATTCCGCTTCGAGTTCTCGCTCATTCGCAAGGTGGATAGCGTCGAGCTCTCCGGCGTGGCTTTGGCACCGTGGCCAAGGGTGAGCTCTACGCCATGCTCTATGCTGCGGCGCAGCTTGGATTTTTTGCGCGCCACCGGCGCAGCGTCGAGCAGATGGCGCGCAGCGCAAAGCTCAAGCTCTAGTCGGACCGCTGGCGCCGCCGGCCCTAGTTGGCGGGCTGGCCGGCGGGGATCGAGGCGTTGATGCGCGCGGCGCCGATGCGCCCTATGAGCGGGAGCTTGATGCCGGAAGGGCTGACGCCGAAGTTCAGGCTGAGAATGTTGACCTCGAGCCCGTCCACGCCGCTCGCCGCCACGCCGAGAAGGCCGCGCAGCGAGAACTGGAACCCGCTGCCGCTTGGGGCACTGGAGATCATGTCCGAACCGATGTAGTCCTTGCCGATCGCAGTCGCCGGCAAGTCGGTTTCGAGCTCGGGGACGGCGCGCGCGATCCATGCCGTGAACGTGTTCGAGTTAGGCCCAGGCCAAAGGCTGTAGGACTTGGCGAAGGGATACTCATGCGCCGCCTTGTCGATACGGCGGATGAGCTCCTCGACCCCGGGACCGCGCTTCTCGGCGTAGAGCTCGCCTGGCGCTCCGAACCACGAGTCGGGCGCGCGGTTGCGGATCACGAGCGTGCTCTCGGACCAGCGCAGGCGCCACCCGACCACTTCATAGACCGTGAACTCAGCGGCTCCCTCGGGCTTGACCGCCACCCAGGTGTGGACGCCGAAGATGCCTTTGGCGCCTCGCGTGCGCGCACCCCACACCTGCACGGCCGGCTCGCTGACCTTGGCGGGTTCCAGCGTGAGGGTGTCGTAGCTCTCGGCGGTGACCGAGGCGCCAATGAAAGCCAGCAAGCCGATGAGGCTTGAGCGGCCGATGAACCTGGCGGCAGGGCGCGTCATGCTCTTCGCTACTGAAACGCATTGTAGGCGGCGCCGGATGACACGGGAGCTACCTGAAATTTGAAAAATCGTAGAGCTTCCGGTCGAGAAGGTGCGAAGGACGCACCTCGGTCAGCGCGCGGGCAATCGACTCGATGCGTCCCGGCTGGCGGCGCTTCCATTCCCGGAGCATCTCGCCGATCTGCTTGCGCTCGAGGTTCTCCTGCGAGCCGCATAGCGTGCACGGGATGATCGGGAAGCGCTTGGCTTCGGCGTAGGCCACCAGATCATCTTCGGTGACGTAGGCGAGCGGCCGGATCACCACGTGCCGACCGTCGTCCGAGCGCAGCTTTGCCGGCATCGCCTTCAGCTGCCCACCATGGAACAGATTGAGGAAAAAAGTGGCCAGAATGTCGTCACGGTGGTGGCCGAGCGCGATCTTCGTCGTGCCGAGCTCGCTCGCCACACGGTACAGCACGCCGCGGCGCAGCCGCGAGCAGAGCGAGCACATGGTCTGCCCCTCCGGGACGACGCGCTTGACCACCGCGTAGGTGTCCTGCTCCACGATCCGGAACTCGACCCCACGGGAGCGAAGGTACTCGGGAAGGACGTGCGCCGGAAACCCCGGCTGCTTCTGATCGAGATTGACGGCGATCAGCTCGAACTCTACAGGCGCTCTTTCGTGGAGCGACAAAAGAATATCCAACAGCGCATGGCTGTCCTTGCCGCCCGACAGGCATACCATCACCCGGTCGCCTGCCTCGATCATGTTGAAGTCGGCGATTGCCGCGCCCGCCTGACGGCGTAGCCGCTTGGCCAGCTTGCCGAGCTCGTGGTCAGCCTTGCGCGGGTCGCGGTGGATGCGGATGGGTTGGGCGGGCATGGGGAAGGCAGTGTACCTAAGGCGTCACCAGCTTGAGCCCGGCGATTCCCAACGGCCAGGCCATGAGCGGTTCCTTAAATGAAGATGGAGCGACCGCCGTCCACGGCCAGGATCTGGCCGGTAACGTAAGGCGCGCAGGCAAGGAAATGCACGGCGCGCGCCACGTCTTCCGGCGAGCCGATGCGCGCAAGCGGCGTGGTGGCGAGGATGCGCGCGCGCTCGGGGTCTGTGAATTGGCCGTCTTCGGGCCAGGCGATCGCGCCCGGGGCGACGCCGTTGACGCGCACCCGGGGCGCGAGCTCGAGGGCGAGCGCGCGCGTCATCGCTGCGAGCCCGGCCTTTGCGATGGTATAGAGCGCATAGCCCTTGAGCGGCCGCTCGGCATGGATATCGACGATGTTGACGATCGAGCCGTGGTTCTTCGCGAGCTCGTCGGATGCCTGCTGCGCGAGGAAGAGCGGGGCTCGCAGGTTCGAGCCTATGAGCTCCTCCCAGTGCGGAGGCTCCATGGCGCCGACGGCAACCGGAAAGAACGTAGACGCGTTGTTCACGACCAGATCGAGCCGCCCGAAAGTCTCGAGCGCCGCACCGACCAGTGCGCGCGGCGCTACCGGCGCAAGGAGCTCGGCTTTCACCTTTGCCGCGCTCTTAGGACGCGTCGCATTTAGCTCGGATGCGAGGCGCGCGGCATCGGACTCGGAGTCCCGGTAGTGGATAAGCACGGCTGCGCCGGCCGCGTGCAGCCGGTGCGCGATCGCCGCGCCGACGCGGCGTGCGCCGCCGGTGACGAGCGCCGCCTTGCCAACCAGGGAATCATCCATATGAACGCGCTGATTCTAGGTTAGATTTCCCGGGTGCTTGAGGAGCTGCGCGCAGAGATCGCCGCCGCCGGCGGCTGGATCCCCTTCGCCCGCTACATGGAGCTCGCAGCGCGGGCCTATTACGGCCGCAGCGATCGGCAGTTCGGCGCAAAGGGCGATTTCGTAACGGCGCCGGAGCTGGGAAAGCTGTTCGGCCGCACGCTTGCCCGGCAGCTGCGCGAGTTCGAAGGCCCGATCCTGGAATTCGGCGCGGGCGGCGGCGCGCTCGCCGAGGTGCTCACCGAAGAGCTCGACCGGGAGTACCTGATCCTTGAGACGAGCGCCGCGCTGCGCGCGCGCCAGGCGGCGAGGCTCGGCGGCAAGGTGAGATTCCTCGATCGTCTTCCCGACGCCTTTCGGGGAGTCGTGATCGCTAACGAAGTCGTGGACGCCATGCCAGTGCATGCGGTGGCGTGGAGACAGGGCGGGATCTTCGAGCGCGGAGTCGTCTTCTGCGGAAAGCCTGTATGGGACGAGCGGGCGGCGCACGGCGTGGTGCTCGAAGCAGCGCGGGGAATAGACGTGTCGTTTCCGTACGAAAGCGAGATCGGTCTGGCCGCACAGGCCTGGATGCGGACGTTTTCTGAACGGCTCGAGTCGGGAGCGATCTTCGTCATCGACTACGGCTTTCCGTCGCACGAGTACTACCACGCCCAGCGTTCGATGGGCACGCTCATGTGCCACGCACGCCACCATGCGCACGAAGACCCGTTCGAGCGCCCGGGAGAGCAGGACATCAGCGCGCACGTCGATTTCAGCGCGCTCGTGCGCGCAGCGCACGCCGGCGGACTCGAGTTGCTCGGCTACGCGACGCAAGCACAGTTCCTGGTGAACTGCGGCATCACCGAGGTGCTCGAGCAGGCGAACTTGCGGCAAGCCCTGCACTATGCGCCGATCGCCGCCGAGGCCCACGTTCTGCTCTCGCCCAATGAAATGGGGGAGCTCTTCAAGGTGCTCGCGGTCGGGCGTGGGGTCAAACAGCCACTCCTGGGGTTTTCACGCGGGGATCGTTCCAATAGGCTCTAGGGCATGCGCGCGCTGTTTGCGGCGGCTTTGTTCCTGACATTTCCGGCGCTCGCCGATGAGATTGCGGAGGCGAAAAAGCGCTGGCAGGCGAGCCCGCATGGGCCGATGCTCGAGCGCATCCTTCCCCCGACCTTCGATGCCGCACGGCTGCCGGAGCGGCACTCGAACGCAGCGCAGCTGGTGCTCGCCTATTGCGTGCAGTGCCACAACCTCCCCAATCCGGCGATGCACGATGCCGGAAAGTGGCCGAGCGTCGTGCAGCGCATGGTGCTCCGCATGGAGGGCAAGGGCAACATGGGCACGCTGATGGCCGAGATGATGGGCGGGGTGAAAGCGCCCGCCGCCGACGACACCAAGGCGATCATCGCCTACCTGCAGCGCCATGCGCAGAAGCCGCTCGACCCCACGCGCTATCCCGAGGTGAACCAGCCTTCCGGCGAAGCGTTCCGCCTGGCATGCAACCAGTGCCACGTGCTTCCCGATCCGCAACGCTACACCGCGGCCGAATGGCCGCGCGTCGTAGCGCGGATGCAGGAAAACATGGAGTGGATGAACCGCGTAGTCGGATCGAAACCCGTGCCCGGCGAGCCGCAGCTCGTGCTCGAGGAGATCAACGCCTTCCTGGCAAGACACGCGCGCAAGCCGGGCGGCTGATGCTGCGCCTGGCCCGCACGATCGACCGCTTCACCGAAAAGAGCGCGCTGGCGTTCGCATCGCTCATCGCGCCGCTCCTGGCTGCCGTCACGTGGGAAGTCGTCGCGCGCTACGCGTTCGACGCGCCTACCTCGTGGGCTTACGAGACGATCTACGCGCTCTATGCGGCGATGTTCATGCTCGGCGCGGCGTACGCCTTGCGCACCGGAGCGCATATTCGTACCGACTTCCTGTGGGAGAAATGGTCTGCGCGCACGCGCGCAGCGATCGACAGCATCGCCTACCTGGCGTGCTTCTTCCCGGCCATGCTGCTGTTCCTCGTCGCCGGCCTTGAGGCCACGTGGAACTCGTACCTGATCGACGAGCGCTCGGCCGACACTGCCTGGTTTCCGCCGCTGTGGCCTCTCAAAGCCCTGGTGCCGGCAGCGGCGCTCCTGCTCCTGCTGCAAGGGCTGTCGGAGCTTCTGAAGAGCCTGCACGCATGGAAGCGCTGATCGGTCTCGCGATGCTGATCGTGATGATGGGCGCGATCTTCATCGGTTTCCCGGTCGCCTTCACGCTGCTCTTGCTCGCGTTCGGCTTCGGCGCGCTGGTACTGCAAGGCCGGGTGTTCGACCTTGCGTTCTTCCAGACGACCGGCCTCATGCGAGACGAGCTGCTGGCCGCGGTGCCGCTCTTTATCTTCATGGGCTATCTGGTCGAGAAGGCAGGCCTGATGGAGCGGCTTTTCCTTGCGCTGCGTCTCGCGCTCGCGCCGCTGCGCGGGTCGCTCTACCTGGTCGTGATCCTCACCGCCACAGTGTTCGCGATGGCGACCGGAATCGTCGGCGCGGCCGTACCCGTGCTTGGGCTGATGGCGGCGCCCATCATGCTGCGCGCGGGCTACAGCGCGCAGCTTGCGGCAGGCGCAATCACGGCCGGTGGCACGCTTGGAATTCTGATCCCGCCGTCGGTGATGCTGCTTGTGCTCGGGCCGGTGCTCGGCGTTTCGGTCGTCGACCTGTACGCGGCTGCGATGCTGCCCGGGCTGCTGCTTGCGGCCCTATACCTCGGCTACGTTCTCGTGCGCTGCCAGCTCGACCCGAGCCTTGGACCGCCGCTGCCGCCGGCGCTGCGCGCCTCCTCGCGCCTTGCCATCGCGCGCGAGGCGCTGATGGGCGTGATCCCGCTTGCAGTGCTGATAGCGGCGACGCTCGGCCCGATCCTCGCCGGCCTCGCCACGCCGACTGAGGCCGCGGGGGTTGGCACGCTCGGCGCACTGGCGCTTGCGCTCGCCTACGGACGGCTCGATTGGCCTGGACTGAAAGCCGTGTCACTGCGCACGCTCGCGACTTCCAGCATGGTGCTCTTTCTCGCGGTTGCATCGAACGTGTTCGGGGCCGTGTTCGCCCGCCTCGGCACGGCGGCCTGGCTCACCGAGTGGCTGCTTGGCCTCACCGTGCCGCCGATGCTGATGCTGATCGTCATCGTGGCGTTGCTCTTCATGCTCGGTTGGCCCTTCGAGTGGCCGGCCATCGTGCTCGTGTTCGTGCCGATCTTCTATCCCGTGGTCTCTGCGCTGGATATCGACATGATCTGGTTCGGCGCGCTGGTCGCCGTCACATTGCAGACCGCCTTCCTTTCGCCGCCGGTGGCGATGTCGGGCTACTACCTCAAGCAGGTGGCGCCCGCCTGGCCGCTCGCGACGATCTTCAAAGGGATGCTCGAATTCATGGCCATCCAGGCGGTGGCGATCGGCCTGCTGCTCGCCTTTCCGGCCGTTGCGACCTGGCTTCCCAAGCAACTCCACCGGCAGCCGCCGGCGCTCGACATCTTCGACGGCGAGCCTTATCCCGACGAGCGTGGTATCTACCAGGCGCGCATCACACCTGCGGCACCGCCATGCCTTTCGCCACTGCCGGCCGTGCGGCCAGCGTGTCGTACCAGCGCTTGACGTTGGGAAATGCTCGGAGATCCACCCGGTGCCATTCGTGGCGCGCGACCCAGGGATAGATCGCCACATCGGCAATCGAGTACTCGTTGGCAAAGAACTCCACGTTCGCCAGGCGGCGATCCATCACCCCGTAAAGCCGTTTCGCCTCGTTGCCGTAGCGCTCGCTGCCGTACGGGATCTCGTCCTTCTTCGCGCGCATGAAATGGTGCGCCTGGCCGAACATCGGCCCCACCCCACCCATTTGGAACATGAGCCACTGCAGGACCGGGTACTTGTAGCGTTGGGGATAAAACTTCCCGGTCTTGTCCGCCAGGTAGATGAGAATTGCGCCAGATTCCATCATCGCGATCGGCTTGCCGTCCGGGCCGTCGGGGTCGACGATCGACGGGATCTTGCCGTTGGGGTTGATCCTCAAGTACTCCGGCGTGAACTGCTCGGTATTCGTGCCAATGTTGATCTTGTGCACCTTGTAAGGCAGCCCGCATTCCTCGAGCATGATGGAAACCTTGCGACCGTTCGGCGTACTCCAGGTATAGAGTTCGATCATGTTGAAGTGGCTGGTGACCGTGCTGGTGGTCTTGGTGATTTTCGCCGTGCTCGCGCCGCGTTTCGGCGCCTGGCGTCTGCCGGGCGACTTCAGCATCCCGGTGCGCGGACGAATCTACTACATTCCCCTTGCGAGCACGCTCGTGTTTTCGCTGCTAGTCTGGCTGATCAGCCGAATTCTCTGAGCGCCTCGAGCCGCGCCTCGTCGACGAGTCGGCCGATGTCCGCGCCCTGCGCCGAGCTCGCGATCGCACCCGCGTCGACCGCCGCCGCGGCAGCGCGCGCGCGCTCGATGCGTGCTATGTCGATTCCCGGCTCGGCCAGCCGCGCTGCCTCGAGCAACTCTGCGAACCGTTCCGGGCGGCGGAAGGCATCGGCGCCTTTCAAGACGCCGAGCAATGCCTCCGGCGTGGATCTTTTCAGTCCCTCCTTGTTGCGAGCCGCGGCAAGGGCGAGCTCCCGTACATCGGTCGGCGCCCGCAGCCGCTCGCACAAAGCCTGCACTTCTCTTTCTCCGAGCGGCCACGCGAGCACCGCGAAGCGTACCGGCACCGACCCCGAAAATCGACGCGGCCATGCCCTGATCTCGGGAAACGCGTTCGCAAGCAGGCCGGTGCGCTGCATCACCTCGAACATCTGCTCGGGGTGCGGCTCGGCCAGGCCGCGCGCAAACTCCTGCCACACACGCTCCGCTACGAGGTAATCGGCCTCGCCCGATTCCACCATGCGGCGCATAAGCGCCATGGTGGTTTCGTGTACTAAAAAACCGAACCGAGCTGCAAACCGCGCGACGCGAAGGATACGCACGGGATCCTCCGCAAATGCTTCGCTCACGTGCCGCAACACCCCCGACTCAAGATCCTTCTTCCCTCCAAAGGGGTCGATCAGCGTCCCATCCTCGGCCTTCGCCATCGCATTGATGGTGAGATCCCGGCGTTTGAGGTCTGCCTCCAACGTGACTTCGGGCGATGCGTAGACCGTGAACCCTTTGTAGCCTCGGCCGCTCTTGCGCTCGGTGCGAGCAAGCGCGTATTCATCGTGCGTGTTGGGATGCAGGAATACCGGAAAGTCCTTGCCGACCGCCTTGAAGCCGAGGCGCACCATCTCTTCGGGAGTCGAGCCAACCACGACATAGTCGCGTTCCTTGACCGAGAGGCCGAGCAGCTCGTCGCGTACCGCACCGCCGACGAGGTAGACCCTCACCCGAATCTAATTCCTCTTGGCGTACGGCTCGTCCTCGGCGACAAACTCAGTCTCGCGCCGCGCGGCATCGCACCACTCCCGCACGGCAGTGAGCGACTGCACGGCTTCGCAGTATGCGCGCGCGACCGGTGGCACTTCGACCGCATAGGTCTGGAAACGCATGACTACCGGCGCGTAGAAAGCCTCGGGGATGCCGAAGGCGCCGAAAAGAAACGGCCCATTCTTTCCGAAGCGCGCGCGACAGTCCGACCAGATGCCAACGACGCGCTGGATGTCTTTGCTCGACGTGTCGTTCAGGCCCTGGCCCGGATAGCGGCCGCGGATGTTCATCGGCATCGCTCCCCGCAGCGCCTGGAAGCTCGAATGCATTTCTGCGCAGATCGAGCGCGCCACGCGCCGCGCACGGTCGTCTTGCGGCCAAAGCTTCTTCGCGGGATAAAGCTCGGCCACGGTTTCACAAATCGCCAGCGTGTCCCAAACCGGCTCGCCATCGATTAGCAGCACCGGCACCTTGCCCGCGGCCGAATAGCGCTCGATGCCGGCGACGCGCAGCCCCCCGCTGCTCTCGTCGAACTTGAGCTGCACTTCCTCGAACGGGATCTTGGCTTCGCGCATGAGCACCCAGGGGCGCATCGACCAGGATGAATAGTTCTTGTTGCCGATGACCAGGCCGAGCTTCATGCGCCAAAGTCTAGCGCGGCAGCGCGAGTTCGGCGACGAGTCCGCCGGCGGCGTTGCGCAGCGTCACGTCGCCACCATGCCAGCGGGCAATGTTGCGCGCGATGCCCAGGCCGAGGCCAGTGCCTCCGCTTTCCATGTTGCGCGAATCATCAAGACGGTAAAAAGGTTCGAATACCCGCTCAAGCTCCGGGTCCGGTATGCCCGGACCACGGTCACGGATAGCGATCCTGAGGTGCTCCGCAGAATCTGCGATTTCGATTTCCGCCGCGCCCCCGTAGCGGATCGCGTTCTCGATCAGGTTGTCGAGGCAGCGGCGCAGCCCCTGCGGATCGGCGCGGTAGGGAGCCAGCGGCGCGCCCCGCACCGTGAGCGCCTGGCCGGCTTCGCGCCGGTCTTCGCAAACGCTCTCGATCAAGGCGCCGACGTCCACGGGCCGGCGCTCCGTACCCTTGCCTACGCTGGAGAAAAACTTCAGCGTCTCTCCCACCATGCTCTGCATTTCGTCGAGGTCGCGCAGCACCTTTGCGCGCGCGTCCGGATCGGAGAGCATCTCGGCGCGCAGGCGCAAGCGGGTGATCGGCGTCTTTAGATCGTGCGAGATGGCGCCCAGCAGCCGACCGCGCTCCACCAGGTAGCGGCGAACCCGTTCCTGCATGCGGTTGAATGCGGCGATGACACGGCGAACCTCGCTCGGCCCGGCTTCACGAAGCGGAGCGCTTTCCGGGTCCTGGCCAATCGCGTCGGCGGCGCGCGCGAGGCGGTCGAGAGAGCGGGTAGTCATGCGCACGAGGAAGGCCGCCAAGCCGAAGCACACGAGCAAGAGCAGCAGCAGGATCGGTGCGAGCGACTCAAAGCGCCTCAACGGTTCCTGCGGTACATTGACATCGAACACCGCCACGGTGCCATCCTGCAGCCCGACCTGCACCACCATCGAGAATGGCTCGGGCATCAGGAAGTAGAAATGGCGAGCCATCCATAACTCGAACCGGCCAGCGGCAATGCCTTCGCCGACCAAGCCGCGCGTCCTCGGTTGCGGACTGATGTCGACCCGCACCGGCCACGGAGCGCCGATCTGCTTCTGCAGCGACTCGCTAAACTGCTTTTCATAGGCGTCGTGCTCGGAAAAACCGTTTTCCACCGCGACCGGACGCTCCGGAAGCGAGACCCGCAAGTGGCGCCCGCTTATTTCCTGCACCACGATGTGGCGCTCGGCGGGCGGCAGCCGGTCCAGGATGCGCGCGGTCTGGCTGATGCGCGCGGCAATCTGCAGCGAAGCGAGGCGGTAGACCGAGCTGCCGCGATCGAAGAGATGGATGGCCGCGCTGCCCAGTTGCGCCAGCGCGAGGCCGGCCGCCAGCGCGAGTAGCGTGCGCCCGAAAAGCGAGCGCGGCAGAAAGCTCACGGCAGGCGCTCCACCGTCGCGGCAAGGATGTAGCCCTCGCTGCGCACCGTCTTGATGATGCGCGGCTCGCGTGCGTCGTCGCGCAGCCTTACGCGCAGCCGGCTTACCTGCACGTCGATCGACCGGTCGAGCGGCGTACCGTCGCGCCCGACGGTCAGGTCCATCAGCTGATTACGGTCGAGCACGCGGTTCGGATGCTCGACGAACACCGTGAGCAGCCTGAACTCCGCGCCGCTCAGTGCCACTATCACCCCGTCGGGCGCGACCAGCTGCCGCGCGGCGGAGTCGAGCGTCCAACCAGCGAAGCGCACGCGCAGCGTGTCGCCGCGCATGGGCGGCAGGCCGCGCGTACGGCGCAGGATGGTCTTGATGCGAGCGAGGAGCTCGCGCGGACTGAACGGCTTCGCGAGGTAATCGTCGGCACCCATCTCGAGGCCGACGATACGGTCGACCTCCTCGGCGCGCGCGGTCAGCATGATCACCGGCAGGCTAGAGCCCGCGCGCAAATCCCGGCAGAGCGTAAGGCCGCTGTCCCCGGGCAGCATGAGATCGAGCACCACGATGTCCGGGCGCGTCTGCTCCAAGCTGCGCAGCATCGCACGGCCGTCGTTCGCGAGCGACACTCGAAAGCCGTTCCTCTGCAGGTATTCACCCAGCAGCTTGCGGATCTCGGCGTCGTCATCGACCACCAGGACGTGGTCCGGCCGTTCCATCGCGGCGCTATATCTGCACCGAGGCGTCCGGTGCGTCAAGCGATGTAACACAGTGTGTCAAGCGACGCGGCGTGAAATCCTGCGGTTACAGGCGGCCGCTTTAATCGTCGGGTCGTACCCAACCCACAGGAGACCCAATGAAAGCTACGCTTGCCGCCGTATTGGCCGCGCTGTTCGGCCTGCTCGCGCTGTCCGCCCATGCCGCGCCGCTGCCGCAATCGGGCGTGCAGCCGCTCGACATCCAAGCGCCGCCGGCCGCGGACGACGACAAGGACAAGGACAAGGAGAAGGACAAGAAGGACGGCTGATACAGCAAAGGAGTGTCAGCCGGAGCTCGGAATCGAACCGACGGAAGCAAGAACCCACAGATCCGGCGCTGAATTCCTCCCTGGTGTGACTCGAGCCCCGCTTGCGGGGCTTTTTTTTAGCCCGGCCCGGGGGCGACGCGTCCGCCATCCTTGATCGGCGTGGCGAACTTGTACTCGATGTCCCACGGGAAATGGATCCACTTCGTCTGCTTGAACTCCTTGACGAACGTGTCGACTACCGCCCGGCCGGCCGGCTTGGCGTAGAGGCAGGCGAAGTGCGCGCGCGGAAGGAGCTGACGCACCACCTGCGCGGTCTTGCCGGTGTCGACGAGATCGTCGATCAGGAGATAGCCGTCGCCCTTCCCGGTCACGCCCTTGAGCACCTCGACCTTCCCCTGCTGTTGCGCGGACGCCCCCGCCGAGCATGAGTCGTAGCTAGTGACGCAGATCGTGTCGATCAGCCGGATGTCGAGCTCGCGCGCCACGAGCGCCGCGGGCACGAGGCCGCCACGCGTGACGGCGATGATGCCTTTCCACGGGCCCTTCTGGTGGAGCACTTCGGACAGGTAGCGCGCGTCGCGGTGTAACTCGACCCACGAGATGATGATCTCGTCTTCGTAGGGAACACGCGCCATGCAAGATTCTAGCGGTTTGCCTGCCCGCGGAAAGCCCAGCCGGTGAAGCGCGCTTCGATCGCCGCGGTCGCCGCGTAGAGAAGGATGCCGAGGACCGCCAACACGAGCAGGCCCGCGAACACGATCGGGACCTGAAACGCCGCCTGGGCGTCCAGCATCAGCTTGCCGATGCCCTTGTTCGCGCCCACCGTTTCGGACACCACCGCGCCGACGAAAGCGAGCGTGATCGCCACCTTGAGCGAGCCGAAGAAGTAAGGCAGCGAGCGCGGGATCCCGACCTTGCGCATGATGTCGAGCTTGGAGGCGCCGAGCGCACGCAGCACGTCCTCGAGCTCGGGCTCGGTGGTCGCGAGCCCGGTCGCGACGTTGACCACGATCGGAAAGAAGGAGATGAGGAATGCCGTCAGCACTGCCGGGATCTCGCCGAGGCCGAACCAGAGGATGAGCACGGGCACCACCGCGACCTTCGGGATCGAGTTGAAACCGATCAGCACCGGGTAGATTCCGGCATAGAGCGCCCGGTGCCAACCGATCGCAATCCCGAGCGCGAGGCCGAACACCGTGGCGACCAGGAACCCGGCGAGCGTAGTCCAAAGGGTAACGAAGGAGTTGTCCAAGATCGCCTTCCTGTACTGCCACAGCGCGCCGAACACATCCGAGGGCGAGGGAAGGATAGTGAGCGGCACGTCGAGCGCCTTGCACAAGCTCTCCCAGGAAACAAAAAGCAGAATTACGAAAGCAATCGGGGACAGCACCTTGATCGCGAACTCGCGCCTATCCACGGCCGATCAGGCTTCTCAGTTCATGCACGATGTGCTGAAACCCCGGGGTGTAGGTCAGGTCGAGGTCGCGCGGCCGCGGGAACGGCACATCG
This sequence comes from Burkholderiales bacterium, assembly GCA_035762345.1. GTDB lineage: Bacteria > Pseudomonadota > Gammaproteobacteria > Burkholderiales > SG8-39 > SCGC-AG-212-J23. The sequence goes on from DASTPE010000160.1 coordinate 35,989, forward strand.
CAGCGGCGCACGATGCGACCGGGGCGACTCGACATCACGTACACCGTATCTGCGAGGAACACCGCCTCGCGCAGGTCGTGCGTCACCAGCATGACCGTGACCCTGCGCGCCGCCTGCAGATCGCGCAGCGCCGACCAGAGCTCCTCGCGCGTGAACGCGTCGAGCGCCGCGAACGGCTCGTCGAGCAGCAGGATTTCGGGCTCGTGGATCAGCGCGCGGCAGATCGAGGTGCGCTGCTGCATCCCGCCGGATAGCTCCCACGGATGCTTCCCGGTGAACCCCGCCAGGCCGACGGAGTGCAGCAAGTCCTTTGCTTTGTCGGCGAATTTGCGCCTGTCGAAATTCGACCGGTACGGCTCCACGATCTCGAGCGGCAACAGCACGTTCTCGAGCGCGGTGCGCCAGGGCAGGAGGTTCGAGTTCTGGAACGCCATGCCGACCGACTTGAGCGGCCCGGTGACGGGTTTGCCCTCGAAGCTCAAGCTTCCCGAAGCCGCAGGATGCAACCCCGAGATGAGCTTCATGAGCGAGCTCTTGCCGCAGCCCGAGGGTCCGACGACGGCTATGAACTCTCCTTGTGCGATGTCGAGCGTCACCTCGTCAATTGCACGGACCGCGGCGGCGCCGCGGCCGTAGGCCATCGAGACTTGGCGAAGGCTGACCAAAAAACTACTTCACCAGGCGCTGCTCCCGCGGCGGCAGGTACTGGGCAGTGAAGATGTCCGCGGCCTTCGGCTTGTTGGTGTACTGGAAGGTGAGCCCGATCTGTTCGATCGAGCGCTCGAGGCGCTTCATGTCGACGGCGCCAAGGCCGTTCTTCTGCACGTCGGAAGTGACGAAGTTCTTCGCGAGCGAAAGCTTCAGGCGCTCCAGCTCGACTTCGCGCTTCGCGATCGGGTTGCGCTTCATGAGCGAGTCGATCGCGGTCTCCGGGCTCTTGACCGTGTCCTGGATGCCGCGGATCGTCGCTCTTACGAACCCCGCCACCGCCTTCGGCGAGAAACGCATGAAATCGGGGTTGGCGATGATCACGTTGCCGTAGAGGTCGACGCCGTAGTCGCGCATGTGAAGCACCACGATGTCCTCGTCCCTTACGCCGTTCGCCTTCAAATTCATGTAGGAGGAGAACCAGAACCCCGTGATCGCATCCACCTTTCCCTGCGCGAGCATCGGCTCGCGCACCGGGAAGCCGATGTTCTCGATCTTCACCTTGGAGGCGTCGATCTTGTTCGCCTGCACGAAGATCGGCCACTGCGCGTAGGCGCCGTCCGGCGCCGGAGCGCCGAGCACCTTGCCTTCCAGGTCCTTGGGCTTTGCGATGCCATTCTTCTTCAGCGTGACGATGGAGAATGCCGGCGTGTCGTAGACCATCATGACCGCCTTCACTGGCAAGTTGCGCGGATTGTCGCGGTACTTCACCAGCGAATTGATGTCGGCAAAGCCCATTTCGTAGGCGCCGGAGGCGACCCGGTTGATGCCCTCGACCGAGCCCGCGCCCGGATCAATGGATACGTTGAGCCCCTCGGCCTTGTAGTAGCCTTTGTCGATCGCGACGAAATACGGCGCCGCCGGCCCCTCGAAGCGCCAGTCGAGCGCGAAGCGGACGGCGACCTCTTTTTGGGCGAGCGCGGCACCGGAAAAGAGCGCGGCAGCGAGCAGAGCGGCAAAGCGCATGGAATTCCCCCGGTTGGATTGGCGAAGCAAGTCTAATGCCAAAAGACACGCCTAGAGGGTCGGAGCGCGCAGGTGCCAGTCGGTCGCGCGCTGAAAGGCGTGGCCCGCACGCAGCGCGGCCGCCTCATCGAGCGGCGGGGCGATCAACTGCATGCCGATCGGCATGCCGGCCCGGGTGAAACCGGCGTTGGCGACAACTACGGGAAGGCCGAGATAGCTGATCGGGCGCGTAAGACGGACAAAGCGCCCTAGCATCTGCGCAGCGGTCTCGCCGGTCGAGATGTCGGTCTCGATGATCGTCGGGGTCTGAAACGACACTACCGGTCCGTGCACGAGATCTACCCTCGAAAATACCGCCTCGCAAAACCCCGTAATCGCCGAAGCGCGCGCCTGCTGCGCCTTCACGTAATCCAGCGCGAGCGTCGGCCGCCCCCTCTCCAGCCGCTCGCGCACCTGGGCCGAATAGTCCTGCAGACGGGTGCGGAACCACTCGTCGTGGAACGGGTTCGCTTCCGCGGCGTGCAGTACCCCGGCGAGTGCGCTCAATTTCCCGAAATCCGGCAAGTCCACATCCACGACCGAAGCGCCCAGGCGGCGAAACACGTCGAGCGAGCCCTCCATCGCCGCGGCGATCTCGGCATCGCAGCCTTCGTAGAACACGTTGCGCGGCCGGCCGATCCGCAGTCCGGCAATCGGTTTTTCCAGATCGCACACGAACCCCGGCGCAATAACTTCGAGCATTAGCGCAGCGTCTTCCACCGTGCGGGTGAGCGGGCCGACAGTGTCGAGCGACGGGCAAAGCGGCAGGATGTTCTCCACCGATACCTGGCCGTGAGTCGGCCGCACGCCGGCGATGCCGCAGAAGGCGGCGGGAAGACGCACCGAGCCGCCGGTGTCGGAGCCGAGAGCCGCGAACGCGGCGCGTGCCGCCACCGCTGCGCCGGAGCCCGACGAGGATCCTCCCGTGATGCGCTCGGGATCCCAGGGATTGCGGCAGTGGCCGAAGTGCCAGTTATGGCCCGTGGGGCCCATGGCGAACTCCGCCATATTCAGCACGCCGAACTGGATCGCGCCGGCAGCATCGAGGTGCTCGAGCACCTTCGCGGTGCCTGTGGCTGGCGTGTGGCGCAGGATCCTCGAGCCGCACGTCGAGACCACACCGCAGCGGTAGTACATATCCTTGTGCGCCATTGGCACGCCGTGCAGCGGGCCGCGCACGTAGCCGCGCGCAATCTCCCGGTCGGCCAGCTGCGCCGCGGCAAGCGCGCTCTCTTCGTCGATGCGCAGAAAGCAGTTGAGGCGCGGCTGCACCGCGTGCGCACGCTCGAGCACCGCCTCCATCGCCGCGATACAAGTGGTGCGGCGCTCGCGCACCGCGGCCGCAAGCTGCGCGCAGGAAAGCTGGGTCAGGGATTCCATCGTTCGATCAAAGCACGTTCTTCTTCGGTGAGGCCCGTCAAATTTCCGGGGGGCATGGTACGCGCGCGCACCGTCTGCTGGATCAGCGGCGCTTGCGCGCGGATGCGCTCCTCGCTGTCGAGCTTGATTCCCTTGGGCGCCTCGGCGATACCCCGGAAGGCAGGCCTTTCCGCATGGCAGCTCAAGCAGCGCGCATCGAGAACTTGCTTAATTTCGGAGAATGCGACGGGCTCACCCGCGTTCTGCGGTCGCGGCGCGAGCAGCATGAACGTCGCGACGATCACCAATATCCCGAGAGCCAGGGTCCACGCCGGCGGCCGGCCCTTGTGCCGGGCGACGAACCATAGGCGCACCAGTGCCCCGGCTAATGTGAGCGCAATCAGTACGAGCCAGTTCCACGAGTGGCTGAAGGTCATCGCGTGGTGCCCGGAGATCATGGTTAAGATGACCGGCAGCGTGAAGTAGGTGTTGTGCACGCTGCGCTGCTTTCCACGGATGGCATCCGCCTCATTGGGAAGGCGGCCTTCCTTCTTCGCGCGCACGAACTCGCGCTGGCCCGGGATGATCACGTGCGCGACGTTGCCCGCCATGATCGTGCCGAGGATCGCGCCGAAGTGCAGGAATGCTCCGCGCCCGCTGAAGACGTGCGTCAGGCCCCACGCCGTTCCGGCAAGAAAGAGAAAAAGCGCTATTGCGAAGAGCCACTCGTTCCTCGCCAGCGGCGAGCGGCAAAGACCCTCATACACAGCAAGCCCAACCACCAGGCTCGCGAGGCCGATGCCGATAGCGAAGCCCGTCGAGAGCTTCATCACCGCCGAGTCGATCAGGTAAAGCTCCGGGTGAACGTAGTAGACGAGCACGAGGAGCGCGAAGCCGGTGATCCAGGTCCAGTACGCCTCCCACTTGAACCAGTGCAGCGTCTTCGGCAGCTGCGGCGGCGCCAGTCGGTACTTCTGCGCGCGGTAGAAGCCCCCGCCGTGGATCGCGTAGAGCTCCCCGGCAAGCTCGCCGTCCGCAAGCCCGGCATCCTCCGGCGCCTCGAGGTGGTTGTCGACCCAGATGAAGTAGAACGACGCCCCGATCCACGCGATGGCCACCACTATGTGCGCCCAGCGGGCGACGAGGGTCAGCCAGTCGAGAAGATAAGCTTCCAACTACGCAGCGTTCATGCGCCGCCGCGGAAGCAGGAATAGCCCCAAGGCGTGCACTTGAACGGCAGGTGGTAGTGCTGCTTTGGGTCCGAAATCCCGAAGCGGTAGTGAACCTCGTCGAGAAACGGCACCTCGGGCAAAGATACCCGTTGCTCGCGGTACCAGGAGCCGACATGAAACACCACCTCGTATGCGCCCGCCGGCATTGTGGCGTCGACTTCCAGGAGTCCTTTCGCGTTAGCGACGCCCGAGACGATCAGCCTGCGCTCGCGGCCGTAGAGCTCGATCTTCATTCCCGACGCGACGACGCCGCGCGAGACGTCGACCACGTGAATGGAGATTCCCGGCACTTCAGTTGAGTCTTGCGCCGGAATCTTTCACCGGCTGGTACCAGTCTTTCACCTGATTCGCGACGAAAGCGCTGAATTCCTGCGGCGTCATGTCGCGCCCCTGGACGCCCAGGTCAGCCAGGCGCTGCTGAACGGTGGGATTGGCGAGCGCCTTCCTGGTCGCCGCGTGCAGCCGCTCGACCACGGGCGCCGGCAGCCCGGCCGGGCCGGAAATGCCGAGGAAGTTCTCGGCGACGAGGTTCTTCTGGCCGAGTTCGAGCACGCTCGGCACGTCGGGCGCCATGGACGCGCGTGCCGGAGATGTCACCGCGAGCGCGCGGAGCTTGCCGTCCTTCATGAACGGAACGTTCTGCGGCAGCGTGTCGATCGCAAGCCGAATCGTCCCGCCGAGGAGATCGTTGTGCATCGGCGAGGATCCCTTGTAGCCGACGTGCTCCATGTTCAGGCCGTGCTCCTTCTTCAGCGTCTCGCCGACGATGTGGCCGATCGAGCCGATGCCCCCGGAACCATAGTTCACCGCGTTGGGCTGCTGCTTGATCCAGATGACGAGCTCGCGCAGCGACCGCGCTGGCACCGACGGATGCACGACGAAAACGTTGGCAACCGAACCGATGTACGACACATGCGCAAAGCTCTTCACCGGGTCGTAGCGCGGCTGGTCCTGCATCGCCGGCGAGATGCTGATCGGCGCGCTGTTCGAGAGCAGCAGCGTATAGCCGTCGGGCGCCGCGCGCGCCGCCTCGAGGGCCCCGATCGTGCCGCCAGCGCCAGGTTTATTATCGACGACGATCGGCTGGCCGAGCTCGGTCTGCAGCGGAGCGGCGAGGAGCCGCGCCACGATGTCGGAAGACCCGCCCGGTGGGAAGGTGACGATCACGTGGACCGGCTTCGCCGGCCAGTTCTGGGCCCGAAGCATTGCGGGGACGAGAAGCGCGGCGAGCAGTAACGCGCGAGCCATCATGGCTAGCTCCCTCGGTAAGTTGTGTAACCCCACGGCGAGCAAAGCAGCGGTACATGGTAATGCGCGGCCGGGTCGGTGATCACGAAGCGCACCGGCACGAGATCCAGGAATCCCTGCCCTTTGAAGTAGCTGCCGACATGGAAAACAAGCTCGTAGGCGCCGGCGCGGAAGCTGTCGCCTTCGAGAACCGGAGCGTCCGTACGTCCATCGGCGTTGGTCTTCACGGTCTTGAGCGCTTTCCAGCTCCCGGCGTGCAGCATCGCCACATCGATGGCGATCCCGGCGCCGGGCCTGCCGTTCGCCGTATCGAGCACGTGCGTGGTGAGCTTACCCATGCAAGATCCTCTCCAGCCGCCCGCGCGTGATGTGGCCGATCTGCTCGAGCGCGTTACGCAATTCACTATCGGCGTCATTCGTGAGCCGGCGCTTCATCTCGGTCACCACGCTTCGCCGGTCAGCATGAAGTCTCAGCGCGACGATGCACGGAAAGCCGAACTTGTCGCGGTAGCACCGGTTCAGGCGATTCATCTCTTCGAGCTCTTTCTCCGAAAGCGCATCGAATCCGAGTCGCGCCTGCTCGCTGCCCGAAGCCGCAGTGAGCGCTTCTCGCCCGGCAAGCTCGGGGTGCGCGCGTGCAAGCTCGAGCTTCTCTTCATGAGAGGCCACCGCGTCGATCATCGCGCGATGCAGCTCGTCGATGGAGCGAAAAGGCCGCTTGTGCCACGCGCGCCCTGCAATCCACGGCGCGCGCTCGAATACGCCGCCGAATCTTGCGACGAACTCCTCTCTTCCGAGCGCGTTCACCTCCTCGAGCGCCACGCGCCCTAGTGTACACTCGGCGCATGCTCGACCCCGCGCGCATCATGGAGCGCTGCGACGCGCTCGCGCGGCATTCAGAGCTTCCCGGGGGACTCACCCGAGTATTCCTTTCACCCGAAGCGCGCGCGGCGAGCGACAAGGTGCTCGGCTGGATGCGCGATGCCGGCATGCAGGCGAGGCTCGATGCCATCGGCAACACGGCCGGGCGCTACGAAGGCGAGCGCCCGGGTCTTCCCTGCCTCATGCTCGGCTCGCACCTCGACACGGTGCGCGACGCGGGGCGCTATGACGGCATGCTTGGCGTGGTCACCGCCATCGAATGTGTAAATGTATTGAATTCGAAAAAAAAACGGTTGCCTTTCGCGATCGAGGTGATCGGCTTCGGCGACGAGGAAGGCGTGCGCTTCGGCACCACGTTGCTCGGCAGCCGCGCCGTCGCCGGCATCTTCGATGAAAGAGCCCTCGAGGCGAAGGATCAGAACGGAAAAACCATGCGCGAGGCGTTGCGCGAGTTCGGCCTCGACCCGGCGCGCATACCCCAGATGGCGCGCAAGAACGGCGAGGTGCTCGCGTACGCGGAGCTCCACATCGAGCAGGGACCGGTGCTCGAGGCCGAGGGCCTGCCGGTCGGCGTGGTCGTCGCGATCAACGGCTTTTCTCGGCTGCGCGCGACGCTGCGCGGAGCAGCGGGGCACGCGGGCACGGTGCCGATGCGCCTGCGGCGCGACGCGCTCGCGGGCGCTGCGGAATGCGTCCTTGCCATAGAGCGAATCGTCAAAGGGCACGCCGAGCTCGTCGGCACGGTGGGGCGCATCGAGGCAAAGCCCGGCGCGATCAACGTCATTCCCGGCGAAGTGCTCTTCACGATCGACGTGCGCGCGCCGCAGGACGCGCTGAGAAAGCACGCCGTGGCGGCCATCCGCGCCGAGATCGACAGCATTGCAAGAAAGAGAAACTTGGACGGCGAGGTCCAGCTGTTGCAGGAATTCGCCTCCACGGCGTGCGCGCCGCGCCTTATCGAGCAGATGGAGCGCGCGGTCGAGCGCCAGGGCTCGCCGGTCCGCCGACTGCCCTCCGGCGCCGGGCACGACGGTATGGCGCTCGCGGCGATCACCGGAGTCTGCATGCTTTTCGTGCGCTGCAAGGCCGGCATCAGCCATAGCCCCCTCGAGGCGATTACCGAGTCCGACGCCGCCACTGGCGCCAGAGTGCTGTTGGATTTCATTGAGCACTTCCGATTATCCGCGTGACGTTGTGGGCTACGGGTCGAAGCCGCCCCGGCCGAAATGGCCCGGCGGCGCGCGCCTCGCGCTTCAGTTCGTGCTCAACTATGAGGAGGGCGGCGAGAATTGCATCCTCCACGGCGACAACGCTTCCGAGGCGTTCCTATCCGAGATCATAGGTGCCCAGCCGCTCGAGGGCGTACGTCATAAGTCCATGGAGTCCATCTACGAGTACGGCTCGAGAGTCGGGGTATGGCGGCTGCTCGAGCTCTTCGCACGCTATGACCTGCCGCTCACGGTGTTCGGCGTGGCCATGGCCATGGAGCGCAACCCGGCGGCGGTCGAAGCCTTCCTCAAGGCCGGTCACGAGATCGCGAGCCATGGCTGGCGCTGGATCAACTACCAGTACGTGCCGCTCGAGCTCGAGCGCGAGCACATGCGGCGCGCGATCGAGATCCACCGCCGCCTGACGGGCGTACGGCCGCTTGGCTGGTACACCGGCCGGACCAGCCCGAACACGCGGCGCCTGGTCGCCGAGGACGGCGGCTTCGTCTACGACGCCGACGATTACAGCGATGAGCTGCCCTGGTACGACACCCGGTATGGCAGGCCGCAGCTCGTGGTGCCGTACACGCTGGACGCGAACGACATGCGCTTCGCCACGCCGCAGGGTTTCAGTTCCGGCACGCAGTTCTTCGATTACCTGCGCGATTGTTTCGACACCCTTTACGCCGAAGGCGGCCGGATGATGTCGGTCGGGCTGCACTGCCGGCTGGCCGGAAGGCCCGGAAGAGTTGCCGCGCTGGAGCGGTTCCTGAAATACGCAAGAACAAAAAAAGCGTGGGTGGCGCGCAGGATCGACATCGCCCGCCACTGGTTGAAGCATCATCCCCATGGCTGAAGATCTGAATCCCGCGCCGCGCCTGCTGATGGGACCCGGGCCCATCAACGCCGACCCGCGCGTGCTGCGCGCCATGAGCGCGCAGCTCCTCGGTCAGTTCGATCCCCAATTCCGCGATTACATGAAGGAGGTGTCCGGGCTCTACCGGGCGGTGTTCCAGACCAAGAACCCCCGGACGTTTCTCATCGACGGCACCGCTCGCTCGGGTATCGAGGCGGCGCTGGTCTCGCTCATCGAGCCCGGCGACAAGGTGCTGGTGCCGGTGTTCGGCCGCTTCGGCCACCTCAAGGTCGAGATCGCGCGGCGTTGCGGCGCGGACGTCATTCCCATCGAGGCCGAATGGGGCACGGTTTTTCCCGATGACGTTCTGGAGCGCGAGATCAGAAAACATAAACCCAAGGTCGTCGCCGTTTCACATGGCGATACTTCGACCACGCTGGCACAGCCGCTCGCACAGCTGGGCAAACTGTGCAGGCAACATGACGCCCTGCTTTACGTAGATGCGACCGCCACTCTCGGTGGCATGGATCTGCCCGTCGACTGGTGGCAGCTCGACGTGGTGAGCGCCGGGCTGCAAAAATGCCTCGGCGGCCCCTCCGGCAGCGCTCCCTTGACGTTGAACGAAAGAGCGAAGGCACGGATCCTGAGGAGACGGCATACGGAGCAAGGCCTGCGCAAGGCCGGCGAGCCGCAGGGCGAGGGCTCAGTCATTCGCTCGAACTATTTCGACCTGGCCATGATCATGGATTATTGGTCGGAGCGCGCGCTCAACCACCACACCGAAGCGACGAGCATGCTGTATGCGGCACGCGAATGCGCCCGCATCCTGCTGCGAGAAGGTCTACCGAACGCCTTCGCGCGGCATGCGCTCGCCTCGCAGGCGCTGGTGTCCGGACTTTCGGCGATGGGCCTCAAGCTCTTCGGCGATCTCCGGCACAAGATGCCAAACGTCACCGGTGTCCACATCCCCGAGGGCATTGATGGCGACAAGGTGCGTGGCGCGTTGCTCGCGCACTTCAACATCGAGATCGGGACCTCCTTCGGCCCGCTGCACGGCCGCATCTGGCGCATTGGTACCATGGGCTACAACGCGCGCCCGGACACGGTGCTCGTCACGCTCGGCGCGCTGGAGGCGGTTCTGGCTCGCGAAGGCTGGAAGCTGCCGCGCGGCGCTGCCGTCGATGCCGCACTATCGGTTTACGGCTGAGATCGTCGGGCGCGGCGCACGCGAGGCGCTCGTAGCCGGCGAAGGCGAGGTGTGCGCGGTCTTCCGTCGGAGCTTCTATCTGCGTTTCGACCATAAGTACGCTTGCATCGGCGGTGCCTCGCTCGGACGCGGACCGATGAACGCGCTTGTTGCCGACTTCAAGGAACCCACGATAGGCACTACCGTCGCGGTGGCGATCGAGAACGCCGCGCTATGGGAGTCGCCGCCGTTTCGTGGCGACGTGCACCCGCATCTCGACGCCCTGCGCGCGTGCCTCGATGGCCACGTCCCCGAAGAAGGCTTGGGCTGCACTATCCTGGGAGTGCACAACGCGCTCAGCGTGCACGCGCAGCCCGCGCTCGAGGCGGTCGACCGGTGGCTTGCCGGCCATGCGCTCGGCAACGAAGCCGCACAGCTCATCGGTCTCGGACCGGGGCTCACGCCTTCCGGCGATGACTACCTCGGCGGAGTGCTGGTCGCGCTGCGCTGGCTCGGCCGAGGCTTGCAGGCCGACTCGCTGTGGCGGTGGCTCGAGCCGCGCCTCGCCGCACAGACCAGCGAGATCAGCGCGGCGCACTTGGCCGCCGCGGCGTCGGGGCAGGTCCACGAAGCGCTGCACCAGGTGCTCGAAAATCTTTCCGCCTGGGAGGTACCCGATCTGCATCCAAGCCTGGCCCAGCTGGACGCCGTGGGCCTTACGTCCGGCTGGGATGCCCTCGCCGGCATCGTGGCGGTGGCCAAGACCGCTCAATAGCTGCTAAGCGCGGCGGCCCACTCCGCGGCGAGTGCATTCGAGGGTGCGACGAGCACGCCCGCCTCGCTCAACCGCTCCACCTGAAGCGAACGCACCTGCGGGTCGCGGTCGGTTCCAACCACCGAAGCGACCACGGTCTTCATGGAAAGATTCTCCTTCAGCAGCACGCCGGCCGGATCGGAATGAGCGCCGTAGCCGAGCACGATGTCCAGCAGCAGAACGCCGACCTCGGGGTCTGCGAGCGCGCGCGCGACGTGCGCGTTGCGCAGCTCCGGGTCGATCATCGGATGCGGCCGGGCGCGCGTGTATCGGTCGTCGCCCAGGTCGATGAAGCGATCGCCGTAGCGGCCGCGGCGTTGGAAGATGAGCTCGGCCTCGCTGCACAACGTGCCGCCGCAGAACAGGCCTTCGACCCGGCCGGGAACCCGCCGGATTTCGTTCTTGAGAGATTCGATCTTCTTTCCGCTCGCCATTTCAGCCGCTTCGTGCAGCGTGCGGGCTAGCCCGGGCCTGTCTAGGCCCAGGAAGCAGACGACCGATCGCTTCGCGCAGCGCGCAAGGCGCTCGAGCACCGCTTCAGCTACGCCTGGCGCCGGCGGCTTGGAGAGCAGGACGATCACCTTCGTCCGCGCATCGCGCTCGAGGGCGTCAATCGCTGCCAGCGTGCCGAGCGCGCCGACGCGCTCGTCGAGATCGCGGCCACCGACGCCGATGCCGTGTGAGACGCCTTCGCCCAACCGAGCGATCAGGCAGGAGACCTCCTGCAGCCCCGTGCCCGAGGCGGATACGATGCCAATGCCGCCGCGCGGTACCGCATTGGCGAAAGCGAGCGGCACCCCGGCCAGGAGCGCCGTGCCGCAATCCGGCCCCATAACGAGCAGCCCCTTTTCGTTTGCCATGCGCTTGAGCGCGCGCTCCTCTTCCAGCGGCACGCCCGAGGAGAACACGAGGGCGCTCAGCCCGGCGTCGAGCGCCTTTCTCGTCTCGAGCAGGGCGAAATCGCCCGGGACCGAGATAAGCGCGAGGTTTGCCTCGGGCAGAAGCTCGAGCGCGCCGGCAAGCGTCTTCGCCCTCAGTCCTGTTCGCGGAGAGGAGTCGTCTTTGTTTTCGAGAAATTGCAGAGCGGACGCCAGCGCGTCCTGCCCCGCACGATGCTCCAAAGCGCGGACTGCGATCACCAGGTCATTCGGCCCCGCCTCCTCCCCCTCGACGGCGAGCAGCCCCGCTTCGCGTAGTAGCGCCTTGTTCGAAGGAGTGCCGATCATGAGCGCCGCTGCCTCGATGCCGGGGAGCGCGGACAGGCTCCGCGACAGCCGCATCAGCGCGACCGAGTCGAGATAGCGAGAGCGCTCGACGCGGTTAAAGACGAGCGAGTGCAACGAGCGCCTTCTCGAAGCAGGCGAGCGGTGCGCGCGCCACGCCCGCACCGACCTGGCCCACTCCGGCGCGTCGGTGGGCAATGCCGGTGTTGATCGCCGGCGCGGTCCCCGTTTCGACCACGCGGCGCGCGTCGATCCCCACCGGCGCACCCGCGAAGTCCAGCGCCGGGATCCGCCACTGGGGATGCCGCGCCGCCGAGATCTCGGCCATCGCGCGGGTCGTGGCGAGCGCTTCGGCGAAGCCGCCCGCACCCACGAAGCCGGCGACCGCCGGGGCCGCCGCCATGGAGAACGCGCCTAGCCCGACTGCCTCCAGGATCGCGGAGTCCCCCATGTCCGGATTGGCGTCGGCGGCGCTGAACCCCGGGAAGTACAGTCCCTGCGGCATCTCGACCGGCGCAATGAACCACTCATCGCCGCACCCGGAGATGCGGATGCCGAAGTCCGTGCCGTTGCGTGCCATCGCGGTAACGATTGTCGAGCCCTCGACGCCGCCCGCCGGGTCGAGGATGCTTTTGCCCATCGCCATCGCGACGTTGAGGAAGAACTGGTCATTGCCGGCGATGAAGGAAAACGCTTTCGCCAAGGACCCTCCCATGGAGGCCAAGCCGGGCGCCACCGCTCTCAGGAGAAGCGAAGTGCAGGCGACGTTGCGCTGGTGCATCTCGTCTCCCATGGCAAGGCCGCGCGCAATCAAGGGACTCAACTCGAGAGGAGCAGCGCGCAGGGCCCTTCCCAGAAGCGCACCGAACTCATCGCGCAGCCAGCCGAGCCGGCCGAGGACTTCGGCGTCGTTGCCGCCGAAGCGCAGCACGTTCCCGAGGCCTTCGTTGATCGTGCAGGCGGCCCAGTTGCCGAAGGCGCGGTTTTCCACCAAGAGCAGCGGCATGCTGCGCGTCGTAATTCCGGTCATGGGGCCGACGGCGCGAAAGTGATGGTTCGGCGCAAACCCGATCGCGCCAGAGGCCGCCAGCTCCTCCGCAGCCTCCAGGTCGGGTGCCCAGCCCTCGAACACTGCGGCACCGCAAATTGCTCCGCGCATGGGTCCGCACATGCGCTCCCATGCGACGGGCGGCCCGGCGTGCAGCACCAGGCGGCTCGCATCGAGCCTCGGGATCAGCTCGCCCGCGCGGCGGATGTCAGTGAGCGCTGGCTCCGCTGCTAGGATGCGTCGTAGTGCCTCCCGATTGGCGGCTTCTGCGCTTTGGCCAAGAAGGGCGGCGAACTCTACTCGCGGAGGTTTCCAGTCCACGTGGACCACGGTTGCCCCATTGGCGGCAAGGTCGCTCGCGAAGCCTTCGAGCCCGACGTTAACGATGCGGACCGGGCCCGCGAGAAGCGCGTCGATCGACATGCAGGCGCCTAGCGGCGCGCGCGCCAGCGAAGCTGGGGAAGGCGCTCCCGCGGCCGCATCGCCGCGCTGGCGGGGGCCAGGTACGCCGATGCCACGGCCTCGAGGGTTTGGGGCTGCAGCCGGAATGGGAACGCCGCATTGCAGGTATTCGGCGCCTGCATCGAGCGGTAGTTGTCGCGCGTCATGAGCTTGCCCGGCAAGTACTCGAGCATCCAGGCTTGCAGGTAGGAAAGGCGGTCGGGTAACCCGACGACCAGGCGCCGCCGGCCGCTCACGGCCACGACCCACTCCACCAGCTCTCTTAGGGTGTAAACGCGCGGCCCGCAGAGCTCGAAGGTTTGCGCCCGCGCCTCGGGCTCTTCGAGTGCGAAATGCAGTGCGCGCGCGACATCGCCGACGTATACGGGCTGGAACCTGGCTTCAGGACAAGGCACCGCCATGATGGGCAGGAAGCGAGTCATCTGGGCGAAGCGATTCAGGAAAGCGTCCTCCGGCCCAAACACCACTGACGGGCGAAAGACCGTCACGTCCAGGTCCTCGGCGGCGAGAACCGCCCGCTCGCCGATGCCTTTCGAGCGCAGGTACTCCGAGGGACCGGTGGGTGAGGCGCCAAGAGCGCTGACGTGCAGCAGGCGACCGACGCCTGTATTGCGGCATGCGGTCACGATCGCTTGGGGCAGCTCGACGTGGAAGCGCGCGAAATCCGGGCCGTAATCGTTCGGGCCGCGCTGATCGCCTCGCCCGCGGCGGCTGTGCAGTACGCCGACGAGGTTGTAAACCGCTTGCTTGCCCGAACAGAGGCGCTCGAGCACACCGGGCGCCATGATGTCGGCCTGCACCACATCGACGGTCGGCAGCAGAATGAGATGCTTCGCGCGCTCCCGACGGCGCGACGGCACGGTCACGTCGAGGCCGGCGGCAGCCAGCGAGGCGACGAGGTGCCGGCCGATGAAGCCCGAGCCGCCGACAACCAGCACCCCCTTCGGCGTCATGGCGCGGCTGGCGCGCGGTCTTCCTCGAACACCGGCGGCTCCCAAGCCCCCGGAGGTTGGATCACACCGAGTCGCGTCTTGAGCGGGACCGGCTTCTTCTCGAGAACCGCGGCGTAGTAGACCGCGTTCGCCATCACCTTCTTTACGTAGTCGCGCGTCTCGGAGAACGGAATCGATTCTATGTAGACCGCGCCCTCGAGCGGCTTTTCGTCGCGCCAGCGCCGCGCGCGCGCGGGCCCGGCGTTGTAGGCAGCCGAAGCCAGAACCGTGTGGCCGAGCTGCTCCAGCACCAGCTTGAGATATCCGGTGCCGAGCGTGACGTTGGTCTCGATTTCGGTCACGGTCTTTGGCCGGTAGTTGCGCAGCCCGATCTTACCGGCAACGTAGCGCGCGGTGCGCGGCATGACCTGCATGATGCCGGCCGCGCCCGCGTTCGAGCGCGCCTCGGTGTTGAAGCGGCTTTCCTGCCGCACTAGGCCGAGCACCCAGGCCTCGTCAACGCCGTGTGCAGCGGCGTAGCCGCGGAACACCTCTTGATAGGGCATCGGGTAGCGCAAGGTGAAGTTGTGGAGTCGCGAGGTGCGGTCGGCGGTATGGATCGCGCGGTCGTAGACGCCGTGGCGGCGCGCCAGCTCGGCCGCGGCGAGCAGGCGTTCGTCATCGAACGAGCGGATGGTAAAGAGCCACTCGCGCACGCCTTCGGCGCGCAGGCCGAGGCGGATGAGCTCGAGCGCACGCTTGAGGCCCGGATCGGCCGCGGCCACGGCCACATCCGCTTCGGTCGGCACATGGGTGATGTCGGGCAGAGCGAGCACATAGCCGAGCTCCTCGGCCGCGAGCAGGCCGTAGAAATCGGTCTGGCCGGCGATGCGCAAGAAGTACGCGCGGCTGCCGATCTCCTCGCCCTGGGCAGCGAGCGCGCGCCCGTACCAGTAGATCCATGCCGGCTGGTGCGCCGCGCCGAAGGACATACGGTCGATCGATTCGCGCACCACCTTCCACTCGCCGTCGCGCAGAGCTGCGCGAACCTTCCACGCGAGCTGCCAATCGTCCAGCGGCGTATCGCCGGCGCGCGCGAACCACTTGAGCGCATCGTTGTGATGCTCGCGCGCGCCTTCGTAGCCGACCACGCCCCACAGGAAATTGAGCTGTGTATCGGACAGCCGCTCGGCAAGCGGTCCTTCCAGTGCCGCCGCAGCTCCCGCCGGGTCGTTGCGCGCGTAGCGCATCGCCCCGAGCACCGCCACCTCGTGCTCCGCACGCGAGCCGAGCGGCGTGGGCAGGCGCTCGACGAAGCGCTTCGGATGGCGCGCCGCCTCAGCGAGCATGCGCTCGTCGGGAGCTTCGTTTTTTGGCAGCAGGGCGAGCGCAGTCTTCGCCGCGCTGGTCTGTCCGTGGCCGAAGAGCACGCGCACGCGGCGCCAGACGTCGGTGACCGAGAGCCGGCCACGGGCCGAAAGCAGCGTACTCAGTCGCTGGCAGCCCTCGGGCAGCTCGGCGGGCTCCAGCCACATCGCCGTGGCTTCATCGAGCGCCGAGTCGTCTCCCTGCTCGAGACGCGAGATCCAGCGATAGCAACTCACTTCGAGATCTTCGCGGTTGTAGCGCGCGGCCTGACGCTCGAACTCCGGCCACTCGCTGCGCTTTCCGAGCGTGCGCAGCCAGTCGGCGCGCAAACGCTCGGCGACATACAGGTTGGCGTGGGTGGCCAGGAATTCCCGCACTTCGCGGTTGGGTGCGTCTTCGAGCCGCATCGACAGCCGCCAGTAGTCGAGCCACGGCTCGAGCACATGGCGTTGGAGATTCTTCGTGCTGCGGGCAAACTTTATCGGGTCGCCCGCGCGGTAGGCGTCGTAGGCGGCGAGGAATGCCTCATCGGCCGTGTCCTTCGTATTCTTTGCACCCGCCGCCTGCGCCAGCACGCAGCAAAGGGCTGCCGCGAGGTTGCGGAAAACCTTAAAAATCATAAAACTCATCGTCCCCCATGGATGCTGTCGCGCTAAAAGCCTGGCGCCGTGCCGAGCGCGAGCGGCTGATCGCAACGCGCGCTGCACTTTCTTCCGGGACCCTCCACGCCTGGCGCCGCCGCATTGACGGCTACCTGGAACGGTCGTTTCCCGGCCTTGCCCATTGCCGCCTCGCCTTCTGCTGGCCGATCAGGGGCGAATACGACGCCCGCCATCTTGCCAGAACGCTGCGAACGCGGGGGGCGTTGACCGCGCTCCCGGTCGTCGTGGCGCCAAAAACTCCACTCATTTTTCGCGAATGGCATCCCGGCATCGTGCTCGCCAAGGGGCCGCTCGACATCCCCTATCCCGTGAATTCACAACAATTGACTCCGGACGCGGTTCTCCTGCCGATGAACGGATGGGACGCGCAAGGCTACCGGCTCGGCTACGGCGGCGGATTTTTCGACCGCACGCTCGCGGCTCTGCCCAAGAAACCGCTCACTATTGGAATCTCCTACGAAATGGCGAAGCTCGACACCATTTGCCCGCAGCCATGGGACGTCCCAATGGACCACGTGATCACAGAGCGAGGCGTATATCGACGCGATCCGGAAGGGCTCGTTTTTCTCGGAGAGCCCGATCAGGGCTCCGGGACCCTCGCCTCGCCAGTGTGCTTCGCCGACGAAGATTATTTCGCCGGAAAGAAATAGGAACTATTTCTTCAGAGCGAGGGTCACCCCGTCGCCGAGCGGGAGAAGCGCGATCTCGACCCGATTGTCGGCGTGCAGCTTGTCGTTGAATTTGCGGAGCGCCGCAGTATCGGCGTCGTCATGGGCGCAATCGGCCACCCATCCCGACCAGAGCGTGTTGTCCACCGCGATGATTCCGCCCGGGCGCAGCATGGGCAGGCAAGCCTCGTAGTACTTCGCGTAGTTGATCTTGTCCGCGTCGATGAACACGAAGTCGAAGCTCTGCTTTTCCTTTCTGAGCTCATCCAGGGTGCGGAGGGCGGGACCGATCCTGAGGTCGATTTTTCTGTCCACGCCGGCCTTTTTCCAAAAGCGCCGGCCGATCGCCGTCCACTCCTCGCTCATGTCGCAGCACACGATGCGACCGTCTTTCGGCAGCGCGAGCGCGACGGCAAGCGCGCTGTAGCCGGTGAAGGTGCCGATCTCCAGGCAGTTGCGCGCACCTGTCGCCTGCACGAGCAGCGCCATGAACTGCCCCTGGTCGGCACCGATCTGCATGCCGGCATTCGGCAGCGATGAAGTCTCCGCGCGCAGCTCGCGCAGGATGTCGGGCTCGCGTACGGCGTGCTCGTGAATGTAGCGGCTGATTTTTCTCGGCAGGAATGGCGCGCGGCCCGCCATGGCTAGAGCAGAAACAGCTTGTATGCCGGGTTGCGCGTCTCGTCCGCGTGGGGATAACCCAGCGTCTTCAGAAACGTCCGAAACTGCCCGAGCTCGTTGCGAGGCACCTGTATTCCGACCAGGACCCGCCCATAGTCCGCGCCCTGGTTGCGGTAGTGAAAGAGACTTATGTTCCAGCCGCCGCGCATGGCTTCGAGAAAGCGCATGAGCGCGCCCGGGCGCTCCGGAAACTCGAAGCGATAGAGAAGCTCATGCTTCGCGAACGGCGCCCGGCCGCCCACCATGTAGCGGGTATGCAGCTTCGCCATCTCGTTGTCGGAAAGGTCGAGCGTGGTCAGGCCGTGGCGGCGGAGGTTGCGGACGATGCGCGCGGTTTCTTCGCGTCCGTGCACCTCGATGCCGACAAAGATATGCGCGTCTTTGGAATCGGCGATGCGATAGTTGAACTCGGTAACGTTGCGCGCGCCGAGCAGCGAGCAGAACTGGCGAAAGCTGCCCGGGCGCTCCGGGATGGTGACCGCGAGGATCGCCTCCCGGTGCTCGCCAAGCTCGGCCTCTTCGGCGATGAAGCGCAGCCGGTCGAAGTTGGTGTTGGCCCCCGAGGCGATGGCGACCAGGGTCTGTCCGCGCACCCCGCGCCGCTCGACCCAGGCCTTGGCGCCGGCGATAGCGAGCGCCCCCGCGGGCTCGAGCACGACGCGGGTGTCCTCGAAAACGTCCTTGATGGCGGCGCACATCTCGTCGGTGTCGGCGAGGATCATATCGTCGACCAGTGCCCTGCAGAGGCGAAAGGTTTCGCGCCCGACCTGCTTCACCGCGACGCCGTCGGCGAACAGCCCGACGTGGTCCAGTTTGATGCGTGTTCCCGCTTTCAACGAGCGCGCCATGGCATCCGCGTCGACCGGCTCGACGCCGACGATCCTGATCTTCGGGTTGATGGTCTTCACATACGCGGCGATGCCGGAGATAAGGCCACCCCCGCCCACAGGAACGAAGATCGCGTCGATCGGTCGCGGGTGCTGCCGCAGGATCTCCATGCCGATCGTTCCCTGGCCCGCGATCACCTCCGGGTCGTCGTAGGGATGCACGAAGGCAAGGCCGCGCCTGCGCTTGAGCTGCAGCGCCTTGCGGTAGGCGTCGGAGTAGGAGTCCCCGTGGAGCATGATCTCCGCGCCGCGCGCTGCTACGGCATCCACCTTGATCCGCGGCGTCGTCACCGGCATTACGATCACCGCGCGGCAGCCCAGGCGCTGCGCCGCGAGCGCTACGCCCTGCGCATGGTTGCCGGCGCTCGCCGCGACGACGCCGCGCGCGAGTCGCTGGCGCGGCAATCCCGCCATCTTGTTGTAGGCGCCACGCAGCTTGAACGAGAATACCGGCTGCAGGTCTTCGCGCTTGAGGAGGAGGCGATTGCCGAGGCGCTTGGAAAGCGCAGGCGCCGCCTCGAGCGGGGACTCGTTCGCCACGTCGTAGACCCGCGCTTTCAGGATTCGCTCGAGATAGCCCTTGGTCAAAGCCGGTGGAATTTAGCATGGAGCCACTCCCGACTTCCTTGCCATGAGTTTCGTCGCGGCAACGGCTTCATGGCCATCGGCCGCTTGGCGCGCTACATTGCGGTGGCGAGCCGCGCATGAAAACTTCACTCGCGATCGTCGGCGCCGGGCCGGCGGGACTTCTGCTGTCGCACTTGCTGCACCTGGAGGGCGTCGACTCGGTCGTGCTCGAGTCGCGCACTCGTCAGGAGATCGAGGCAACGATACGTGCGGGCGTGCTCGAACAGGGTACCGTCGACCTCCTTGCGTCGAGCGGCGTCGGAGAGCGCATGCAGCGCGAGGGCTTTGTGCACGAAGGCATCGTGCTGCGCTTCGCGGGCGCGAGCCACCGTATAGCGCTCACCGAGCTCACCGGGCGCTCGATCATGGTCTACGCGCAGCACGAGGTGATCAAGGACCTCGTGAAAGCGCGACTTGACGCGAACGGAAAGGTTTTCTTCGGCGTGAAGGACGCCGCGCTCTACGACCTCGATTCCAGCTCGCCGAAAGTGCGCTTTCGCCGCGATCAAGGCGTGGAGGAGATCGAGGCCCAGTTTGTCGCCGGCTGCGACGGCTTTCACGGCGTATCGCGCCCATCGATCCCGTCCCGGCACCGGCACGAGTTCACGCGCACCTATCCGTTCGGCTGGTTCGGCATCCTCGTGGAAGCGCCGCCGTCGACTGCGGAGCTCATCTACGCGCACCACGAGCGCGGCTTCGCCCTCGTCAGCACCCGCTCGCCGGAGATCCAGCGCTTGTACTTCCAGTGTGACCCGGAGGACGACCTGAAGCATTGGCCCGACGCGCGCATCTGGGACGAGCTCCACACTCGCCTCGCCACGCACGACGGTTGGAAGCTCGCCGAAGGACGCATCTTCCAGCGCGGCATCATCGCCATGAGGAGCTTCGTGGTCGAGCCGATGCGCTACGGCCGGCTGTTCCTTGCCGGCGACGCCGCCCACATCGTGCCGCCCACCGGAGCCAAGGGACTCAACCTCGCCGTGAATGACGTGCGTGTCCTCGCTCGCGCGCTCGGCGACTATTTCAGGAGCGGCGGTGAGGAAGGCCTCAAGGGATACTCCGCGACCGCGCTCAAGCGCGTCTGGCGCGCCGAGCACTTCTCGTGGTGGATGACCTCCATGCTCCACCGTTTCCACGACGACACGCCTTTCCAGCATCGCTTGCAGCTCGCCGAGCTGGATTACGTGGTGAGCTCCAAAGCCAAAGCGATAACGCTCGCCGAGAACTACGTCGGCTGATGCCAACGGCGAGACGCGGCTGCTCACGACCGAGCTAACGGCACGTTATTTCAAAATATGAACGCGGGCTTGCCGCGGTCATAAATCGGTAATAGCGGCTGCGTACCCTGCCTGCCTGTAGCTCACATTCGACAGGAGATCCCATGAGGCTTTGGCCCATTGCCGCCGCCACAGCACTGGCGGCCGCGCCCGCTTTTGCACAGCAGAAGATCGTGAAGATCGACGGCTCGAGCACCGTGTTCCCGGTGACCGAGGCGGTCGCCGAGGAGTTCCAGAAAGCCAAGAAGCAGCAGGTCAAGGTGACCGTGGGCATCTCGGGCACCGGCGGCGGCTTCAAGAAGTTCTGCCGCGGAGAGACCGACATTTCCGGCGCCTCGCGCCCCATCCTCAAAGCGGAGATGGGAGAGTGCTCCAAGGCGGCGATCGAGTACTACGAGCTGCCGGTGGCGTTCGACGCGCTCACCGTGGTGATCAACCCCAAGAACACCTTCATCAAGCAGCTGACCGTCGCGGAGATGAAGAAGATGTGGGAGCCGGCGGCGCAGGGCAAGGTGACGCGCTGGAACCAGGTCAATCCGGCGTGGCCGGATGCGCCGATGAAGCTCTTCGGGCCGGGCGCGGACTCGGGCACCTTCGACTACTTCACCGAGGCCGTGGTCGGCAAGTCGAAGTCCTCGCGCGGCGACTTCACGGCCTCGGAAGACGACAACGTGCTGGTGCAGGGCGTGTCGCGCGACGTGAACGGCCTGGGCTACTTCGGCTATGCCTACTATGTTGAGAACAAGGACAAGCTGAAGGCGGTGCCGATCGTGAACGACAAGGGCCAGCCAGTCGAGCCCTCGCTGGATGCCGTGATCAAAGGGACGTATACGCCGCTCGCCCGGCCGATCTTCATCTATGTGAACGCGAAGTCGCTCGACAAGCCGGAGGTGAAGGAATTCGCCGAGTATTACATGAAGAACGGCGCCAAGCTCGCGAAGGAAGTGAAGTATGTGCCGCTGCCAGACTCGGCCTACCACACGAGCTGGGATCACGTAGTCAAAGGCAAGAAGGGCACAGTATTCGGCGGCGTGCCGGAAGTTGGCGTCACCATCGATGAGTTACTGAAGCGCGAAGCGAAGCTCTAGGAAGTCGCCTTTTTGACGATAGCCAACCCGCCCGTGAAACGCTCTCCGGGCGGGTTTTTCTTTTTATAGAATCGCGGGGCTCTCTGGATGTCCGCCGTCCCCGGCCACAGCACGCTGATGGACACCACTCTTCAAGGCGAACGCCTCGCGAAGCGCCGCGCGCGCATCGTGCGCGAGCGCGTGATCGAGCTGGTGCTGTTCCTCGCCGCGCTGGTGTCGGTGTTCACCACGGTTGGCATTGTCTACATCCTGGTGAAGGAATCGGTGGTGTTCTTCACCGAGGTGCCGATCCTTAAGTTCCTTACCGACACGCAGTGGACGCCGCTTTTCGACGATGCCCATTTCGGCATCGTCGTGCTGCTCTCCGGCACGCTCACGAGCTCAGCGGTCGCGCTCTTGATCGCAATCCCGCTCGGCACGGTGATTGCGATCTACCTTTCGGAGTTCGCGCGATTCCGGGTGCGCGAGGTGGCGAAGCCCTTCCTCGAGCTGCTCGGCGGCGTGCCGACCATCGTTTACGGCTACTTCGCGCTGCTCTTCGTGACCCCGCTCCTGCAGCGCATCTATCCCGAGCTGCCGGGCTTCAACCTGCTGTCGGCGGGAATCGTGATGGGCATCATGATCATCCCGTACGTGAGCTCGATCTCGGAGGACGCGATGCGCGCGGTGCCGATGAGCCTGCGCGAGGGCTCCTATGCGATGGGAGCGACCCGCTTCCAGACCGCCGTCAAGGTGGTCGTGCCTGCGGCGTTTTCGGGCATCGCCTCAGCCTACATCCTCGGCATCTCGCGCGCGGTGGGCGAAACCATGATCCTCGCGGTCGCGGCCGGCATGCAGCCCAACCTGACGTTTAACCCGCTCGAGCCAGCGGCGACGATCACGGCCTATATCGTGCAAGTCGCGCTCGGCGACCTGCCGCACGGCTCGATTGGCTACCAGACGATCTTCGCCGCCGGGCTGACGCTGATGCTCTTCACGCTCGCCTGCAACATCGCCGGCCACATGCTGCGCAAGACTTTCCGCGAGGCCTACTGATATGGCCGCCGCCGCTCCTGTCGCGAACCACGCCGAGCTTCGAGCGTTGATCGGCCAGCACAAGCGCTGGGACGCGATCTTCGCGGTCTGCGGGCTGCTGGCCCTCATGGTCGGCGTGCTGACCTTCGCCGCGCTCTTCGTCGACATGGCGCTCGACGGCTTCGGGCGCCTGTCGTGGGACTTCTTCACAAGCTACCCGTCGCGCCGCCCCGGCCAGGCGGGGATCCTGTCGGCGTGGGTCGGCTCCACGCTCGTCATGGTCGTCACTGCGTTCTTCGCGGTGCCACTCGGGGTCGCCGCCGGCGTGTACCTCGAGGAGTACGCGTCGAAGAACTGGGTCACCGACGTGATCGAGATCAACATCACCAACCTCGCCGGCGTGCCCTCGATCGTGTACGGGCTGCTTGCGCTGGGTCTTTTCGTCTACCAGTTCGGGTTCGGTCAGAGCATTCTTTCCGCCGGCCTGACGCTCGCGCTGCTCATCCTGCCGGTGGTGATCGTGGCGACGCGCGAGGCGATCCGCTCGATCCCGCAGTCGATCCGCGAGGGCTCGTACGCGCTCGGCGCGACGCAGTGGCAGACGGTGCGCTACCACATCTTGCCGTACTCCTCGGCCGGGATTCTGACCGGCGTCATCATCGGCATGGCGCGCGCGATCGGGGAGACCGCGCCGATCATCACGATCGGCGCCCTTACCTTCATCGCCTTCCTGCCGCCCTCGCCGATCACGAGCCAGCCGCCCTTCGTGTCGTTTGAATGGCTGATGTCGCCGTTCACGGTGATGCCGATCCAGATGTTCAACTGGACTTCGCGGCCCGAGGCCGCGTTTCACGCCAATGCCGCCGCCGCCGGCTTCGTGCTCGTCATCATGACGCTCGCCATGAACGGGCTCGCGATCTGGCTGCGCTACCGGCTGCGGCGCAACATCAAGTGGTGACTTAATATGTCCGCACCTGAAACCCACATGAGCGATCTGCTGGTCACCAAGGCCGAGGCGCGGAACCTCAATTTCTATTACGGGGATTTCCGTGCGCTGAAGAGCATCAGCATGCCGGTGCACGAGAGGAAGGTGACTGCGCTGATCGGGCCTTCGGGCTGCGGCAAGTCGACCTTCCTGCGCTGCTTCAACCGCATGCACGATCTCTATCCGGGCAACCGCTACGAGGGCGAGATCGTGCTGCACCCGGACAATACCAACCTGCTCGCCCGCGGCGTCGACCCGATCGAGGTGCGCATGAGGATCGGCATGGTGTTCCAGAAGCCCAACCCCTTCCCGAAGTCGGTGTTCGAGAACGTGGCCTACGGCCTGCGCGTGCGCGGCGAAGGCTCGCGCCGCCGCATAGAGGAGAAGGTAGAGCAGTCGCTCCAGGACGCGGCGCTCTGGGAGGAGGTCAAGGACCGCCTGCACGAGCCAGCGTACAACCTCTCCGGCGGCCAGCAGCAGCGGCTGTGCATCGCACGGGCGCTCGCCACCGATCCGGAGCTCCTGCTGTTCGACGAGCCGACCTCGGCGCTCGACCCGATCGCCACCGCGTCGATCGAGGAGCTGATGCACGACCTGAAGGAGCGCGTCACCATCCTCATCGTCACGCACAACATGCAGCAGGCGGCGCGGGTGTCGGACTTCACCGCTTACATGTACCTTGGCGACCTGATCGAGTTCGGGGTCACCGACGAGCTCTTCATCAAGCCGAAGATGAAGCAGACCGAGGACTACATCACCGGACGGTTCGGCTAATGGGCAGCCCGTGGAAATGACTGAGCACGCCTCCAAGCAGTACGACCTCGATCTCGGGTCGATCCGCTCGCGCGTGCTCGCCATGGGCGGGCTGGTCGAGTCGCAGATCCGGCGCGCGATCGATTCACTCACCACCGGCAACGTCGCGCTCTCCGACGAGGTTATCGCCGCCGACCACAAGGTGAACGCGATGGAGGTGGGGCTGGACGGCGACTGCAGCCAGCTGATTGTGCGTCGTCAGCCCGCGGCGAGTGACCTGCGCATGATCTTCGCGATCATGAAGACGGTCACCGACCTCGAGCGGATCGGCGACGAGGCGCAGAAGATCGCGCGCATGGCGAAGAACATCCACGAACGCGGCACGTCGGCCCCGCCGGTGGTCGAGGTGCGCCACGCCGCCGACGCGGCGATCTCGATGCTCCGGCGCACGCTCGACTGCTTTGCGCGCCTCGATGCCGACGCTGCCGCCGAGGTGATTCGCGACGACGCCGGCATCGACACCGAGTTCCGCTCGATCCTGCGCCAGCTCATCACCTACATGATGGAAGACCCGCGCACCATCTCGACCGCGCTCGAGATCGTGTGGATCGCCAAGGCGATCGAGCGCATCGGCGATCACGCGAAGAACATGGCCGAGTACGTGATCTATATCGTGAAGGGCACCGACGTGCGGCACACGGGCGCGCCCAAGTCCGGGTTCGCCTAATGAGCGCCACGGTGCTCGTGGTCGAGGACGAGCCGCACATCCAGGAGCTGGTCGCGGTGAACCTGGAGCACATCGGCCACAAGGTACTGCGCGCGGCGAGCGCCGAGGAAGCCGAGGCCACCATCCGTAACGCGCTACCCGACGTGCTGGTGCTCGACTGGATGCTGCCCGGCGAGTCCGGGCTCGCGTTCGCGCGGCGCCTGCGCGCCGACGAGCGCACGCGCGAGCTGCCGATCCTGATGCTCACGGCGCGCGCCATGGAGCACGACAAGATCTCGGGGCTCGAGGCGGGTGCCGACGATTACCTCACCAAGCCGTTCTCGCCCAAGGAGCTTGCAGCACGCATCAAGGCGGTGCTCAGGCGCCGCGCACCGCAGCTTTCCGGCGACGCGGTCGAGGCCGAAGGGCTGCGGCTCGATCCGGCCACCCGTCGCGTCACCGCGCACGGCAAGCGCGTGGAGCTTTCGCCCTCGGAGTTCCGACTTCTGCACTTCCTCATGACGCATCCCGAGCGGGTCTACAGCCGCGCTCAGCTCCTTGACCACGTCTGGGGCGATCACGTCTTCATCGAGGAGCGCACGGTCGACGTGCATATCCGCCGCCTGCGCAAGGCGCTCGAGCCGAGCGGCCACGATCGCCTGATCGACACGGTGCGCGGCTCGGGCTACGGGTTTCGCACCGATTGAGCGTGGTTTATAGAAACACCCTGGCTTGGACTGCAGGGTTCGCCGCGGCCGGTTTTCTGGCCGGCCTGCTCGTCAGCGCGGCATGGGGCTGGGGAGTGTTCGCCGCGGGCCTGCTTGCGCTGCTTCTCTGGCATACGCAGCACCTTTCGCGCCTGCACCGCTGGCTGGCGAACCCGCTGCCAGGCCAAGTGCCGGAAGGCGAAGCTATCTGGGACGAGGTGCTCGCCGCGCTGCACCGGCTGGAGCGCGACGCCGCGAAGCGCGAGCACGGCCTCGCGGACGCTCTCGCGCGCATGCGCCGCGCGGTGCAGGCGCTGCCCGACGGTGTAGTGATCCTCGACGGTGCAAACCGCATCGAATGGTGCAACCGCACCGCCGAACGGCAACTCATGCTCGACGCCCGCGCCGACCTCGGCCAGAACATCGCCAACCTCGTGCGCGAGCCCGAGTTCGTGGAGTACGTGCGCGAGCCGCAGGACAGGCCGGTGCGCGTCACCCGTGCACAGGGCACCGCGCTGTCGCTGCAGCTCATCCCCGTCGGCGAGACGCAGAAGTTGCTGCTCACACGCGACGTCACGCACACCGAGCGCGTCGACGCGATGCGGCGCGATTTCGTCGCCAACGTGTCCCACGAGCTGCGCACTCCGCTCACCGTGCTGGTGGGCTTCCTTGAAACAGTGCGCGAGCTCAAGCTCGACCCGCAGCGCCAGCGCGATTACCTCGGCATGATGCAGGAGCAAGCCGCGCGCATGCAGCGCATCATCGACGACCTGCTGACGCTATCCGCGCTCGATGCCGCACCTCCGGCCGCCACCGACAAGCGGGTCGCAGTGCGGCCGCTGCTCGAGCGACTGAGAGCGGATGCCGAGGCGCTTTCCGGAGGAAAGCATACGATCAAGCTGATTATCGACACACCGAACGACGTGCTCGGCGTGGACAGCGAGCTCGCGAGCGCTTTTGGCAACCTGGTGAGCAACGCCATACGCTATACGCCGCCGGGCGGCACAGTAACGCTCGCCTGGCGCGAAGGCGCCGATGGCGCGCGCTTCAGCGTCGAGGATACCGGCATCGGCATCGAGCCCGAGCACATCCCGCGGCTCACCGAGCGGTTCTACCGGGTCGATCGCAGCCGCTCGCGCGAGACCGGAGGCACCGGCCTCGGCCTCGCAATCGCAAAGCACGCGCTCGCGCGCCACGATGCCACGCTCGAGATCGAGAGTGAGCTCGGCAAAGGCAGCCGCTTCAGCGCGCGCTTTCCCGCGCGGCGCCTGGCCGCGCAGGGCGTGACGAGCTAGGCCGCCTGCAGCTTGGCCACCGCAAGCGCGAGCCACTTCACGCCCTGGTTGCCGAAATTGACCTGAACGCGCGCCTCGCTGCCCTGACCCTCGGCGTCGATGATGACCCCGCTGCCGAACTTGGGGTGGAGCACGTTCTGGCCGATGCGGAAGCCGCCCACCTCCCTTACAGATGAACGAGGGAAAGGAGTCTTCGTTTGTCTGGAAAAGTCTGCGGTAAACGTCTTCTGGCGCGAGAACCGCGGCGTGAGCCATTTGAGCAGCGGTTGCGGGATCTCCTCGAGGAAGCGCGACGGGATGTTGCACCGCGTCTGGCCGTGCAGCATGCGGGTCTGGGCATGCGAAAGGTAAAGCCGGTGGCGCGCGCGGGTGATTGCCACGTAGGCGAGGCGCCGCTCCTCCTCCAGCCCGTCCCGCTCGCTCACGCTTTGCTCGTGCGGGAAGAGGCCCTCCTCGAGCCCCGACATGAACACGACGTCGAACTCGAGGCCCTTGGCCGAATGCACTGTCATCATCTGCAGCGCATCCTGGCCTTCGGCCGCCTGGTGCTCGCCCGCTTCGAGCGCTGCGTGCGTGAGGAACGCGGTAAGCGGGTCGACCGCTTCCCCAGATTCGCTTAGCCGCTCTTCGTCGGTAAACGCCGCCGCGGCGTTCACGAGCTCCTCCAGGTTCTCGATCCGATCGGCTCCCTCGCGCTCGGTCTTGTAGTGCTCGATGAGGCCGCTTTTCGCGATCACCGCTTCGACGACTTCCTTGAGCGGCAGCGCTTGCGTCTGGCTCCTCACATCCTCGATCAGCTTCTTGAAGACGGCGGCCTTCGACCCGTCGGCCACTTTCATCAGCGAAGCGCCGCCTTGCTTGGCCGCGTCCTGGAGCTGCTCGATGGTGCGCGCGCCGATGCCGCGCGGCGGAAAGTTGGCGACCCGCAGGAAAGCGTTGTCGTCATCCGGCATGGCGACGAGCCGCAGGTAGGCGAGCGCGTGCTTCACCTCGGCGCGCTCGAAGAACCGTAAGCCCCCGTAGACGCGGTACGGAATGCCCTGCGAGAACAGCGCATGCTCCACCACTCGCGATTGCGCATTCGAGCGGTAGAGCACTGCCATTTGCGAGAGCGGTGTACCCTCGCGCGCGAGCGCCTGCACTTCTTCGACGATCCAGCGCGCCTCGTCGGCGTCGGACTCCCCCTCGAACACCCGCACCGGCTCGCCGTTGCCTGCGGCCGTCCACAAGTTCTTGCCGAGGCGATTGCGGTTGTTGGCGATGAGGGCGTTGGCGGCGTCGAGGATATTCCCGTGCGAGCGGTAGTTCTGCTCCAGGCGTATCACGCGCGCGACCTTGAACTCGCGCTCGAAGTCGGCCATGTTACCGACGTACGCGCCACGAAAGGTGTAGATCGACTGGTCGTCATCGCCGACGCAGAAGAACTTCGCGTCTTGCGAGCGAAAGAGCTTCAGCCAGCGGTACTGCAGGCGGTTCGTATCCTGGAACTCATCCACCAAGATGTGCCGAAAGCGCCTCGCGTAGTGCTCCCGCAGGATTTCGTTTCTTGAAAGAAGTTCGTAAGAGCGGACCAGCAGTTCCGGAAAGTCCACGACACCCTCGCGTTGGCACTGCTCATCGTAGGCGGCATAGAGCTCGGCGAAACGGCGCGTGGTTTCGTCCGCAGGCGGCACATCGCGCGCGCGTACGCCTTCTTCCTTGCGGTCGTTGATGAAGTACTGCACCTCGCGCGCCGGAAACCGCTCTTCGTCGACGTTCAATGCCTTCAACAGGCGCTTGATTGCGGCGAGCTGGTCCTGCGAGTCGAGGATTTGGAACGTCGGGGGCAAACCAGCCTCGCGGGCGTGGGCGCGCAGCATACGGCTGCACAGGCCGTGGAACGTGCCGATCCACATGCCACGCGGGTTCAGCGTCATCATCGCCGCGACTCGCGTCAGCATCTCGCGCGCCGCTTTGTTGGTGAACGTGACAGCGAGGATGCCCGACGGCGCGACGCGCTCGCCTTTGATGAGCCAGGCGATCCGCGTAGTGAGCACGCGCGTCTTGCCGCTGCCCGCGCCGGCGAGGATCAGCGCATGCTCATCCGGCAGGGTGACCGCGGCGAGCTGCTCGGGGTTGAGGTGTTCGAGGTGAAGCGACAAGCCCCGATTCTAAACCGGCGACTACTGCGGCTTGAGTCCGAGCTCGCCGGCGAGCTTCGACCAGCGCTCGAGGTCTGCGCGGATCAGCGCCTCGAACTCTTTCGGCGAGCTGCCGACTGGAAGCAGCGCCGCCTGCAGGAGCCTCGCCTTCACATCTTCCAGCGCGAGCACCTTCTTCGTCTCGGCGTAGAGCCGCTCGACCACCTCGGTGCTCGTGCCGCGCGGCACGAGCAGGCCCAGCCACTGGCCGGTGTCGAAGCCCGGAAAGCCGGACTCGTGCAGCGTCGGGATCTCGGGCATCGTGGGGAAGCGCTCCTTGCTCGTGAACGCGAGGATCTTGATCCGGCCGGCCCGGTGATGCGGGATAAGCGGCGTCGAGCCGAGCACGGCCACCGGCACCTGGCCGCCGACCAGGTCCTGGACCGCCGGCCCGCCGCCCTTATACGGGACATGCACCATGTCAATGCCGGCCATCTTCTTCAGAAGCTCTCCTGACATGTGCTGGCCGCTGCCCGTGCCGGAATGGGCGAACGAAAGCTTCCCGGGGTTTGCCTTCGCATGCGCGATCAGCTCCTGCACGTTTGCCACCGGCAGCGAAGCGTGCGCGGCGACCGCAATCGGCTGCGTGGTGACCTGCGTCACCGGCACGAAGTCGCGCAGCACCTCATAGGGCACGTTCTTCACGACCAAGTGCAGCGTCACCACAGGATCGGCGGCGAAGAGGATCGTGTAGCCATCCGGCGCGGCGCGCGCGACTTCATGCGTGCCGATGGCGCCGGCGCCGCCGGCCCGATTCTCGACGAGAAACTGCTGACCAAGCGCCTGCGACAGCCGGTCGGAGACCGAGCGCGCGGCGACGTCGGTGGCTCCGCCGGGCGGGAAAGGCACGATTAAGCGCACCGGTTTGGCTGGCCAGGATTGTGCCTGGACAGCGGCAGCGAGCCCCAACGCCAGAGCAAGTAGCAGAGCTTTCATGGACGTCCCCCTTCTTCGGCTTCCACGCTCGCGTGGGATGCGATAATCCGCGGCTTCCGCAAAACTTCACATGCAAGAAGCTTACGAACCGGCAAGCGTGGAGCGCGAAGCCCAGGCGTTTTGGGCGAGCCGCGATTCCTTCCGCTCGACCGAAGCGCGCGCCAGGCCGAAATTCTACTGTCTGTCCATGTTCCCTTACCCCTCGGGGAAGCTGCACATGGGGCACGTGCGCAACTACACCATCGGCGACGTGCTCACGCGCTACTACCGCATGCGCGGTTACAACGTGCTGCAGCCGATGGGCTGGGACGCGTTCGGCCTGCCGGCCGAGAACGCCGCTATGGCAAACGAGGTCCCGCCCGCGCGATGGACGTACGACAACATCGCCTACATGAAGGCGCAGCTGCAAAGCCTGGGCTTCGCGCTCGACTGGAACCGCGAGCTCGCCACCTGCAAGTCCGACTACTACCGCTGGAACCAGTGGGTCTTCACAAGGCTTTTCCGCAAGGGGCTTGCCTACAAGAAGACCGGCGCCGTCAACTGGGATCCCGTCGACCAGACGGTCCTCGCCAATGAGCAGGTGATCGAGGGCCGGGGCTGGCGCACCGGAGCGCTCGTCGAAAAGCGCGAGATCCCGATGTACTTCCTGCGCATCACGGCCTATGCCGAGGAGCTGCTCGCTGCGCTCGACAAGCTGCCCGGCTGGCCGGAGCAGGTGAAGCTCATGCAGAAGAACTGGATCGGGCGCTCGGACGGCGTGCGGATCGGCTTTCCCTATCGGCTGGAAAACGATGACCGCGTGCTATGGGTGTTCACGACTCGCGCGGACACCCTGATAGGTGCGACCTTCATGGCGGTCGCGGCAGAGCATCCGATCGCCGTGCACGCTGCTCGACGAAATCCCGAGCTGGCCAAGTTCATGGATGCGTGCAGAAAAGGCGCGCTCATCGAAGCCGACCTCGCCCAGATCGAGAAGAAGGGCATGCCGACAGGGCTCTTTGCGTCCCACCCGCTGACGAACGAGCAGATCCCGGTGTGGGTCGGAAACTACGTACTGATGGGATACGGCGAAGGCGCGGTCATGGGTGTGCCGGCGCACGACGAGCGGGACTACGAGTTCGCGCTCAAGTACAAGCTGCCGATCAAGCCGGTCATCCGCCACGCGCTCGGCGACACCGTGCCGGCACCCTGGAAGCCCGAGTACGCCGAGTATGGGGTATGCATCAACTCAGGACCGTACGACGGCCTCGGCTACCAGGAAGCCGTGGATCGCATTGCCGAGGATCTCAGGGCAAAGGGCCTCGGCGAGAAGCAGGTGCAATGGCGCCTGCGCGACTGGGGGATTTCGCGCCAGCGCTACTGGGGCACGCCCATCCCGATCGTGCACTGCCCCGCCTGTGGCGACGTACCGGTGCCCGACGCCGAGCTTCCAGTCGTGCTCCCCGAAGACGTCGTGCCCGACGGCACCGGCAACCCGCTCGCAAAGAAGCCTGAGTTCTACCAGACGAAATGTCCCCAGTGCTCGCGGCCGGCGAATCGCGAGACCGATACGATGGACACGTTCGTCGACTCCTCGTGGTACTTCGCGCGCTTCGCTTGTCCGGACCAGAGCAAGGCGATGCTCGACGAGCGGGCGAGCTACTGGATGCCCGTCGACCAGTACATCGGCGGCATCGAGCACGCTATCTTGCATCTCCTGTACTCGCGCTTCTTCCAGCGCGTCATGCGGGAGGAGACGGGCCTCATGCCGGGAGTGGCCGAGCCTTTCACCAACCTGCTGACCCAGGGCATGGTGCTCGCCGAGTCCTACTACACCGATGCGAGTGGCCGGCGGGAGTGGGTCAATCCCGCGGAGGTCGAGGTGCAAAGGGATTCCAAGGGCAACATCGTTTCGGCGAAACGCGCTTCGGACGGTATCCCCGTCGTGTACGACGGGGTCGGCACGATGTCCAAGTCAAAGAACAACGGCGTCGATCCCCAAGCGCTGATCGACGAGCACGGCGCGGACACCGCGCGTTTCTACACCATCTTTGCTTCACCTCCGACCAACACGCTGGAATGGAGCGACAAGAACGTCGCCGGCTCGGCGAGATTCCTGAAATCGGTATGGACATTTGCCTACCGGTTCTCCAGGGCGAGCAAGAGCAAGGACGTCGACAGGAAGATCCGCTTCCGTATCCACGCGGACCTGAAACAGGCGAACTTCGACATGCAGCGCCACCAGTTCAACACCGTCGCCTCGGCCTGCATGAAGATCCTCAATGCCCTCGAAGAGCTGCCCGAATGGAACGCGACCAGCGAGGAAGGCCTGTCCATTCTGCTGCGGCTGCTTTCACCGATCGCCCCGCACATCGCTCACCATCTGTGGCGCGAGCTCGGGTTCGGCGAGGACGTGATGAAAGCCCCGTGGCCCGAGCCCGATGCCGCGGCGCTCGAGCAGGACGAGATCGAGCTGGTGGTGCAGGTGAACGGCAAGCTGCGCGG